>JAJYXW010000094.1 GCA_021801525.1 Actinomycetes bacterium
TCGCGATGGACCCCGCTTCCCTCACGCTCGAGATGTGACCTCTGGCTCCGGCGCGCATGCCCAATGGTCCGACCGCCTCGACCGCCTCGACCGCCTCGACCGCCTCGACCGCCTCGACCGCCTCGACCGCCTCGAGGCCCATCTTGCTGCCCAAACGAGACCGACGCTCGAGGAAAGACCTGATGCCCGAGTTCCGTACTGCCGTGGACGTCCGATCGGCGACTCCACTCGAGAAGCTCGAACGGCTTCTCGCGGACTGACCGGCAATTGGCATCACCCGCTCTGCGCCAACGGCGGGGGCTACGGGTGTCGCGGCCGCCGTCGAGCCTGGACCTGGTGAAGGGTCACCGGCTGTTGGAGGCAGTCCGACAGCCGTCCCAAGTCCTCCTCATCGGACGTGATCACCGAAGAACCACTCCGGGATGCAGTGACGAGCACGTGCGCGTCGACAACATCCGAGGATCCTGCGCGCCCAAGGAGCTCTCCTACTTCGTGCACCTCTTCAGGTGCGAACGCAACGATCTCGCATCCTCGCAGGAGTCGTCGGAGCTGGACCTGTCGGCTCGAGCGGCTGACCTGGGAGACCACCGGTGCAGTGGTCACGGGGAGGACACCGAACTCGAGCCTGGTGCGGTGGTCGGCCCACACCACTCGGTCATTGCGATCTGCGGCGATCAGTAGCCCAGCGTCGTAGAGGACGGTCACGCCGAACGCTGTCCGACGGGAGAGCGCAACTGCTCAGTCACCCGGTGACGAGCAGCCTTGACCTCGTCTTCGGTCAACGCGCCGTTCTCCTGCTCCCACTCGGCGACGGCGGCGAGCCCATCACGGAGCAGCAAGGCCCGGCGCGCGGCAGCGGTCATCCATGCCGAGACGCTGACTCCTTCTTCGGCTGCCGCAGCCAAGACGCGCTCGTGAACGTCCGCGTCGACAGTGATCGCCAATTTCGGCGAGGGTCTACCTCTCGGCATACGGACAGTCTACTACCACAGTAGGAGTGATTCATCATCCCTCCACCCGGCGTACGGAGATAGTCGGGTTGCCAGCAAGCGGTGATGGGGATGTCGGACTTCGGTTCGCTGGCGCAGTAGTGATGTCGCTGATCGTCCAGTATTGGTGCCATCCGTGAGGCGCTCGTTCATGCCAGACGGCAAGGGGCGTTGGCCGTAGGCTGGTCTCGCGTGGGCCAATGGACGACCGGGTGAGCAGCCTGCTGTGCCTCTGGACGAAGCAGGCGATGGCGCAGTGCCACCCGCCTCTTCACTGCTCCGTGGAGGACTGCTCCGTGGATGTGCCGAGAGCTCCGATCACGTGCCTGGCTATTACGCGCCGCTGGATCTGCTGGGTACCCTCCACGATGTCCATCGCCTTCACGTCGCGCGCGAGCTTCTCCACGAGGGAGCCCTGTAGCACCCCGGCTTCGCCGAGGACCGCCGCTGCCGCCTCTACTGCCGCGAGAGCCGCAGGGGGCGCGTACTGCTTGGCCATCGACGCCGCCAGCGCATTGGGCTCGCCATTGTCCATCATCCAGGCGGCACGCAGGCACAAGAGCCGCGCCACCTCTACGCCCTGGCGAGCGACCGCGAGCCGCTCGAGCGCGCGCCTTCGCCTCGACAGGCCCTGAACGGGGTAGTCGTCGCGCACCACCTCCACCGCCAGGTCGAGCGCGCACCTTGCGATGCCGACCGCCATGGCCGCCACCACGGGTCTGGTGGCATTGAACGCGGACATGGCCCCTTCGAAGCCGCGGCGAGCGGAACCCTCGTAGTACTCGTCGCCGCCGAGCAGGTTGCCATCGGGCACCCTGCACGCATCGAGGGCGAAAGTCGCCGTCTCGTAGGCGCGTAGGCCCATCTTGTGCTCGACCCGGAGGATCTCGAACCCTGGCGTGCCCCGCTCCACGACGAACGCACGATGCCCTGCCCGCCCTAGAGCGGGGTCCGTGGTCGCGAACACCACCACCCATTCGGCGCGAGGCGAGTTCGACGAGTACATCTTCTGTCCGGTTAGCACCCATTCGTCGCCGTCGCGCACGGCTCTGGTGGCGATCCTTGCGACGTCGCTCCCCGCCCCCGGCTCGGTCATGGCGAAAGCAGCCCATACCGGGTGCTCCCTCTGGCGGAACGGCGCCAGGAAGCGTTCACGCTGCTCTGGCGTCCCCATGCGCTGCACCGGCGGGCCACCGAGTCCGGGACCCGGAAGCGACACCATCGCGCCGCGGTCCCAGTACGAGCCCTCCTCCGCGACGAGAACATTGCGAACCGCGGAAGAGCCCCTGGCAGCGCGCGTACCGGTCGGTTTCACACCTTCGCTGCCTCCGTCCATAGGGGATGCGCCGGCGCTCTTGTGGTCCTCGGCGTGCCCTCGAGCGCGCTTGGCGCCGTCGCCGCCCAGACCTTGCTGCATATATCCCGAGCGCGCAACCATCGTGTAGAAGGGATGGTCGGCTGGGATGGGGCGGTTGGACCTGTCGGCCTCGATCCCGAGAGGCCTCAGGTACTCACGCCCAATGGAGCGCACAAGCTCCACCGCGGAGCGCGTCTCGCTGTCGATGCTGATGTCCATCAGGGCGCCCCGCCGCAACTGGAAGCTTCGCCAGCCAGGGGCTTCACGAAGCCACCACCAGAGGATCGGGCGCGTTCAGCACCCACGACGACAGGTCGTCGAGCGCCGAGTCCTCGCCGCCCCAGAGCAGGCTCAGCACACGCGCCTCGCGCCACCACTTCTCCACGGGCTCGTCGACCATGTAGCCATGCCCTCCGAGAAGCTGCAGCCCGAGATCGGTCCCCGCCAGGGCAGCTCTTCGCGCCTCGAGATATGCAATGGTCGACAGCCATGCGGCCGCGTGAGGAGCATGACCATCCCGATCTCCTCCTCTCCCGAAACGCCAGGCGGCCGACCGCAGGGCCAGTTGTGCTGCCATGAGGGACGTGGTCGCGGCGGCGAGATCGAAGGCGTTCGCCTGGTGGCCGAGAACTGGGGTGCCGAAGACCACCCGATCCCGCCCGTAGGCGACCGCGTGGTCCAAAGACGCAGCAGTCAGGCCCACCAGAGCCGCCCCAACCCACAGGCGGGCCCTCGCGCGCACTTCGAACGCAGCGGCACGCTCCAGCCTCACCACAATGCCGCCGACCGGGACCCCGCCTGGGCCGCTGCCTGGGCCACCGACGGAGTCCCCGCCTGGCCTGCCGCCGGAAGCACCGGAAGCACCGGAAGCACCGGAAGCACCGGAAGCGCCGAAAGCACCGGCGAGCTTCGTGACCTCGACACTCACCCCGCCGCAAGCGGCAAGGGCCCCGGCCGGCGCGGGCTCGGCCGCGAGTGAAGAGGCCTCGTAGCACGCGAGGGTCGTCTCTCCGACGACCAGCAGCATTCCAGGTGGGCCGTGCCCTGGCACGAAAGGCACACGAACGACCCCTCGCTCGCCACCAGGAGGATCGTGCTGCCGGTCGGCCACACCGATCTCCGAAGCCCCTCCCCCGGCAACAGCGAACGCCGCACGCGACTCGCCGCCGGCGCACGACCGTGCCAGGTCCACCAGCGCGGCCATTCTGTCCGGATCGGGACCTCCCGCTGCGACGGGCGACGCGCCGGCTCGAAGCAGCCAGTCGATCGCTCCGGCAGCAGGGCCTACCGTGTCCGAGGCAACCAGAGCGCCGGCATCGCCGTAGGCAAGGGCCTCTATGGCCACGACCAGAGCTAGATGGTCCCCCGAGCCGCCGATCTCCTCGGAAACGCCGATCTGGCTCACGCCGAGGTCCCTCACTGCCTGCAAAGTCGAGGAAGGCACCTCGCCCGCCAGCTCGGCCTCTCTCGCGCCCGGGCGAAGCTGCTCGAGCGCCAGGCGCCTGCACTGAGCCTCGAGCTCTGCCACCTCAGCTGGGATGTCGAAGTCCATCCTCGCGGACCTCCTCCTCTTTCTTCTCGGCCCTCTCCACCATCATCACCATCTGCCGCTCCAGAGAACCTAGGCATTCCTAAGCGCTCCTTTTCTTTTCGCTCCCCAGCCGTCGAGTCTCCCCTGTCCCCACCACGGGGACAGGACTCATACGAACGGCAGCTTCGCTGCCTCCCA
>JAJYXW010000070.1 GCA_021801525.1 Actinomycetes bacterium
AAGCGGATCTCTCTTCCTTTCTCTCGCTGCTGAGCCCAGTGTCCTTTGGTTGGGGCTCGCTGGTGGCCGTCGCTCAGCCTCGATTCTGGACTGACGTTGGTCCTAGCTCAGGCAGCTTTCAAGCGCGTGACATCAGCTTTCTGCTGCTCTGCGACTATGGCTCAGGACAGACGACGTACCTGACTGCGCTGCCGCCTCTGGTGAGCCTGACTGAACGGCTGCTACAGAGCCAGCGATCTCCTTGCAAGTATTCAGGGCTCTGCCCGCTGATCGTGTAGGTCCCAGGGGGCAGCTCGATCGAATACCGACCGTCCTCCCCAACCCTCGCGCTATAGCTCTTCCCACTCGGTGTCTCGAAGCGAATCTCGCCCTTTGTGAACGTTTGGGAAGGGGTGCTCGGAGGTCCCCCGACAGCGACAAGCTCCCCTCGGATGGAGCCAGCCGACGCTGGGGTGGATAAACATCCACCTAGAACGAGCGCCGCTGCAGCTAGCAGTGGAGCAAGAGATGGTCCCCGTCCCATCTGCTCTCCGATCGGCGGATCTATGGGGCTAGCTGGAATCGAACCAGCAACCTCAGCCTTATTGGCAGACCAGATTGCCCTTATGGCAGTTGGCCCGCAGTTTCTTCACTAGGAACAATCGCGGACGAGGGTCTCGGGTGATGGTTCACAAACACTGTCTCTGGGCCGGACTCTGGACAGATTCCGGACGAATTCTGGACACTCAAACGGTACTGCTCAGGACCAGGCTGCTACTGCTATCGTGGTTGTTGTTGCACAGAGCCTAGTCACAGCAGCAGCGGATAGCATTCAGGCCTGGCAAAGCAGACGAATTCTGATCTTACTCATCGTATGTTCTCCCTCTAGTAGAAGGAAACCTTGCTACAGCCACGCCTCCTCTCGGATGCTGACCGATCTTTGAATGGAACCGCCGCGGCGCCACCGAAACGAGCCGTTCGGTAGAGAGACTATCGCAGCCGTTCCTGTCGGATTGACTGCCAGATACGGTACATAGCCTGCGGCCGCCGTAACGGTTAGGAGCGCCATCGCCTTACCATTGTGAACTTCCGTGAGCACATATCTCTGTGTAGTGCATACATTGACGTCGCACGGCTTCCTAGGGTTCGGATCCAACACGGAGATATAGAAGAGGTTTCCATGGCTGTCAAAGCTAGGGCTGAACTCACTGCAGTAGCCTGCATGGTCGGGGCAGGGTTCAGGCGCACCCACCGATAGGTTCGCAGTACTCGAGGAAGGGTGGATTAGAATGACCGCATCGGGTGCCTTCGCCGATGCGTACGACTCGACAGCGAGCATGTCCCCGCGCGGAGACCATGCCATAGCGTCAAAGATCGGGGCACCCTTGACAACGTGGTTTTCCCCAGTCGAGACGTTGTGGATCACGAAAGTGGCCGGCGGTCTCGGCTGACAGCCGCCAGGTACGGTCTCATAAGCGACCTCGGTGCCACCAGGTGTGACGGCAAAGATGCCGTCATTCGAAAGGTTGCGTAGAATCCGTTTGGCAGGACCACCGTGTAGGGACACCTCGTAGATGCTCCAGTTGCAACCAAGCGAGGCCTGCGCAAAGTAGACGAGATGATGACGGTAGCTGACTTCCGGGTTCTGATCGTTTGATCCCTTGGTGAGCATGCGGACGACTTTGCCATTCGCAAACGACAACACCGCTAGGCCGATGTGATTGTTGGCGATGCCAACGTACTGCGGTGCCGAGCGTGAAGCCGGAAGCGAACTACAAGAGGTTGCGAGAATAACGAGAACTAGAAGGAGCGTCAGGTGAGCGACCCTGCGTCGCGCCCTCTGGGTCCTTGGTACCTCTATCTGCTTGGTTGAACTAGAGACGTTCTGCATTCTCACCTACCCGACGCCACCAAAGGTTGGCGCGACTGAAGGTTATTGCTGACTTGTATGACGCGCACCGCGGCCGGGTGATGCGACGCGGGAGCACTTCACCAAGACGATGAGGTGGTCGCGGGCAAGGGCTGGGTAGACAGCGTCGCGTCCTACAAGCGGCAGGGCGCCTTCGCGCCCGAAGCGGTAGAGGATCGTCCGTGGGCAGGAGCGTCGCATCACGATGGCGCGTGCACCGGCGAGAGGCGACACTTGGTGCGGGCAGTGCTCCGGCTTGGACGATAACTGGTGGAGGTCAGGTCGGCGAGAGTGCCCTGTAGGAATCGCAGCCAGAGTCTCCCAAGTACCGGAACCGCGCCGGAGAGTGCCGTGCAGCTACCGGAGCCACGGTGTCCAGCATGAACCGGAGTCGCACAATGCCGCGTTTGCTCCTTGTGGGGCAGATGTGGTGCAGACGGTCGAACGCGGCCGCCACACGGAGACAACCTTCCTGGTCACAAGGGTGGGGGTAGCTGGAATCGAACCAGCGACCTCAGCATTGTCAGTGCAGTGGGCAGGACCGCTTGGCAGGGCGCTGACCTGGGCTTATGCGGTGGGCGGCTCCCAGTCGCGGTCTGTCGTGACCCGTACGTGACCCACTGGGCGATGCCGTTCAGGTGTCGTCGTCCACCCTCTGGAGTAGACGACGCACGGAGGTGTCAAGCTCGGGAAGGTCCTCGCTGACGGTGGCAGCGAGGATGGCATGCGAGGTGTCGAAGTAGCGGTGGGCGAGCCGGTCGCGCATCCCGGCGACCTGCGCCCACGGGAGCGCCGGTTCGCTGGCGAGCAGCTCCGCAGGGAGAGCCTTGACCGCTTCGCCGATCTCGATGAGGCGGACCCGGACGGCGTCGAACACGAGACCGTCATGAAGGTCCCCGCGCTCGAGGTGAGCGTGGATGGCGTCGATGGCGGCCACGACATCCTCGAGGCGTTGACGGTCCCGGCGGCTCAGAGCGGGACCGCCTCGACGAGGACCTCGGCGGCGACGCCCGCTTTCAGATCCCCGGCGGGCACCAGGTCGACGCGCGCTCCGAGCAGCACTTCGAGCTCCGCCTGGCAGCGCCCGAGGGTCACCAAGCCCACACCTTCGGGTACGTCGACGAGCAGGTCCACGTCGCTCTCAGAGCTCTCCTCCCCACGGGCTACGCTGCCGAAGACCCGGGCGTTGCTCAACCCGTAGCGGGACAACACCTCCTGCAGCTCGACGCGATGCCGGTGTACCCGATGGCCGAGCTCCCCGCTGGCTGGCCCGGTCGCCGAAGGCTCGGACAGACGCAGGTCCAGCTCGAACCCGGTGGCGGCGACGAGTCGGGCCAGCGTCGGGACCGAGGGCTGGCGAGCACCGGACTCATAGGCGCTGACCACGCTCTGGGATACCCCGGCGCGACGGCCCAGCTCTACCTGGGACAAGCCGGCACGGAGCCTGGCGTCCCGCAACAACACGGCTGCGTCCACGACCAAAAACATAGCGGATCGTAGGTAGCCGTCGCAGAGTTCCGGCTGCGAAGCTGCCCGGGTAGTGCGGTCGGAGCGCAGCGATGTCTCCAGGGGCATGCTCGCCCGCCCAGAGCTTGACCTCGAGGGTCTCAGTGTCCGGGCACCGCCACGAGCCCTCCCGAGCCCAGGACGTAAAGACGATCCGCTCTGGAAGCCGGCCTCGCCCTTCGGCCTCGAGCACCAGGCGAACCGCCCGAGCGTGGCTTCGTGGCACCCCGTCTGGCCGCAGGAGGGCCCAGAAGGCCCGGCGGGGAAGGTTCCAACGAGCGGGCCCCCGGCTGCCCCAGGCTGTAAGGAAGAGGGCGCCGGCAAGAACTGCCCACGGCCCAGCTCGGAGCCAAGCAAGGGCAAGGAAGCCGGCCAGTAGGTAGTCGGACCAGTAGCGGCGAAGGGAGAGCGGGAGGGTGTCCTGCGGAATCGCCACCTTTTCATAGTTTCGTGTCATCAAGCGACATGTCGGCACCAACTACAACTCTTCGGCGCTCCGAGCTGACGAAACATACGTCGACTCCGGCGTCCGTGCGGCCCACCCGCGCGGGCATCAGCCGTCCCTTGGCGGCGCGTCGGCCCTCATCTCGCGAGCTTCACCCGACCAACTTCGGTCGTTTCAATCGTTGGTCGTACTCCTTCCTCGCTGCCCACAGTGAGCGTC
>JAJYXW010000165.1 GCA_021801525.1 Actinomycetes bacterium
GCGCAGGTGGTGCCACGCACCGTCGGGGTCCTGAGCGCCGACGGCGACGCGGCCACGATCGTCGAGCTCGGCGGGCCGCACCTGGCGGGCATGTCGGCTTCCTCGCCGCGCTCTCGGTCCCCTGTGAGGTCCTCGCTCCCGACGAGCTGCGGGCCGCGCTGCGCGCCCACGGCGAGCACCTGGCGCAAGTGAACCGCTGACAGCTGTCCGCGGCGTCGAACCCGGCATGGCCATCCATCAACTCTCGTTGATGCCCCCCGGGGACGATCCATGCGCATGACCACCGCGCCGCGGCGAATCGAGACCCTAACCCGACGCCTCGAAGCGCTCAACAGCGAACGGGATCTGGCCGTATCAACAGCGCTTGCCGGCGGCGCCACATGGGCCGAGATCGCCCCATCCCTCGGCACAAGCCCTCAGGCAGCCCACAAGCGGTACCGCTTCATCCGTCACAGCGACGACGCCAGCGCCGTCTGGTACGAACATCCACTCCCGCGCTGACCGCTCCCGCGGGCGCCGCACGACATCACTCTGGCTGTTGCCTCCAGCGTCACGGCAAGGCACAATCTCGCCGACAGGTCCAACCTGGTCCCGTCATAGTTCCAAACCCGAGAGCCTCTGGAGAACCCAGGCCGGTTCAATACTGACCGCGGATGTACCCTGAGAGCCCCGCTCGCCCGAGACCGGGAAGTTGTTGTTACGCCCGCCCTCATGCACTGCGCTTGGTGGCCGGGGCGTCGGTGGCAGTGAGAGGGATGCGCTTGCCGTCGACGACAGCATTGATCTCGAGGTGCCCGCCGAGGGCTTCGACGTAAGCGGCGAGCGTCGAGAGCAGCATGTCGCCTTCGCGTTCGATCCGAGAGATCGTTGACTGGGGCCGCTGCATCGTGCGGGAGAGCTCCACCTGGGTGAGCTGACGGACGCGGCGCAACTCGCCCAGGGCGTCGCGCACCTGCTCGGCGACGACCTTGGCCCGCTCGCGCTCGACTCGCTCCCGTCGCGAAGCATCGGCCATCACTTCGGCTTCTAGCTCTTCGAAGCGCTTCATCGTTTGCTCCTCTTCATGGTCTCGACGTGCCGGGCGTACAGGCGCTCCGCTTCGGGAATGGCCCGGCGGTACCAGGCCTGCCACTGCCCAGCCTTGTTGCCGCCGACGAGCAGGACCGCCCGACGTGACGGGTCGAAAACGAACAGCACTCGCAGGTGCGCTCGGCCGAGTGAAGCCCGGAGCTCTTTCAAGTTGGCGAGCCTGCTCGCCTGGATGGTGTCGATCGTGGGCCTCCCGAGTGCTGGGCCGTGGTCACGTAGCATGGCGATCCGGGCCGTGAGCGCTTCCTGATGCTCGTGCGGGAGAGTCCGCCACCATCGCTCGAACTCATCGGTGACGAGAACCTCCCAGGGCACACCCGGGAGTATACTGCTGAGAGGTTATACCGTCAACAGGGTTTGCCCCGAGAGCAGCCACCGCGGCACCGCGACGGCGTGCCGGCTACGTTTCTCGGGGCCTACCCATCGCCAGCCACCAAGTTGCGTAGGGCAGCCGTCCAGGCGGCTGCATAGGGCACGCCACTGACCTGCGGGTTCGTCGGGTTTGGGGCCCGAAGTCGCCCGATGGTCGTGAACCCCCGCCACCACGACCGCTGGTCAGGCGCGCACCTCGTGCAGGGGTGTAGGCGCCTGACCAGCGGTTTCTCGTCCCGGCGCTCGTCGGAGATGCGAGTTTCTCGGGTGGATTTCTCGGGGCCTTATCAACGCTGCGTAGGGCATGCCATGGCAGGGTGGGGCGGCGCGTGCGGCTGCTGACCAGCGGGTTCGCGGCGGGCTTCTCGTCGGAGCTGCTGGTGCATAGGGCTGCACAGGGCATGCGTACGCACTGCCCTGATCAACCGGTACGCGCAGATCTTCGGCCGGTTGCCTTCGGAACTGCCCGCGACACCTGCCCCGGATAGGGGACCCTTCCGGGAAAGATCACCGGGCGGGTCTTGCGGGACGGCCCCGGCGCCGCCGCAGCGCTGGGGTGCCCCATCACCGCAGAGGGTTCGGCTTGTGGAACGACCGGGAGTCGACGTCGGGGGGACGCGATGACCGTCGTTCGGCAGCCCCCACGAGTTTGGTGGTCGGGCCGGCTTACCCCTCCAGACTGGTTGTTATGTGGCAGCACCACGACGACTGGCTGCTCACCTCGCCGCGAGGATCCGGGGGACGAGCGACGTGAGGTCATCAAGGCGCAGGTCCGCTGTCGCGGCTTCCGGGCGCCGGGCACCCAGGTAACCCCATGGACCGCGACGCACCAGAACAGCGAACATGCCTGCAGCTTTAGCCGGAAGGACGTCGTTGTCGACCCGGTCACCGACGTAGGCGACGCCAGCGGGCTCGACGGCCATCTCGGCACAGACTTGCTCGAAGAAGGCGGGTGACGGCTTCTCTACACCCCACCGGCTGGAGGAAGCGACGAGAGAGAGGGGAGCGTCGAGGCTCCGCAGCATCTCCTCGGCGGCCTCGGGCTGATTGCCAGCAATACCCACTCGCAATCCCGCCGCTGCAACATCGCGCAAGCATGGAAGAGCGTCTGGGTAGAAGTCGCCCGGCTCCAGAGGTAGGGGTCGGGTTGGAGGTTCCACACCGAGAAGAGCCCACACTTCGCGGTGGTCGTTGCCCTGCTCGATGAGGGCCCCGAGCGCCGCAAAGAGGGTGAGCGGCGTGACTCCTGCCCGTTTGGCCTCGTACGACCATGCGCGGGTCTCGTCGACCAGCGTCTCGCCGACGTCGAAGACCACGGCCTGGATCCTCGAGCGACTCTCGGTCACCGGGTTCACTGGCGAGAGCGGCCGCCGGCCGAGGCGTAGACAACGACGCCGGAAGTGCCCGCGGGAGCCGACATCAATCGGGGCTCACAGCAGGCGACGGAGTCTGTCAGCGTCGACACCGGCGTCGCGCAGGATCCCGGCGAGGGTGCCGCGCTTCAGCTCTCGGTGCAGGGGGACGACCAGCGGCACGGCACGCTCCGGGTGGCGCAGACGCACGTGGCTACCCCGCTGACGGGCCACGACCCAACCGAGCTTGCCCAGCGCGGAGATCAGCTCGTCGCCGGAGACAACTGGGAGGCGCCCGCTCAAGCGGGTAGCGGGAGCGTGCGGCGGACGACCCCCATGTCCAGGGCTCGGCCCTCTTCCCGCAGGCCCTCCACATAAAGAGCGAGCGCCTCCTCGGCGTTCGAGACGGCTTCCTCGAGCGTGTCACCCTCGGTGTGCAGACCAGGCAACTCCGGCGCGTACGCGTGGTAGCCGCCATCGGGATCCGGCTCGAACACGAACTCGATCTCAGTGGCCTGCATGCCATGGATCGTACATCGAACGCTTCCGCCGACTTGGGTACGTCCCTCGCACCAAGCCCAAGCAGTCAGTCTCCGCCACCCTGACGCCCGGCACTCAAGAACGGGCGATCTGTGCGGACCTGCATAGAAGCGGAACACGGAGCCAGAGCACGCGGAATCGGCGATCTGCGCTCCATCGCCCGCTTGGGGGCGTTGTCCCGGTTGCCGATCCCTCTGCGGCACGTACATGCGTTCGTCACGAGGATGGTAGCCGCCGTCCCGTAGGGGGTTCGGCTCAAGGACAGCTACACGCCGGCTTCGGCAAGTATGTAGGTGTATGGCCACTCACGAACCCATCTCGACGCCGTTCACCGCCACCAGCACCGCTGACGAGGTGCTCCAGGGCGTAGACCTCACTGGGGTTCGCGCCATCGTGACGGGAGCTTCCTCCGGCATCGGCGTCGAGACCGCCCGTGCGCTGACCGCAGCGGGCGCAGAGGTGACCCTGGCCGTCCGGAACACGACCGCCGGCCACGCCGTCGCCGATGCGATCGAGAGGTCGACTGGAGCGAACCGGCCCCGAGCCCTCTCTCTCGACCTGGCGGACAGGATCACCGTCACACGCTTTGCCGAGGCCTGGGACGGCCCGCTTCACCTGCTCGTCAACAATGCCGGGCTGGTCACCGGGGGCCTCGAACGAACCCGGGAGGGCTGGGAGCTGCAATTCG
>JAJYXW010000050.1 GCA_021801525.1 Actinomycetes bacterium
TCTGCGTAACCGACGGGCCTGCGGCGCTCGAGTACCTGAGCGCGCACCCGTGCGATCTGGTCCTGCTCGACCACATGCTCCCAGGGATGCAGGGGACCGAGGTCTGCCGCGCGCTCCAGGCCACGAACGCGGTGCCCGTCATAATGCTCACCGCACGTGACGACGAAGTGGACGTGGTGGCCGCGCTCGAGCTCGGAGCCGCCGGTTACGTGACAAAGCCGTTCCGCTTGCGCGAGCTCATCGCGCGCATAGAAGCCACTCTGCGGCGCACTAGGCCTGCACGGAGCACTAGCACTAGCACTTCCACTGGCACTTCCACTGGCACTTCCACTGGCGCTGGTACCGGCCGTGCGTCGGATAACGGACCATTATCGGGCACAGCGCCCCAAGCGGCAGGCATCATCCGCGTCGGCTTGCTGAATATCGACGCTGCCGGCCGTGCGCTACGCGTGAACGGTCGCCCAGTCCACCTGACCCGCCGGGAGTTCGACCTGCTGATGCTGCTCGTGATGCCTCCGGGGCGGGTCCGGACCCGCGAGGAGATAGTCGACCTGCTGTGGGCGGACAGGGAGCTGGCCGACACGCGAACCCTCGACACCCACGTACGGCGCCTGCGGGCAAAGATCGAACCCGACCCGCATGCCCCCCACTACCTGCAAACAGTCCGAGGTGTGGGCTTTCGACTCGAAGAGCCGCACGCCTGAGCATCTTCACCGAGATTTTGCCGGGTGATAAGGCGCCTGCCACATCGCCGACGCGGACAGTTCATCTTGCTCCCGTAGCTTGCCTTTCTATGCGGTCAACCACAGAGCCTGAGCAGGCCTGGGCGGCCTCCCGGGGATGGCGCGGCCTCGGCGCGTCGGCAACCGGAGACAGCGCCGTCCTGGCGAGGACCGACGAGAGGAAGCCGCCTCTTCGAGCTCCGGAGCTCTCGAGGTTGCCCGGTGGCCCCGCCGCTGCCGGAGCGGTGGTCGCTCTGGCCATGGACTCCCGCCGGCGCGTCGAGCTCGAAGGCTGCTGGAACTTCCGCGATATCGGGGGGTACCCGACGAGAGGGGGCCACTCCGTGCGCTGGGGACGCCTGTTCCGCTCCGACGGCTTGCAGGACCTGACGCCCGGAGACCTCGACCGGCTGCGCGCGCTCGGGATAGCGACAGTCGTGGACCTGAGGACCAGCCGCGAGCGCGAGTACTTCGGCAGCTTCCCTGGGGACCGCATCGGCGCGGAGTACCACCACATCCCTCTCGTGGAGCTGCCGCCTAGCGCTCCGTCCTACCGCCTGATCGCGGAGTCGGGCTCCCTGGTAGAGAGGTACAGGAAGCTGCTCGACGTGGGTGGTCGCCGGCTCGTCGCCGTCATCGAGTTGCTGGCTGGCAAGCACAGCCAACCCGCGGTTTTCCACTGCACGGCCGGCAAGGACCGGACCGGGCTCGTGGCCGCCATGCTCCTCGCACTCCTCGACGTGCCCGAGACCTTCACTCTCGTCGACTACGCGCTGAGCAAGCCCGGCGCGGCCCGCTTGCGGCAGGCGTTCGCTCGAGGCAATCGCCCCTTTGCCCGGGCAATGGCCGCCCACCCGTCGATGTCCGAGGTCGACCCGAGCGCCCTCGCAATACTGCTGAACGACTTGCGCGCGGAGCACGGCTCGGCGAGCGCCTACCTGCACGGCCTCGGCCTCAGTGAAGCCGACCTGCTGTCCCTCCGCTCCTCGATGCTCGAGCCCGCAGACTCCTGAGCCGGTAAGTCTGCGTCGTCGCCCATCATGCGGTCACCTGCCGAATGAGAGCCATCGCCGTAGCCGTGCTGGCGGGGATCGTGCAAGGAATCGTGGAGTGGCTGCCGGTCAGCTCGAAGAGCATCATCGCCATCACCTTTGCCTCCGGAGGCGGCTATTCGAGCTCGACCGCCTACGTCATGGGCCTGCTTGCGAACTTCGGGTCGTTCCTCGCAGCGCTGTACTTCTTCCGCGAAGACATAGCGGACGCACTGAGGGGGCTTCGCCGACCGCTCGCCCGCACTGTAGAGGCCGCCAAGCTCCGCTACCTCGTGATCGCCACAGCCGGCACCGCCGTCGTCGGGCTCCCTCTGTACGCGCTCGTGGTGAAGGCGTTCCACAAGCAAGCGGGGTCTGTGTTCATGATCGTGATCGGCGCTTTCCTGCTCGCGACAACCGCAGTCAACCTCGCGCGCGAGCGCATGGCGGCGCGGCGCTCCGAGTCGGGCAGCGAGGACGTCCCGGGCGCCGGTGGCGCCGCCCTGGTGGGTGCCGCACAGGGCTTCGCCGCGTTGCCCGGCGTGAGCCGGAGCGCGGTCACGGTCACACCGCTCATCTACCTCGGCGAGACGCCGGCGGCTGCGCTCCGCTTCTCCTTCCTGCTCGATGTCGTAGGCCTGCTCGGAGCTGGAGCCGCACCGTTCGTGGTGGGCCATGCTGGTTTCTCCGCGATCAGGAGCGTCGGTGCCGGCCCCGTGGCCGTCATGCTGGTCGTAGCTGCGGGAGTCAGCTTCGTCGCCATCGGGTCGATCCTCGGCATCGCAGCGCGGCTGCGTGCTTCGACGGTGACCCTCGTGATCGGAGCTCTCACCCTCGGAGGCGGTGTGCTCTACGCCACCGGCGCACTCGGCCATTGAGCTCGAGCATGCAGACCCGCGCCGTGCGCTCTATTGCACTTCGCTGCATCCGGCTGCTCGCTGGGCTCGCAGTCTGGTCACTAGCTGGCTACGCCCTATACGCGGCCGCTGTCTCCACGAACGACCTCGTCGAGGTGCTCGGCGCGTTCCTTGCCCCGGCGGCCATCGTCGTCGGCGGCCTGCTCGCCTTGGCGCCCAGGCGGCTCGGTACGCCGGGGCATACGCCGGGGCATACGCCGAGCCGCTCAGGGTCCTCCGGGGAGAGCAGCGCCTGAGCAAAGTGCTCGGCCAGGGCGGCGTGTGACCCTGTCACCACCCGCTCGGCCATCGTTTGCGAAGTCTCCCTGTCGGCTGACCTGGCCACGGTATAGCCATGGCTCGCCATGCTCTGTTACACCCTCCCAGTAGCCTTCACTGCATGGCACTGGTAGAGCCCTCCAGCATTGCCGAGGCGAGCGACGACGAGCTGGTGGACGCGATGGAGCAGCTCCATGGCCTCATGTCCGCTGCCCATGCGAGGCTGCTCTCCTTCGTGGCTGCCTACGAGGAGAGGGGGGCGTTCTTGTCCGACGGGGCACCCAGCATGGCCGACTGGCTAGCTTCGCGCCTTCATCTGTCTAGGTCGAGCGCTCGTGCCTGGGCAGTCTGTGCCTCTGGTCTTTCGCACCTGCCTGCCTTGGCGGGCGCCTTCGGGGAGGGCATGCTCTCTTTCGAACAGCTAGAGCCCCTTGCCAGAGTGGCTGGCCCTGTAGAAGACGAGCACCTGTCTCTTCTAGCGCCTGCTTGGTCTGTCGCCCAGTGCCGGCTCTATGCCCGAAGGGCGAGACCAGTTGGCACCGAGGAGGCGAACAAGGCCTACGAGCGCCGCTTCCTCACCATGCACAAGAACCGTGACGGCGAGCTGCGCATAAGCGGCCTGCTCGACCCAGAAGGCGGCTCTGTGGTGGAGCAGGCTCTCTGCGACAAAGCAGAGCAGGCCTCCCCCGACCCAGCAACCGGCCAGTTCGAGCCCTACGCCAAGCGTGTAGCCGACGCGCTCGTCGACCTAGTGGCGGCAGGGCATCACGCCACAGAGCCCGGACGGGCGACCGTGGTAGTCCACGTGGATGGCGATGTCCTTGCAGCTCCCGTGGACAGCTTGGCCGGCGAGGCCGAGGGAGGCTCTGTGGAGGCCGAGGGAGGCCAGGGGCTCTCTGCTGAGACTGCGAGGCGGCTTTCTTGTGACTGCATCTGGCAACTGGTCGTGGAGGCATATGGCACAGACGCAGCCGAGGTGGCAAAGGCCCGCCGCAGCGCTCCGGGGTGGCTTCGCCGGCAGCTCCGCCGGCGCGACGCCACCTGCAGGTTCCCCGGATGCGAGCGCACCCGCCTTCTACACGCCCACCACATCCGGCACTGGGCTTCGG
>JAJYXW010000150.1 GCA_021801525.1 Actinomycetes bacterium
AGCCATGACGTCGGCCTTGGGTCCGGGCGTGGCGCTGTTGGCTTCCCGCGCGTCCGTTGCCGCACGAGCCGGCTACCCCGGTGCCTGGGACGACGAGGATCTGGCTGGCGTCTCGCAGGGCGCTGTGAGCGGCTGATCCCTGCGGGCGATCCAGCCGCGTCCGGTCGCCTCCCCCTGCTGTCCGACCGGCGCCTGCTCAGCCGCTATCCTGGGTGAGCCTCGGGGGTGTAGCTCAGCTGGTAGAGCGCTACGTTCGCAATGTAGAGGCCGAGGGTTCGAGTCCCTTCACCTCCACCATCGTCTTCACTTTCAAACCCTCACCACGCGTCGACGCCGGGGTCGCCGGGATCCTGGTGGCCCCGGCCAGGGCGAGTTCGGGATCGAGGGGCACGTCTTTGTGGCCGGGTCGGAACACGTCCTCCACGGCGTCGATGAGCTCCAGGTGGGCTCGACGAGTCGCGGCCAGCCGGATCTCCTCGCTGAGCAGCGTGTCGAACGGCTCTGCGAGTTCCCCGGTGACCATGTACGTGTCGTCGATCAGGATGCGCTTGAAGAACGCCTGGTTGAACTGCCTGCGGATTTTGTCGGACGCGTCGCGGTAGGCGCCCTCGCAATTCTGGATGAGGGCCAGAGCCTTCGTGAGGTTCGCCTCGGCAGCAGCGAAGTTGCCCTGCAGCGCGGCGAGGCGTGCTTCAGCTCGGGTGGCTTCGGCTGCGATCCGGGCCTGCTCGCTCTTGAGGAGTTCGAGAGGGATCGCGTCCGCGTAGTGGGCGTCGAGGAGCTTCTTGCGCTCGTCACGGAGCTTGGCGAGCCGGCGTTCCTGGAGGGCGCGCTCGGTCTCGGTGGCGCCGTGGAGCTTGGTCATCTCGTCGAGCACGAAGACGCGCACCTGGTCGGTTTGCTCGGCGTTGAGGCGGATCGATGCGTAGACACCGCCGACCGCGTCTTCGGCCTGGTCGATCCGGATCGCTTGCTGGCGACAGTCGGTTCGCTTCTGTTGACGGCCGAGGCAGATGAAGTACCGGTATACCGTGCCGTGCCGGTTCTTGGCGTGGCTCACGATGAGGCGGCTGCCGCATGCACCGCAGTAGACGGAACCCTTGAGGTAGTGGTTGTGCTCGCGCTGCTTCTCCCCGGCGAAGTTGTTGGCGAGGAGGACTTCCTGCACCTTCTGCGAGGTCTCGGGGGTGACGAGCGGTTCGTGCCTGCCGGCGTAGAGCACGCCCCGGTAGCGGACGATGCCCATGTAGTAGGGGTGGCGGAGAAGGCGCTGCAGGTTCGAGGTGCCGAGCGGTTTGACCGGCCTCTTGGGACCAGGCGTCGAGGTGAGGCCTCGGGTGGTCAGCTCGTCGACCAGGGTGCGGATCGTCCACCCGCCGGCGGCGTAGGCCTCGAACGCCCAGGCCATGAGCGGTCCGCGCTCGGGGTCGACTTCGACCGTGCGGACCTCCTGGCCGTTCACGATGCGCCGGACGTTCAGGTAGCCGGTGGGCGCCCGGCCTGGGGTGCCGCCCCCCTTGGCCTTCTGGACGCTGCCCTTGATGACCTCGTTGGCGAGATTGCGGCTGTAGAACTCGGCGATCGAGCTCATGATGCCATGGAGCAGGACGCCCGACGGGGTCTCGTCGATGTTCTCGGTGACCGACACCAGCTGCACCCCAGCCTGCTTCAGGGCGATGTTGATGGTGACGTCGTCGGCCCGGTTCCGGGCGAGTCGGTCGATCTTGTGCACGATGACGTAGGTGACGGCGTTGTCGAGGACGAAGTCGAGCAGGCGCTGGAGCTCCGGCCGGTCGGCAGTGCGGGCTGACTCACCCCGGTCGACGAACTCGTCGAGCACTGCCGCGCCCAGCGAGAGTGCCTTGCGCTTGCAGGCCTCGCGTTGCGCCGGGATGGAGTAGCCCTCGGGGTCGCCGTCACGCTCTGCCTGCTCCTTGGTGGACACCCTGACGTAGATGACCGCGGTGGCGGCTTCACCAGGCGGCATGTTGCCGCGGTCGAGGCGCTTCGGTGTGGGCTTGCTCACGGCGCTGCCTCCACGGCCTCGGCGCCGTCGCCTGGGGCAGGGTCGGGTGGGGACGTGAGCCCGTGGCGCTCCACGAGCGAGTCGAACAGGTCGATGAGCTCCCTCAGGGCGGACTCGGGAAGGTCTTGGTAGCGGGCCGGGAGGTACGCGTGGAAGCCCGGAAGGTCGCCGGGCACGGCGTAGCCGGCGTGGCTGTAGATGTCCGCCAGGCTGATGCCGAGCACCTCGGCGATCCGGGCGAGCTTGTCGGGGCTCGGTGCAGTGAATGCCCTGTAGGGCCCAAAAAGCTGATGCATCGCCTGAGCTGCGCAAATGGAACCGAGCCGGAAGGAAATCGTACCACAGGTAGGACTCATGCCCGACAGGCGACAGCTGGTAGGAAGCACCATGTGCATGTCGGCTCGGTAATCGGGTGGCCGTGGGCCAGTAGCGAATTGCCAGGTCAAAACGTTCATCGAGGACATGGACCCTACAGGTAGGTCTGCCCCGCGTAGGGTCTCTCGTCGGTCGTGAGGAGACCCGCGCGTCCTCACCAGTGCCGGAGTGCCGCGTAGTTTCGCGGTCGTGCCGCCGCCAGCGCTGAGCGAGCTCATCGAGTCGATCACCGCCGCCGCCTACGGCACCGACGAGCAGCTCACGGCGTTCCTCACCGCTTTCTCCGAGGAGGTACAGGTGCCTTGCTCGGCCACCGTGCTGGACCTTCCCGTCGAGGTCCTCCGCTTCGACGCCGAGGGCGGCGAGCGCCGCGGGCTCGTCGCGCGCTGCGGTCACGAGGGCAGGCGCGCCGGCGTGGTGTTGCTCACCGACGTGCGCTTCGAGCCCGGAAGCGTCGCGGCCTGGCTGCACGCCGCCTACCGGAGCTGGCTCGGGCTCGACCCGTTCTCCGCCCGGCGCCTGGCCGGCTGGAGCTGGCCCGAGCGATGAGGCCTGCGGGACCCGGCGGCGCGAGAGTTGTCGAGGCAGGGCGGACCGCCGAGGGGAACGGTGAAGGGGTAACGGAATCGTCGGGCGCGGGGGTGGTCGCCGAGGTCGAGCGCCTGCGTGCGCAGCTGGCGGCGGCGCGAGCGGAGGTCGCACAGCTGCAGGAGGAGAATCGCCGTCTCCGCGCCGGCCTGGCCGGGCCGGCTACGTCGGAGCTGAGCGGGACGGGGGTGCATCGCTCCGCGCGTGCCCCACGGCTGTTCCCCGCCGGCGAGGTGGCTGTGGGCGAGGTGGATGCCAGCTCCTCGCCGGAGGACAAGGTCCGTCTCTTCCGGGCGCTGTTCGCTGGCCGGTCCGACGTCTACGCCGAGCGCTGGGAGAACCGGTCCACGAAGCGGTCCGGGTGGTCGCCGGTGACCCTCGACGGGCGCAGGTCTCAAGGCCCTCGCCATTACGCCCCGCTCGACGACGCGGTGCTCAGCGCGCACCTCTCGGGGCGCGTCACGGCGGGGGTCTACCCGCTGATCGACGGCGACCGCTGCTGGTTCCTCGCCTGCGACTTCGACAAGGGCAGCTGGGCGCTCGACGCGTTGGCTTTCCTCCAGGTCTGCAACGACGTCGGCGTGCCCGCCTGCCTGGAGCGGTCACGTTCGGGCAACGGCGCGCACGTCTGGGTGTTCTTCGACGAGCCGGTCGAGGCTGCCGTCGCCCGCCGGCTCGGGACCGGGCTGTTGCGAGAGACGATGGCGGTTCGCGCCGAGGTCGACCTCACGAGCTACGACCGGCTCTTCCCCTCCCAGGACTTCGTGCCCCAGAAGGGCTTCGGGAACCTGATCGCCCTCCCGCTCCAGGGCAGCTCGCGCAAGGTCGGCAACACGGTCTTCCTCGATCCGGCGTCGATGGAGTCCTGGCCCGACCAGTGGGCCTTTCTTTCGTCGGTCCGCCGCCTCTCTGCCGTCGACGCGAGGAGCATCGGCGACGCCATCCGGGTCGCGGCCGGCCCGGGTACGGTCGGGCCGGCCCACAGGGTCCGCTCGAGGCGT
>JAJYXW010000183.1 GCA_021801525.1 Actinomycetes bacterium
TCCCCGGGCCACTCGGCGGCCCGCCACCTGGGGCCCCACCAAGGCCGCCGGCTGCGCCGCCGAGCAAGCCGGCCCCCGCGTCCTTCGCCTGGGAAGCCGCCCGCTTGCCGAAATGGTCGACTATCCGCGCCGCCGTCGCAGCTGTGGCGTGAAGCGGGGCTTCCACAGCGCTCCCGGCTCGCTGCCGGACCCCTTCGAAATGAGCCACGGCTCCGGCTTCGACCATAGGAACGATCCTGAGGAGGGTGAACGGCAGGAAACCCGCCAGCACCAGCAACGCGATCCCCGTGATGGCGGACGAGACACGCTGGCCTGGTCCGCCGCTGCCAGCCCCGGCGAGCGCACCCACGCCGAGCGCCAGAACAGCAACTATCACGAGTTTCGACAAGACGAGAGCCCCAAGCGTGTCTGCGAGCCTCCGGCACCAATGGGACACGGCCGGCCAGACGAGCGCTGCGAGCACCAGCGGCAGGAACAGCGTGGCAGCGCTGATAGCCGCCGCCCGGACCATCAGCTCGAGCCACAGCATCAAGGCTGCGGCGCACACGAGCAGACCGCCCAGGAACACCACGAACTGCGGTACGGGGTTGGGCCCGGCCCCGACGGGGAACATCCCGCTCACAGCTGCGACGACCCGCTTGGTGTCCGCCCCGGAGCTGCCCGCCAGCACGCTCGACATGGCGTCGGTAGCTGCGAGGCCCAGGCGTACCAGCACCACCGAGGCCCCCGACAAGACGAGGGCCAGAGGAAGGTTTACGAGGAACGACCTAAGGAGCCCCGAGACGCTCTGGCGGTAGACGGCTTGAATCGTGGCCGCACACAGCATGGGCACTATCACGGCTGCCGCGAGCCCAGCCATCAGCCTCTCGCGGGAAGCGAACCACGCGGTGCCGATCCCGGGGTGGGTTGTGGCGAGCATGACCTTGCCCACAGCGCGCAGCAGCCAGACGGCGGCCGTCCCCACCCAACTGCTCGCAGCTGCGAAAACCGCTCCAGCGCCCGCGCTCAGCGCTGCGCCACCAACCGCGCTTCCGACGGCACCGCCGACAGCACTGCCGACGGTGCTGGCCACGCCCTTCAGGCCGCTGAGCGGCACGCCCGGAACTGGCGAGAGCAGGTCGATGGGGTTCGTCATGGCAAGTGCGCGCTCCTCGAGCGCCTCGTGCAAGGGCCGGCCCGGCGGACAAAGCGAAAGCAACGGGGCTCCTGCGTCAATGGACCCTCGCGCCCGTCGTGAAGAAGAACTGGACTAGGGCCGGCGCCGCACCGATGAGGAGCGCGGCCAGGCCCGACACGAGGACCGCACGGCGCCCGCTGTAGGACTGCTGGTAGTTCTGCGTATGCGCTCCGAGCGCCCAGGCTGCCGCGCCGACCAGCATGCCGACGAGGGCAAGCACGAGCGCCCACCACCCCAATCCGTTGGTGAGGCTCTGGAGCGCCGCCGAGCCCGGGAGCCCCGACGGGCTCGGATGGAAGAAGCTCGTGTACTGCTGCACCGCGCCCGCCACAGCGCTGGTTGCACCCTGCGGGGTGACTGTCGCGCTCATGCGCTCCCCTTTCTGCTCGCTGGTCGAACCTTCGCCGCTCCAACCTGCCTGCCTGCTCGACCCGCACCTTGCGCCTGGCTGGACGGTCGCGTCGGGCGGTCGGGTCGGGCGGTCGGGTCGGGCGGTCGGGTCGGGCGGTCGGGTCGGACGACCTTGGCCTCTGTCACCCTTGCAACTTACCTAGTGTTTTACTATGTGTCAATAGGTTTCAGTGTATTTTATAGCTTCCCCTCGAACGACGAGAGCGGGCGATAACTGGTATGCGCCACGCGGGCCGCGCTCGCTGCCATGCTGGAGTCGTGAACGTCGCAGCGGTCTCCGGTCTCGTCGCAGCCGTTTCCGCGCTCGTCGCCCCGTCCGCCGCTCACACCATCGCGGCCCCCAACGCCGGGCACCAGGTTCCCGCTGCAGCGATATTCGCCGCCATAGCGGCTGCGGGAGTGATCGGGATCGTGGGCGCAACACTGCTCGGGCGCCGCGCGGGACGCCGTTCGCTCGAGCAACGGCTGACCGCGCTCTCCACCAGGCTCAGCGCCGACACGCCCGGAGGGGAGCCAGCCGGCATCGAACAGGCCCTTGGCCACCTGGAGCAGGTGACGGATCGGGCAGCAGAGGCAGTCGCGAGCGCGTCGTCCGACGCCATGCGGCTGCGGCGCGCCCTGGACACCCTCCCCCAGGGTGTGATCGTCTGCGACGAGAACGGCGACGTGGTGTTCCGCAACCCCAGGGCCGCCGGGTTGATGGGCGGGAGGCACGGGGACGCGCTGGCCGCCCAAGCTGTCGTCGATCTGCTGGCCGATGCTTGGACCTCCGGGTCCGCGGAGAGGACCCTCGACCTCTATGGCCCGCCCCGACGTACGCTCGTCGTTCGCACACAGCTCATCGACGACGGGAGGCGCACGCTCGGTGTGATCGCTGTCATCGACGACATCTCGGAGCGACGACGCCTCGAGGAGATCCGGCGAGACTTCGTGGCCAACGTGAGCCACGAGCTGAAGACCCCCATGGGGGCACTCGGATTGCTGGCCGAGACTCTGGTCGCCGAGGAGGACCGCGAGGTTGCCCAGCGGCTTGCCAGCCGGATCCAGGCCGAGGCCTTCAGGGTCAGCCGGATCATCGACGACCTCCTCGACCTGTCCCGTATCGAAGCAGAGGAGTCGCCACCGCGCGAGCCTGTGCTCGTGAGCCTGGTGATGGCCGAAGCCCTAGAGCGGGTGCGTGCCGCGGCTGAGCAGCGCGACGTGAAGATCGACCTGCAGGAGCCGTCAGCTCCCGTGGCCGTCCTCGGCGACAGGCGCCAGCTCGTCTCGGCCCTCTACAACCTTCTCGACAACGGGGTGAAGTACTCCGAACGCGGCGGCACGATCACCTTCTCGGCCACCCAGAGCTCGGCCGAGGTAGCGATATGCGTCGTCGACCAGGGAACCGGTATCCCGAGCCGGGACCTCGAGCGGATATTCGAGCGCTTCTACCGCGTCGACCAGGGGAGGAGCCGGGAGACCGGAGGGACCGGCCTAGGACTGTCCATAGTGCGCCACGTAGCCGCCAACCACCAAGGCCGGGCAGAGGTCGAGTCCCGCGAGGGCGAGGGTTCGACGTTCCGCCTGGTCCTCCCCGTGCAGCCCGGGGTTGGCTGAGTTGCCGGCACCGGAGGCTCCTGGGCCTCGTACTCGCCTGGGTGACGGGCAGGATCACGAGGACGTACGGCCCGTCACCGTCCTCCTCGCCGAGGATGAAGAGTCTTTCGTCGAGGCTCTGGTGGTTGGCCTCGGGCGCGAGGGGTTCGAGGTGGTGGTCGCCCGTGACGGAACCGAAGCCCTCGAACGCTTCGATAGCGTCAGCCCGGACGTAGTGCTGCTCGACCTGATGCTCCCCAAGCTCTCGGGCATCGACGTGTGCAGGGCCATACGAGCACGCTCCTCGGTCCCTATCATCATGGTGACGGCAAAGGCCACCGAGCTCGACACGGTAGTGGGCTTGGAGGTCGGGGCAGACGACTACGTCACCAAGCCCTACCGGCTGAGGGAGCTGGTAGCCCGGATGCGCGCCGTGTTGAGACGATCTCCGCACGCGCCCGGCCTGCCCACGGGCCAAGCGACAATCCCGTCCGGAGAAGCTGGCGCACTTCGGAGCGGGGCCGGAGCCGGCACGAGCACCGTCACCGGAGCAACTGGCACACACAGCAGCGATGCCGGCGTGGGAGTGGGAGCCGGAGTGGGAGCCGGAGAAGCTGCCACACTTCGGAGCGGAGCCGGAGCCGGAGCCACCGGCGCTGGTGCGGCAGGTACCGCAGCAGGCAACGTAACGGGGTCTCGTGCGGTGGCGGAGGGTGGTGCCATGGAGTCGGGCGCCGGTCCCGGAACCTCGGTGCTCCAGGCAGGCGACGTGCAGGTCG
>JAJYXW010000115.1 GCA_021801525.1 Actinomycetes bacterium
TGCGTTGAACGCGAAGATCCCCCCGTCGGAGGCCACCTCCCAGTAGCCGCCTGTTGCTGGATCTGCTGCTATGCCCACAATCGGCGCATTCAGGGGCTTGCCGCCCATGGAGCCGTAGAACGGTGCGTTGAACGCGAAGATCCCCCCGTCGGAGGCCACCTCCCAGTAGCCGGGAGCCACCTGGGCGAGAGTCGCGCTGGCGGACAGGTGCGGTGTCACCGAGAGGTCCGTGGCGGTGATCGTCACCTTGCCGGGCGTGGTCGAAGACGTGACCGTTGCGGTGTAGGTCCCGTTGCCCTTGTCCACGAAGGGGCTCAGGTGCTCGTTCGGGTCGGAGCTCGATATCGCCATGACCTGGCCTGGGACGCCGTTGGCATAGCTGTCTTCGACAACGGCAGTCACCGTCGCCTGGGAGGTTCCGTTTGCCACAATGGTCGAGGGCGCTACGGAGGCGTACACGACAGCCGGAGGTAGCACCGCGTGCAGCGCCAGCGTCTGGTCCGATCCACTCGATCCTGTTGCCGAGTACCCGGCGGCGAAGCAGTCGTCGGTGCGTGGCACGCAGGAGAGGGCATCCAGCACGTTGGCCGCGGATGTGGATGCGTCAGGGCTCGTGATTATCGACCAGGAAGTCCCGTCGAAGTGCTCCACGAGGGTCTGCGCAGCACCTCCGGAACCACTGGCCGCGTTTCCTGCAGCCCAGCAGTCGGCCGGAGTGACGCATGCCACGGCGGCGAGGGCGTTGGAGGCGGTGGCAGCGGTGTCAGGGCTCGTGACGATCGACCAGGAAGTCCCGTTGAAGTCCTCCACGAGGGTCTGCTCGGTTCCGAGAGAGCCGGTGGCCGCGCTTCCGACGGCCACGCATATTGCCGGAGAGTCGCAGGACACCGCGCTCAGCTCGTTTGCCTGCAGCGAGCTCGTGTTCGGGCTAGCCAGTATGGACCAGGTTCCGCTCTCGTCGCGCTCCACGAGGGTCTGGGAGCTGCCACTGGATGCGGGCGTCGCGGAACCCACCGCGATGCACACCGAGGCTGTCGGACACGTGACTGAGCGCAGCACGTTGGCAGCCGTGGCAGAGGTGTCCGGGCTCGTCACGATCGACCACGACGAGCCGTTGTAGGCCTCTATCAGGGTCTGGTCGGCGGACGAGGTGCCACTTGCTGCGTACCCGACTGCCACGCACGACGTGGAGCCCGAGGTGGGCAGGCAGGTGACTGAGCGCAGCACGTTGGCAGCCGTGGCAGAGGTGTCTGGGCTCTTCACGATCGACCACGACGAGCCGTTGTATGTCTCGATCAGCGTCTGATCGGGTAGCGGAGCGCTCGATCCCCCCGGAAGGCCCGGCGAGGTGGACCCGCTGGCAGACCAGCCGACGGCAATGCACTGCGTAGCACTCGTGCAAGTTACGGACTCGAGCGCGTTGGCCTCCGCGGAAGAGGTGTCCGGGCTCGGCACTATCGACCACGTCGAGCCGTTCCAGTTTTCCACCAGGGTTTGGCCTACACCACCCACTCCGTTTGCCGCGTAGCCGACGGCTGTGCATTCGGTGGCGGACACGCAAGTGGTGCCCTCGATAACGCTGGGTGCTACGGGCGCCGGGTCGGCAGACGCCACGCCTGCCCACGAGCTCCCGTTCCATCCTTCGACGAGCGTCTGGTCGACACCGTCGATACCGCTGGCGGAGTACCCTGCTGCGGCGCACAGCGAGGCGCTCGGGCACGAGACGGATTCGAGAGCGTTGGCTTGCGTGCTTGCAGTGTTTGGTGTGCTCGTCAAGGACCACGACGTGCCGTTGTAGGACTCGGCGAGTGTTTGGTCGACCGGAGTGGACTGGCCGGGAGTGCTCGACGGAACCGATCCGCTTGCCGCGTATCCGGTAGCGACGCACGAGGAGGCGGAGGCGCACGACACGCCTTGGAGGGCGTTTGCCTGGGAGCTCGACGTGTCTGCACTGGTGACCGTAGTCCAGGCAGTTCCGTTCCAGCTCTCCACAAGGCTCTGGGTGGCGGTGCCGAGCGGAGGTGTGGCAGTTCCGACGGCAATGCAGGCGCTGCTCGACGCGCAGTCCACCCCGAGGAGCTGGTTGGGCTCGAACGGTGCGGTGTCCGTGGTCGTCACCACTTTCCACGCAGTGCCGTTCCATTGCTCGGCGAGGGTCTGGTTGGCGCTTGCATCGCCGGTCGCCTGGTATCCGACCGCCATGCACGACGCAGAGGAGGTGCACGAGACGCCCTCGAGGAGGTTCGACTGGGTGCTCGTCGTGTCGGCGCTCGGCACTATCGACCACGAGGTGCCGTCGAAGGTCTCGACAAGGGTCTGCTCCGCGCCTGTGGACGCGTTCACAGCGCTTCCGACGGCGGTGCACGACGTTGCCGATGGGCACGACACCGAGGCGAGCACGTTGGCCTCGGAGCTCGAGGTGTTCGGGCTCGGCACTATCGACCACGAGGTGCCGTCGAAGGCCTCGGTGAGGGTCTGGTCCGCGCCGCTCTTGCCGCTTGCTGCGTATCCGACGGCTATGCACATGGTCGAGCCGGAGGTCGGCATGCACGACACCGAGGCGAGCACGTTGGCCTCGGAGCTCGAGGTGTTCGGGCTCGGCACTATCGACCACGAGGTGCCGTCGAAGGCCTCGGCGAGGGTCTGGTCCGCACTGCTCGTGCCTGTAGTGGCGTAGCCAACGGCGATGCAGCTCGAGGCACTCGCGCAGGTGATGCCGTTCAGTGAGGCCGAGACCGGCAGGGGGGCGTTGGGGGTGGGCGTGAGTGCCCAGGGGCTGCTCGGAGCAGCTCCGGCAGGGACAGCACCGGCAAGCACGCTGCCGAGGAGGGCGAGCGGTGCTGTTCCCGCTGCCAATGCCCGGAGGACGCCTCGCGGTGCACACTTGTGTGCATGTGCGCTGTAGCGCCGTCCAACAGCTGACGTAGCCATCGTGGGGACATCGGCAAGATTGCGTTCAGCCGGATCGCTCATAGCGGGGTAGTCCTTCCGTTGTGGTAGATGGCATCCGTTGTTGTAGGTCGTGGTCGCCGTGGCGGATGGTGGCCGACCATCTGCTCGATATGTGAATACGCAGCCGACCACCTGCCGCAGCTTGCACTGACCGGGGAGCAGCAGCAAGGCACCAAAGTACAACGCCGTGACCTGCTATTACTTGCGGAGCTGGCAGAGGGGGCCCCGGGGCTCTGCTGTGGCAGGCTCTTGCAGGGTGGTGCAGTAGAATAGGCTTGGAGATTCACACGCTTGCAGCGTAGGGCCCTAGGCTGCTCCAATCGCCCTCTACTCAGGTCGCGGCCGGGGTGCAGGGCTTGCCAGCGACGGCTCGTTGCTATGCGCGGATCCTTGCACCGAGAGGACACACCGAGGGGACGTAGCTCAGTTGGTAGAGCACCTGCTTTGCAAGCAGGGGGTCGGCGGTTCGAGCCCGCTCGTCTCCACCATCCACAAGGCTGGCAGGTGCGAGGTCGGCGTGGGTGGCACCGCTCCGGCGAGGGGAACGAGATCACCCGTGCCATTGGCTCCGGTACGCATGGAACGAGGCGTGACCGAGCGTTCCAACAGGACTGAGCGTTCCGCCGGCGCGCTCTCCCTTACATGAGCGGTGGCGCCCTCGAGCGTTGGTCGGGTCGACTGGTGGGCGCTCAGGCCCCTTGGAAGTCACCAGGGAGGAAGCTACGGCGTGGGCACGCCGAGCTCTCGATGGTAGCGGCGCAATTCTTTCCGGAAGGCGACGCGAGTGCCTACTGCGAACAGCCGGGGTGACAGGTGGCGGAGCGCTACTGCCCTTCCGAGCGAGCGCGGAACGCTGCGCTCGAGCCTACCGGTCTCGACCACCTCGATCACAGCGTCCGCGACAGCGGCAGCCGGCACGGGTTTGGGCCTCCGCCGCTCGTAAGGATGCCCTCTTGCATCGAAGAAGCCGGTTTCCACGGGCCCGGGGTTCACCATGGATACCTTGATCCCGAAATGTCCCACCTCGACGGCCAGGGCCTCCGTCAAGCCAACTACGGCGAACTTCGAGGCTGCGTAGGCCGCCTCGAAGGGGGCGCCGATCCGTCCGGCGATGGAGGCCACGTTCACGATGTGGCCGCTGCGTCGCGCCAGCATGCCCGGTAGCACCGCCTGGGTGCCATAGAGGGTGCCCAGGTAGTTCACGCGCATGAGCTTCTCGGCTATGCCGGGGTCGAGCTCGCCAACCGGGCCGTAGAGCCCGATGCCGGCGTTGTTGACCAGGATGTCGATCTCGCCCAGGCGGGCAGCCAGGCTGGCGATGGCAGAGTGCAGGCTGTCGCGTGACCCTACATCGGCCACCGCGACTTCCACTCGCCCGCGAGCGCCAGGGCTCGCAGCCAGGCGGTCGAGGTCGGACTCCGAGCGCGCTATTGCGCCTACTCTCGCGCCTTTGGAAGTAAGCACTTCGGTGATGGCTCGACCGATCCCCTTCGTGGCGCCGGTCACGACAACAGCCTGGGTTGTCCAGTTCATCCGCCCGCCCCCTTCATCCACGCGTCCCTGCGAATCTCGATCCGGGAGCTACCTGGTCGAAAAGGCCGTCGATGACACGGTCGACCACCTCGAGTGTGGGGTCGGCCTTGCCAGTCGTGAGTATGTGCAGCACCGCTTCTGCATAAGCGCCGAGCAGTACCCTCGCCGCGGCCTCGGTGTCGATATTCGCCAGCTCGCCACGCGAGCGGGCGTCCCCGAGCAAGTCTCCGAGAAGCGCGGCAGCGGCTTGCTGGTCGGCCCGGCCTGCCACCTCCACGGAGGGGAGCACCCACGCATCACGGAGGAAGAACCGGGCTTCGCCCAGGCCACTCATGGCGTCGAGCACGGAACGGAAGGCGCCCTTCAGGTTCTCCGCCGTACTGGCCTCGGGATCGAGCGCAGCGCTGGCTTCGGAGGTCAGCCGATCCCACAACTCGTGCCAGAGATCCTTGGCGAGGTCTTCCTTGTCGGAGAAGTAGTAGTAGACCGCCCCCTTGGTGACCCCGGCACGGGCGGCGATCTCGTCGATCGTGACCGCGTGATATCCGCGCTCGCAGAAGAGGGCGAGGGCGGCCTGAGCTACCTCTGCCTTCGTTGTACGGATCGCCGGCTCGCGGCGTGCCACCTGGCAGGATCCTCCTCGTGTCCAAGGTGCCGGCGCCTGGGGCAAGCCGGCATTCCAGAAGTTCATACTATATGTATGAAAGCCTGACCATAGTCGCGAAGAGTGTGGGAGCGCTCCGCAGGCAGCGGGCCGGTTCAGCGGGCCGGTTCAGCGGGCCGGTTCAGCGGGCCGGTTCAGCGGGCGCGCTCGGGGGCCGGGGACCGAGTGGAAGCGACACGCGAGCCACCACGAGGTCCGACCGAGACCGCAGGGCTGCGGAGAGCGCCAGGTCGAGCTGGTTGTGCAGGAAGCGATAGCGCAGGCGTGTGGGCACGATTGTCGGGATGAGCACGACTACCTGCTCCTCCCCTTGAGCGCGTATTGCGTCGACGAAAGCCACAATCGGCTGCACAACCGAAGCGAGGTTCGTGTGCAGCACCTCGAGAGGTACGCCAGGATCCCACTCGCGCCATGCAGACACCAGGTCTTTTCCACGCTGGGTTCCGTCTGCGCCGTCGTCGAAGACCACGCTCAAGGCGATGACTCTGCCGCCGGGACTGCCGGCGAGGGACATTGCCTCGGACAGCGCGTACTCGGTCAGCCTGGACACCCCGGTCACCGGCACCAAGACCGTGGTCGGCCGACCGCGAGGCGGCGGGGGCGTCTTCCCGATGCCGATCGCTACACCAGTGCGCTCGTAGTACGCATGCACGCGCCGGAATATCAATATGAACACTGGTACTGCCACGACCACGACCCAGGCGCCCTCGGCGAACTTCGAGACGAGGAACACTATGGTGGCCACCCCGGTCATGAGCGCGCCGAGGCCGTTGACTGCCGCCCGGCGGCGCCACCGAGGCGGCCGGGTGCGCCACCAGTGGACGACGAGGCCGGTCTGGGAGAGCGTGAACCCTGTGAACACACCGATCGCGAACAGGGGAATCAGGCTGTTGGTATTGCCCCCGACAGCTACTAGCAGAGCCCCCGACATGAGAGCGAGAACCCAGATCCCGCTCGAGAACACCTGCCGGTCTCCGCGAAGCGAGAAGAGATGCGGGAGGTAGTTGTCCCGAGAGACAAGGCTGGCCAGCACCGGGAGACTGCCGAAGGAAGTGTTGGCGGCAAGGGCGAGGACGAGGGTGATGGTGAGCGACACCAGGTAGTAGGCCCAGTGCCGTCCCACGGCGTCGGCCATGATCTGGCTCAGGACCGTCTGGCCCGAGCGCGGCCCGATCTGCCAGCGCCGCGCCAGGACCGCCAAGCCGAGCAGCATGACCCCGAGGATCGAGCCAAGTAGCAGCTCCGTCCTCTTGGCACGGCGAGCCCGGGGCTCCTTGAAAAGTGGTACGCCGTTGGCTATCGCCTCCACCCCGGTGAGCGCGCTGCACCCTGCCGAGAACGCCTTCAGCAGCAACAGCACACCCAGCGTCTGGAGGTTCCGGGTTGGCAGGAGCGAGCGCCCGGGTTGGGGCACGTGCAGGGCCAGTGGATGAACCAGGCCCACCGCGATTATGGCGAGGAGACCCACGATGAACACCAGGGTGGGCAGCAGGAATGCGCGCGCAGTCTCGCCTAGGCCTCTCAGGTTCATCAAGGTGACGAGCGCAAGGATGCCGAGACAAATCGGTACCGTTTCCGGCGAGAGCCCCGGGAAGGCCGATGTGAGTGCCCCGACTCCGGCGGCTATCGAGACGGCGACCGTCAGGGTGTAGTCGACCACAAGAGAGGCAGCGGCGAGCAGGCTCACGCCCTTGCCCAGATTGGCCTTGGAAACCGCGTAGGCCCCGCCTCCTCCCGGGTAGGCATCGATCACCTGCCGGTAGGAGACGACGAGCACAGCCAGCAGGACGACGATCACGATCGTGATGGGAAGCACCATGGGCAGCGCTCTTGCACCGGCCACTGCGAGCACGACGATGATGGCTTCAGGTCCGTACGCGACTGACGTGAGCGCGTCGAGGGAGAGCGCTGAGAGCCCTTCTACGGGGGTGATCTGCTCCTTTGATGCCTCAGCGAAGCGCAGAGGCCGTCCTACGACCAGGTTCCACAGACCTGTCGAGCGCCTCGGACCCCCCGCGCGCTCGGCCGTCACGGGTTCGAGGTCGCGGTCTTCCGGCACTGGTTCGAGGTCGCGGTCTTCCGGCGCGGCGTCGAGGTCGCGGTCTTCCGGCACGAGGTAAACATTACGGGCCCAATGGCCGCGATCCGCAGATGCACTAGGAAACGTCGAGCGTGGGTGACGGCGGCACTCCAGGTGAGCACCTCCCAGCATCCTTTTCCCGGTCACCGAAAGGTCCGGCCGGGTCGAGCGTTACTCGTAGTGACAAGGGCACGCAGCGCACGTTGAAGGTCGTGGCAGCGAGGCGTGCCGGAGGGGACGAGCAGGGCGCCACCAAGGTGCCGAGCCTGGGGCAGCGAGTCCCCGGGGCCAGGGGACGGGACGAACGTGACCAGACGCATAGGCAGGCGCGAGCAGGCCGGGCCAGCCAGGACAGTGCCAGCCAGGGCAGCACAGGCCTCCCCGGGGGGAGCGGCCGGTGCCTCGCCAGGTGCTCCTGCACTGGCAGACGTGGGCCAGGGAACCGTGACCGTCGTGAGAGGACGGGGCAAAGAGATTCGCAGAGGTGCTCGTCGCCGGGCCAGGCTCGCGCTGCGCTCACTTCTCGGAGGCGCGTGCTGCTTCGCGATGGTTGCGGTGGCGATGCCTCACGACTCGCCGGTCGTTGCCCGAGAGCACCCTGCCCGACCGCACTTCCGGGTTATAGCCGACCCTGCGCCATCGCAGCGGCCGATGCTCCAGGCTTTGGAGAGCCACCCACTCGTAGCCCTCCCTCCGGCCAGCGCGCCTCCGGCTCCCCTTCCGCCGGCTGCTCCACTCCCTTCACATCAGGTGTTCGGTTTCGCACCGTACTGGACGCTTCCGCTCTGGAGCGGCTACGACCTGCATGGCCTCACGACTGTCGCGTACTTCGGAGTGAACGTGAACCCCAACGGCACGATCGCTGAAGGCGGCTCGGGCTGGAACGGTTACCAGAGCCAGGATCTGGCGAACCTGATAACTGCAGCGCACGGCGCAGGAGACCGGGTGCTCTTGAGCGCCGAGTGCTTCAGCCAGTCGGCGCTCGCGTACCTCACCAGCAACGTCGCGGCTGTCGCGCCCCGCCTCGTTTCCAGCCTCGCAGCAGCAATCGAAGCCAAGCGCTTCGACGGAGTCAACCTGGACTTCGAGGGCCTGGGCGGCGCTCACCGAGCCGGTTTCGTCTCGCTCGTAGCTGCGCTGACGAGTGGCCTCAGGGCCATCGACCCCAACTGGCAGGTGAGCGTCGACACCTACGGAAGCTCTGCTACTGACCCGAGCGGCTTCTTCGACGTGCCGGCGCTGGCGAGCATCGTGGACGAGATATTCGTGATGGCTTACGACATGCAGAACAACGCCGTACCTTCTCCCACGGCACCTCTCGTAGGAGGCGGTTACAACGACACGGTGGTCGCCGCCTCGTACGCGGCAGTTGCGCCGGCCTCGAAGGTGATACTGGGCGTACCGTTCTATGGCTACAAATGGCCTACTTCGGGCGCTGTCCTCGGGGCCTCAGCGACGGGTCCACCGACGCCGCAGAGCTATGCACAGATCATGGCAGGGGGACATCCGACTTACTGGGATCCCCGGACGGCCTCGGCTTGGACCTCCTACCAGTCGGGGAAGCAGTGGTATCAGGTGTACTTCGACAACCCCACTTCCCTTGCGCTGAAGGCCGATGTAGCTGCCCACTACGGGCTAGGCGGCATGGGAATATGGGCGCTCGGCATGGACGGGAACGTCGCAGCGATGGTGAAGGCCTTGCTTGGCGGCGCCCCTCCGATGAAGGATCTCCTGTTCGGCCCCCCCCTGTCGGTGAGCCGTGTCTCCGCTGCGCCCTCCACCACGGCTGCCCCCGGGCCGACGCCGTCCTCAGGGTCACCCTCGCCTACGACTACGACTACGACGATCAACCCAGCCCGCCGCCTGACCCGACCGCCGGAGGGATCGGGAGGGAATGGGGCAAAGAGCTCCTCGACCTTACCTTCCAGTACGGTGCCCACGATTCCCTCTCGCCAACCGTCCAGGCTGCCGCCGCTCGTCAGTACCTCGTCGGGGGGATCGAGACCTCTCGTCTCGGATACTTCGGGCTCTTCTCCGGGCTGTGGCGGAGGAGGAGGCTCCTCGAGCGGCAGCTCCGCCGGTGGAAGTTCCACATCGGCTGGCTCCTCCGGAACTGACTCCTCCGGAACTGACTCCTCCGGAACTGACTCCTCGAGCTGCTCCTCTGGTTCTGGGAAGTCCGGCTCCGGCGGGTCACCAGCAAGCGGCTCGACTGGTTTGCCCGGCTTTCCCGCTACCCCCTGACCCGAGCACGAACCCGCTGAAGACGACCATGACGTGCTTGTGGCTGAAGGCCGACTCCGGCGGCGTCTCCGCAGGCCACGCTGCCTTCGAGCTCACAGCTCACGGAGCGTCGCCTGTTGGGCGCGACAGGAGGAACGTCCCGGTCGAGCGGCTCACGATCCGCCCCTCGCCGTCGGACACCCGAGCCTCTGCGTAGGCGACCTGGCGCGCCATGCGCACCACCTCGCCTCTGACGGGCAGAGAGTCCCCTCGCCGCGCCGGCCGCATCGTCTCGATCTTCATCTCGAGGGTGCCTCGCGTGCGATCCTTGCCGGGCAGGGCCGCGTTGATGGCGAAGTTCATGGCTGCGTCGAGCACCAGAGCGTGGATACCTGCCTGGACGATCCCATGCGGGTTACATGCGAGGTCGGTGGGCTTCCACAGCGCTCGAGACCAGCCGAGATCCTCGCCGTCGACTCCGTAGCTCTCGAAAGAGGCTCCGACGGCCTCTATGGCGGGCATGCCGCCGTCCCCCAGCCAACGGTCCATGTTCTTCACGCGATTGCTCATCGCTGGGTGCCCAACTGGTGGCGTCTCTCTCGTGCTTGTCGTGTCTGTCGTGCTTGTCGTGCCATCACTCTTGCAGTCTGGTTCGCGCCATCGCCCATGCCGTCTGACTAGGGGAAATGTAATGCAGTTACTACCAGTTTGACCAAATCTAGCTGATCGGGAAAACTCTTGACCGAGCGGTCAGGTTTTCCTGCCCGCCGTGAGCGGCAGTCGACGGTACGCAGCCAGATGCACGCCTGTGTGCGCCGGCGCCGCTCGAGCGAGCCCCGACAGCCGAATGGAGACCACGAGATGACCGACGCCGTGATAGTGGATGCAGTGAGGACCGCTGGTGGCAAGCGCAACGGAAAGCTTCGCGGCTGGCATGCCGTGGACCTCGCCGCCGAGCCGCTCAAGGCGCTTGTGGAGCGCAACGACTTGGATCCGGCGATCGTCGACGACGTCATCATGGGGTGCGTGATGCAAGTCGGCGAGCAGGCGCTCAACATCGGTCGAAATGCCGCTCTCGCAGCGGGCTTCCCGGAGTCTGTTCCGTCTACAACGGTGGACCGCCAGTGCGGCTCCTCCCAGCAGGCACTTCACTTCGCGGCTCAGGGAGTGATGGCCGGGGCCTATGACGTGGTGATTGCAGCCGGCGTGGAGAGCATGACTCGCACGCCCATGGGCTCCTCTATTGTTCGCGACCTCGGATTCCCGTTCGGACCGGCGATGATGGCCCGCTACGCCGAGCGAGGCGGCTTGGTGTCCCAGGGGATCTCTGCCGAGATGATCGCTGACCAATGGGGCATTTCGCGTGAAGACCTCGACGCCTTCAGCGCCCGCAGCCAGCAATATGCCGCTCGCGCCACGGCAGAGGGTCGTTTCGAGCGCGAGATAGTTCCGGTCGAGGTGCGCGACGAGGAAGGGAAGTCCACTGGGGAGCTCCTGACCGCCGACGAGGGGATCAGGCCGGACACGACCGCGGAGGTGCTTGCCAACCTGAAGCCGTCGTTCAAGCCTGACGGCAAGGTAACCGCCGGGAACTCGTCGCAGATAACTGACGGCGCGGCTGCTGTCCTCGTGATGAGCGAGGAGAAGGCAAGCGCGCTGGGTCTCACGCCCCGGGCGCGCTTCCACTCCTTCGCTATTGCCGGAGTGGACCCGGTGACCATGCTCACTGGTCCGATCCCAGCCACGCGGATGGTCCTCGACAAGGCCAAGATGAGTATGGGCGACATCGATCTCGTGGAGATAAACGAGGCGTTCGCTTCTGTGGTGCTTGCCTGGGAGAAGGAGCTTCACCCGGACATGGAGAAGGTGAACGTGAACGGAGGGGCTATAGCCCTTGGTCACCCGCTCGGCTGCTCGGGCGCCAAGCTGATGACCACTCTCTTGAACGAGCTCGAGCGCACTGGTGGTCGCTACGGACTCCAGACGATGTGCGAGGGCGGAGGCATGGCCAACGCCACCATCATCGAGCGCCTAGGCTGAGCCATTCCGGGCGACGAGGTTCCGCCGAGGTTCCGACAAGGAGCCCGGCGGACGCCCCCTATCCGACGCTTGTAGGCTCTCCGGCCTCTGTGGCCTTCCCAGGCTGTCGTGCTCTACGGCCTACCGGACCGGCTCTGCGGCCGAGGGCCTCAGCGGTACCTGGTCGCGACCATGAACCCCGTGGTGATGAATGCCAAGCCCAGCAGCAGGTACCAGTTGGTCGGGGATGCGGGGAGCACGCTCACGTAGTTGAGGACTATCGTCAGCATCCCGAGGATCAGCAGGGCAAGGATGGTGATTCCCATCCAGCGTGGGCTCGAGCGGTAGGTCCGGGGGATGGGTGGCGTGTATCGGCCACTTGTCGCCGGCTGGGGCTTGCTGCGCGCCGCGTCGGTAGCCCGGCCGGCCGAGCGCCCTTTTCGCGTCGCCGCGCCCGGGCCAGTCCTTCCTCTGCTAGGCATGACAAGAGGATAGCCACCCGCCGAGGGCTACACCCGCCGAGGGCTACACCCGCCGAGGGCTACAGTCGTTGGCGGATGTCCGCACGGGTTCTCGTCATCGACAACTACGACTCGTTCGTCTACAACCTCGTCCAGGCGCTGGGCGTCCTTGGCGCGGAGCCTCTCGTATTTCGCAATGACACGCTGGACGTCGCCGGCATCGCTGAAGTTGCGCCGGATGCCATGCTCATCTCACCTGGCCCGGGCTACCCGGACGACGCCGGCGTGAGCGTTGCCGCGGTCGAGAGCTTTGCCGGATCGATGCCTATCCTCGGGGTGTGCCTCGGGCATCAGTGCATAGCCCAGGCTTTCGGAGCAAGGGTGGTGCGCGCTCCGAAGGTGATGCACGGCAAGACGTCCTCGGTGAGCCACGACAAGAGAGGCGTTTTTGCCGGGTTGCCCGATCCCATACAGGCAACTCGTTATCACTCGCTGATGGTCGACTCCGAGAGCCTGCCTGCCGAGCTGGAGGCGTCTGCGTGGAGTGACGATGGCATCCTCATGGCAGTGCGGCACCTGACATTTCCGATCGAGGGAGTCCAGTTCCACCCGGAGTCGATCCTCACGCCAGAGGGTCCGAGACTGCTGGCCAACTTCCTCGCGCAGGCGACGGCTGTCCCTGCCTATCCGCTGGGCCTCTGATTCGCGGCCGAGTCCTGGCGGGTCAGCCAGGTCCCGGCGATGTCGTCGAGGTGGTTGATGTGGGCGACGTCGTCGAGGTTGTCGAGGTGCTAGTCGGGTTTTCGCCAACCGTGATCGTCACGGTGCTGCTCGGTGCTGCAGGGGTGCCGCCGGTCGGGCTCTGGGAGATCACGATGCCCCACTCCGACGGGTTCAGCGTCTGGTGGTACACGATGGCTACGACGAACCCCTGGGCCCTGAGAGCAGACTCGGCGGCCGAAAGGGTGTCACCCACCACGTTCTGAACCGGTACCTCGCTCGGTCCGCTCGAGACGATGAGCTCCACGCACGTTCCTTTATCGACCTGGGTGCCGCCAGGCGGGCTGGTGTTGATGACGTAGCCGGTGGAGTAGACGCCCGAGGACTGGGTGGTCTGGCCGCTCACGCAGAGCCCGGCCTGCCCGAGAGCGTTGCTGGCTGCCGAGACGCTCTCGCCTGCGACGTAGGGTACCCCGACGGTGTTGGCCGGGGGTGGGCTGCCGTTCGAGTAGGTGAGCGTTACGGTGCTGCCGGTGTTGGCGGATGCGCCGCCTGCCGGCGACTGGTGGAGGACCTGGTTCAACGGCGCGGTCGAGTCGACGCCTACGGACTTGGGAACAAGACCTAGGGCCTTTAGGCCTGCCTCGGCCACACTCAGGGGCTTTCCCACCTCGTCGGGGACCGTGACCTGCCCACTTACCACAGGGGGAGGGCTCTGATGGTGCCTGCCGTTGCTCACGTAGAGCGTTACGTGGTCGCCCTTGCGCACCCCGGTTCCTGGAGCGGGAGAGGTCCTGAGGATGGTGCCGGCGCTCTTGGAGCTCGTCACCTTGTCGACTGTGAAGGTGAGCCCGTCTGCGTGCAGCGTTGCCTCGGCCTGGCTCACCGGCTCACCCGTGAGCCCGGGCATCGAGAAGCTGGCGGGCGACGAGCTGAAGTGCCACCACCCGAGCGAGTTGCCGAGGAAAGCGACCACCACGCCGAGGGCTGCGAGAAGCACCACGAGCAACGCGACATAGAGCCCCGTCCTGGTGTGCTCTTCGGGTTCGCCCCCCCCTCCTGGCTGAGCCCCCGGCTGCTGGCCGGTGACGATGGGTAGAGACTGGGTGTGGCTCGAAGCGTCGATCAGCTGGGTCGGGGACACCGCTGATTGCGTGGCCGTGGACATGGCAGCCGTAGCAGCAACGCTTCGGCCCTCACGGAAGCGGAGCAGGTCGACTCGGAGGTCTTCCCCGGTCGCGTATCGGTTGTCTGGCGACTTGGCCAGGCACTTCAGGGTGATCGCCTCGAAGTCGACTGGTATCGCGGGGTCTATCTCGCGAAGTGGCAGGGGGTGGTCGCGCACGTGCTTGGAGGCGACTGCCACGGGAGTGTCACCCACGAACGGCGGCCGGCCGGTGGCCATCTCGTAGAGCACCACGCCTAGGGAGTAGATGTCGCTTCGCGCGTCGACACCCATGCCTTCCGCCTGCTCGGGCGAGAAGTACGAGGCCGTCCCCATTACAGCGCCCGTCTGGGTAAGGCTCTCCTCGGTGTTCATGGCTCGAGCGATCCCGAAGTCAGTGACCTTCACCTGTCCCTCGTCGGTAATTAGGACGTTGCCGGGTTTCACGTCGCGGTGCACGACCCCGTGGCGATGCGCGTACGCGAGCGCTGCAGCGACTTCGGCCCCCACCTCGGCCGCCCGATCCGGGTGAAGTGGCCCTGCGGACTTGAGGATCGCAGACAGCGGCCGCCCCTCTACGAACTCCATCACGATGTAATAGGTGCCACCGTCCTCCCCCCAGTCGAAAACCGGGACGATGTCGGGGTGAGAGAGGTTGGCAGCCGATTGCGCTTCCCGCCGGAAGCGCTCTACGAACGCGTGGTCGACCGACAGCTCGGGAAAGAGGACCTTGAGCGCGACAGGACGGTCCAGGAGCCGATCATGTGCGCGGTAGACCTCGGCCATCCCCCCGCGTGCCACCAGGCGCATGAGCTCGTAACGCCCTGACAGCACGCGTGGGCTGGTAGTCGGCTCCATTCGGGTCAGAGCCTATGCCGCGGGCGGTGGTCGCTGGGGGCAGATGCGAGCACGGTTGTCACGATCCCTGGACCGCAGCCTGGAGCATGGCAGAGATGATAGGACCGGCTACCGAGTTGCCTGTGGCGTTGGGCGATTGGTTGGGCACCATGACCAGGACGACTGCTTTCGGGTTGCCGTAAGGGGCGAAGGCGGCCAGCCAGTCGTCGGTGTGGTGCGTGCCGGTCTGAGCCGTGCCGGTCTTTGCTGCTGCGTCGAGGCTTGCCGGGAAGAGGCCGTAAGCCGTTCCGTTACTGTGGGTGACGACGGTGCGCATCAGCTTGGCGACCGAGGCTGCCGTCGAGGGGGATATGGGAGTGAGCCAGGGCTTCGGCTTGTAGGTCTTGACTATCTGGCCCTGGCTGTTGCGAATGTTCTCCATGACATGGGGGGACATGATGGTGCCATGATCGGCTATGGCCGACGCGACCAGCGCCATCTGAAGGGGGGTGGCCGCTATGTTCCCCTGCCCGATTGCCGAGTAGGCGAGAAACGGGAGGTTGCGGGCGAAGGAGGATACCGGCGGGAACACCGAGGCCACCGCACCGGGGATGTCGAGAGGGGGCACCTTGCCGAAGCCGAACGCGCTGGCTTGCGAAGCGAGGTTGTTCGCTCCGAGCGCTAGGCCCAAGAGCGCGAAGCCGGTGTCGCACGAGGGGGGGAGGAGTTGAGCGAGGTCGCCCCCACATGACTCGTATGCGTAGTTGTGAAGTGTCTGGTTCGTGTCAGGAAGCGGTATGCGGGTGTAGTTGGGAATGACCTTCTTGGCGAGCTTGGGGTCGTGCTGGTAGATGGCGGAGCTGGTCACCATCTTGAAGGTGGACCCAGGCGGGAACCCCCGCTGGTCGAAAAGCGTCAGCAGCGGCGGGAAGCCTTCCGAGTCCGGCACGTTGTCGGCGAGCGCGGCCAGGCGCTCCGTCTTCGCGTTCTGAGAGGCGAGCGGGTTCGGGTTGTAGGTCGGGTTGGCGTACATGGCCCGGATGGCGCCCGTGGAGGGATCGAGGACGATGACTGCTCCGTTGCGTCCTGCGAGCTCCTTTTGCGCCAGCGCCTGCAGCCTGCTCGACAAGGTGAGGGTCACCGTGTCCGTCTCGGTCCTGCTCGAGAGGAGCAGGTCGCTCAGGGTCTTGACCGGTCGGCTGTGGGCCACCAGGTACTTGTTGTAGGCGGCCTCGACGCCCGCCAGGCCGTAGATGTAGGAGGTAAAGCCCACTATCTGGGCAAACAGCGATCCGGTGGGGTAAACCCGCTGGTACTTGTAGAGGCCGTGGCGGGTTGCGACCGATTCTGCCAGGACCTGACCGCTTGCGCTCTGGATTGTCCCGCGTGGCAGGTCGTAGCGAGCGAGGGTGTTACGGGGGTTCCCCGGGGCGTTCGCGTAGCTGCTTGCTTTCAGCACCTGGATGTTGTTGAGCTGGAGGAAGAGAACCAAGAAGCAAAGGGTCAGCACGATCCCGAGCCAGCGGATACGTCGCTCCACGGCGCCCTAGACCTCCTCTTGCGATGTGATGCCACTACCGAGCGGCGCCATACCCGTGGGTCTTGTGCCGCCGGACCCAGTGACGCCCATGCCTCTGGCCGTGCCGCCAGCGGTAGTGCTCGTGGTGGAGGTGCCGCCACCGGTAGTGCTCGTGGTGGAGGTGCCGCCACCGATTGTCGCCTGGCTCTCGGAGCGGAGGTTGGCAACGAACGCGCGCGCAGCTCCGAGCGAGGGCTCTTGCACGCCCGATCGCAGGCTTGCCAGGTGGTAGGGCAGGATGTGAGCGGTTGTGAGACCCGACGTGGCGACTACATGTGGGTGGAGCCACAGGAACCCGCCGGGGCGTCCTTGGAATATCACCACTTCATCCTGCCGCAGACCGACGTAGTAAGAGTGGTCGACGTACCAGTTGATCACTCCCCACGCTGCAGCCACGACGGCGGCGAACACGAGCACGAAGACGGCTACCCGGAAAGTGAGCCGGCGAGGCGGTTTGAACACGACTGGTTGGCTCGTCGGTCGGCGCGCCCCGGTCGGAGCGGGCTCGGCCCGTGCGGGGAAGGTCATCCTCGGGGCCATTCCCGTAGTTCCTCGAGCGGAATGTAGCTGGCCGGCGGTCAGCCCGGTAGCCACGGCAGCGGGCTGGGGAGGTTGGGCGTCCGAGCTGCGGGCAGGACCTATCACGTTCACCACCCCCGGCCTGCGGGCCCGCCCCTGCGTTGCCAGGCCGCTTGCGTCGCCAGCCACTGCGCCGGGGTCACCCACGCCGGGGTCACCTGCGCCGGGTTCACCCGTGCCGGGTTCACCCGTGCCGGGTTCACCTGCGCCGGGGTCACCCACGCCGGGAGCCTGGTCGCCTGCGATCACGAACACGTCGGGAGTGAGCGAAGCGCCCGGAGGCTTGTCGCCGACCACGACATCGACCACCACCGCCGTGATGTTGTCGCTGCCTCCATGCTCGTTGGCGAGCACTACGAGCTCTTCCGCGATCTCCTGGGGATCGCGCGACGACGAGAGGGCTGCAGCCATGCGCTCCCCGGACACCTCGTTGCTCAGCCCGTCCGAGCACAGGAGGAAGCGGTCACCCTCGGTCGGCGATATCTCCCAGACGTCCACGTCCACGTCCGGCGCTATCCCCAGTGCCCTAGTGAGGATGTGGCGATGCGGATGGACGGCGGCCTCTTCCTCGGTGAGCTCACCGCGCGCCAGCAGCTCTTCGGCAACGGAGTGGTCCACAGTGAGCTGCTCGAACGTTCCGCTGTTGTAGCGATAGGCCCGTGAGTCGCCTACGTTCGTCAGAACCAACCGGTCGCCGTCCTCACCCGGCACCAGAGCAGCTGCGATCAGGGTGGTGCCCATGCCCCGGAGATCCGGATCCGCGAGGCTGCGCTGCCAGACTGCCCCGTTGGCGCGCCTTACTGCCTCCACCAGGCCTTCTCCGCTCGGACTCGAGGCAAAGGCTGCTTGGAGAGCATCTATAGCGGTACGCGCGGCTACCTCGCCTCCCGCGTGGCCGCCCATGCCGTCCGCCACTGCATACAGGGAGAGCGACTCGAGCGCGCGGTCTTCGTTGATCGCTCGCACCCGCCCGACGTCGGACGCCGACCCAGATCGAAGAACTGTCATCTCTCGCTCTCGAGGGAGCGGCGAACCCTGCGAACCATGCCGAGTCCTGCGTTCTGCACGCGATGGTATCCGCGCCGGCGGCAGAGACGAGCGGCCGGTCGGACGGCCGCGGAGGCGGAGCACACCAGGTCAGAGCAGTGTGCTGGCCAGCTCACCTTGCCACCTCGAACACCGTCTCGCCGATCTGTAAGACGTCTCCACGTCCCAGTTTCACCGGAGATACAACCCTCTCGGCATTGACCCATGTCCCGTTGGTGGAGCCCAGATCCTCGACCCAGAGCGTGCCGTCTTGACGGTACAGCCGAGCGTGGATATTCGAGGTGTACGCGTCGTCCATGCGCACGGCGCAGCCAGCTGCTCGCCCGACGGTCACTTCGGCCGGCACGTCGAACACCTGGCCGCGCGATGCCTCCGGCTCGATCACCCGCAGGCGGAGCTTTGCACCCTTGGGGTGCTGTCCCGGCGCTTGCCGGGGGGCTCCGGTGGGTTCCGAATGGGCTTGGCGCGCCGCTCGGGGCTTTGGTGGACGCACCTCTACCCAGACGGCGCGAATGACCCGGAAGAAGAAGAGCCAGATGAGTGCCACGAGGAAGACCTCTAGGGCCCGCAGCAGGTTCGCGTTGTCGAGGGAGGTGAGGATGAGCATCGGAAGCTGCCGTCACGAGGTCTCGAAGCGCATGGTGGTCGATCCAACTGTGATCTCGTCACCGTCGGCCAGGATTTGCTCTTTCGTGTTCGCTCCGTTCACCCTCGTGCCGTTCGTGGAGGCGAGGTCGATCACGACTACGTGGTCGCCGCGCCTTCGCAGCTCGGCGTGCCGCCTGCTGACGTTGGGGTCGGGCAGGGAGATCGAGCACTCGGGCAGCCGGCCGATCACTATGGGATCGGCGCCGATGAGCACCCTGTTGCCGTCCGGCAGCACGACCGAAGCGGCTGTAATTCCCCCGGGGCCCTCTCTCATCTCCGTCTCCACCTCGAAGCGGCCGCGGTCGAGAGCGTCGTCGACAGCTAGGGTGACCTCCACCGGCCCGACGAACGCGTACCCTTCGGAGCGCGCGTGCTCCCGAGCTGCTTCAGCCAGCTCGCGCGCTAGCGCGTCGGCGAAGCTCTCGAAGCGCTCGCCGTCCTCGGCTGCCAACGAGATCGTGAAGGCGTTGGGCGCGATGATGCCATGCACTCCCAGCCTTCTGCGCAGGTCCATCTCGCGGGTCATGCGCCGGCCGATCTCGACCGGCTGCACGCCTCCGCGGAACGCCTTGGCAAAGGCGCTCTCGACCAGGCGCTCCAGGCGCTGTTCGAATTGCTGGAGTCCCATGGTGATGGCAGAGCGTACCGGGGGGTTGTCTAGGGGGTGTTGGGGCACCCGAGTGCCTCCTCGAGCACACCACGCTACCGGAAAACCTCGCCACCAGGGAAGACGGCAGCTGGCTGGCATCTCGGGGCGCTTCGCGGCCCGAGATGCTCCGGCGCGTGATCACCCGGGCTGAGCTGCGCCCGGGCTGATCTACGCCCGGGCTGATCTACGCCAAGCAGAGCTCCCCGCCTCGGCCTCGCCGGTTGGTCCGAGGCGTCACAGCCGGAGCGTCCCCCCGGCTAACCTGTCGTGGTCACTCGGGCGAGTGGCGGAATAGGCAGACGCGCAGGATTCAGGTTCCTGTGTCCGCAAGGACGTGGGGGTTCAAGTCCCCCCTCGCCCACCAGGGTGCTGACCGGTGCGTACATTGGCGCCCGGTTGCCATGCGCGAACACCCGAGGCGCCCGTCGCGCGTCGCCCGGCGGCGCGGCCTCCTCGGGCCTCCTCGGGCCTCCTTCGGCCTTCTCCGGCCTCCTTCGGCCTTCTCCGGCCTCCTCGGGTCACCTCCGATCACCTCGCACCTGGAGGCATCAGACGGTAACCCGCACCGCGTACGGTCTGGAGCAGCGGGACAAGACCGGGCGAGTTGAGCTTGCGCCTCAAGTAGCCCACGTAGACGTCCACGATGTTGCTCCCAGGGTCGAAGCCGTACTCCCATACGTGATCGAGGATCTGGGTCCGCGAGAGGATCTGGTCGGGGTTGCGCATGAAGAACTCGAGCAGCGCCCACTCCCTGGGTGCGAGGTCGATCCTGCGGCCGGCACGCCAAGCTACCTTGGTAAGGATGTCGAGGCGAAGGTCTGCCACGGCGAGCTCAGCAGATCCGGCCTGCTCGCTCGTGCGCAGCGCAGCTCGGATCCTCGCGAGGAGCTCGTCGAAGGAGAACGGCTTGGTCACGTAGTCGGTGGCGCCCCGGTCCAGCCCCGTCACCTTGTCGTGCACTGTGTCGCGCGCCGTGACGATGATGATCGGTGTCGTGCGGTGCCGCCTGCGGAGCACGTCGAGCACCTCCAAACCGTCTTTCCCAGGCAGTCCGAGGTCCAGCAGGACTAGGTCGAGCCCGTCGTGCATGGCTGCCGCAGCCGCCACGGCTTCATCCCCGGTACGCGCGACGGTAGCGCCGTATCCCTCTGAGCGCAGCCCCTTCGCCAGGAACGAGGCAATTCTTTCGTCGTCTTCCACTACGAGAACGTTCATGGCGTCTCGGCTGCCAAGGCAGCCTGCTCCTCCCTGCAGGACTCCGGAAGGACGATTCGAACCGTGCAGCCCTCACCGGGAAGGCTGTCGAGCTCCACCCGTCCACCGTGGGCCTCGGCAACCGCCCTCACGATTGCAAGGCCGAGACCCGCACCGCCACCCGGCGGCTGTCCGGGGTGCTCGGAACGTTGGAAGCGCTCGAACACGAGCTGCCGGGCTTCCGGCTGTATCCCGTGGCCGGAGTCGGTCACGGAAATGACGATCTCGGTGGCATGGTCGCCGACCTTGCCGCGGGCCAGCCTGGCGCCCCTGCCGTCGCCCGCATGAGTATTCCCGCCCGAATGGTCCGCCGTGCTCTTCTGCACGGCCGCGGCAATGCGTATCGAGTCGCCCGGTACGGTGGCTTTGACGGCGTTGTCCACCAGGTTCAGCAGCGCGCCCTCGAGCTTGTCCCGGTCCACGAGTATGACGATGTCGGGCACGCTGCCAAGCTCGAAGTTGCGTTCTGCGAGGACGCGGCTCGCCTCCACGATGTCGCCGAGGAATGACCGTAGGTCCACTCGCTCGGTCGCGAGGAAGTCCGCCTCGAGGGATCTGCCGAGCAGCAGCAGGCGCTCCACGAGCGACGACGTGTGAGCGAGCGCATCGAGTGCCAGGTTCAGCGTGTCGCGCACCTCGGCCGGGTTGTCGCACGGTGTTCGGCGGAGAACCTCCAGGTGCCCGCGGATCACGGTCAGGGGTGTGCGGAGCTGATGGGAGACGTCTGCAAGCAGCTGGCGCTGTGCTTCGAACGCGGAGGATATCTGCCCGATCATGCCGTCGAAGGTGCTGGCAAGTCGCCCGACCTCGTCCTGCGGTCCCTTGTAGTCGATCCGCCGCTCGAGGTCGCCTTCCCGGATCTCCTCCGCTGCAGCGGTCAGTGCCGCCACCGAGCCAAGAAGCCGCCGCAGGATCAAGAACGCGCTTAGGAGCGCTATGTAGAGGACCAATGCACCTTCTCCGATAGCAACGACGATCATCCTCGAGCGCTGGGCCCATACGTCGTCGAGGCTTGCCGCTGCCACGAGCACGCCTTCGCGCCTCGTGCCGTCGACGACAGGGCTCGCTACGACGCGGTAGCTCGCGCTGGCGGTTCGCACGGTGGCGATTGCCGTGCGAGTCGGTGGATGCCGGAAATAGCGCTCGACCTCCTTGCTCAACGCGACCGGCCGTGACCCGGTGCTGCCGAGCACAGGTTGGCCGTTCAGGCCGACGACGAGGACGTGCCCCTCGGGGAGCAGGTGAGTCTGTAAGTAGCTCCGGGAGAACGAGGAAAGGCTCTGGGTGGGGGGCCGGGCGGCGGCGGCGGCGGAGTACTCTGGGACTTCCTCGACCAGGTCGTGCGTAAGCGTTGCGATGGCGCGTCCCGTAACGGACTCGACTGCAGCGTAACCAAGCACCGACAGCGCGGCTCCGAGGACGAGGGCATGCACGATCATCAGGCGCCACAGCGTGCCAATGCGCCGCCTGCCTCCCGCCAGCCGCATCAGTGCTCAGCCGTCCTTTCCACGCGAGGAATCGTGGCTATTCGGAGCATCGTGGCTCTTCGACTTGTCGGAGGACTGCGGTGAGGACGATGTCGTCGTGGTGGACACGCCACTGGTCCTGTCGGAGTGCTCCGGGCTCTTGTCGCTGCTGTGGTGATCGTCGGCACTGCTGGTCGGGATGACGAAGCTGGACACCGTGCGCTGCACCGGCACGACCTCGACCCCTGATCGGCGGGCAGGACCATTTTTCGCGGTGTTGCCTTGTTCGGCACCTGAAGTTTCGCCTTGCTCGGGAGGTTGCGTCGAGATCTTCCGGCCCACAGAAGCAGCGGGAGGCACTCGCAGCGCGGGTTGGCCAGGGCTCGCCTCGAAGGCGACGAGACCCAGGGCCAGTCCTCCGCCCAGCATCACGGATGCAATGGCCAGTCTGGTCAAGTGTTCGTGGGCCACCTGGCTCCATTTCGGACCTGCACCGGTTGTCGAACGAACTTCCCAGCGCCGTTACCCAACGTAGCTGAGGCCGACGGAAAAGCGCTTCTGTAGGTGAGAAAAGTCTCATCGGCGTCTCATCGGAGCCTCACAGTGGGCTGATGTGCTTGATGATGTCCTCGCTGTTGATATGGCGAGTACGGAATACCGGTCTGAAGGGAGAAACGGGCCGAGCGGGCAGACGCGCCCGGCCCCGAGTGCCGGGGAGCCAACCGGCTGAGGAGGACGACGATGAGCTTCTTGCGGGGCATCGCGAGCAAGGGTGTACAGGCGCAGGTCGGGACGCACTCCCTTACAGGCGTCATGGCGATGGCCGCCGGAGGCGCAGTCGCGGCTCTCGGGGTGCTGACGCTCGGTCCAGCGACCTCGAGCAGCCAGCATGCCCCGGCATCTGTGGCGAGAGTAACTCTGCAGACCTCATCGGCAGCGTCCCCGGTGTCGTGCGTGTCGACGGTCCTCGACGAGTGCCAGGAGGCCATCGCCTACGCCAGCACCCACCATCCCGGTAGCGGGGAGGCACGAGTCGTCGCAGTAGAGGCCGATACCGAGACCCATGGCGGCTCTGTGGCGCACCGGGTCTATGACGTCCGGGTGATTGCTTCGAACGGAACGACTTACGTCGAGCACGTCCTGCGTAACGAGGCGATGGACTCCGTATGGTGGGAGAGCGTGGCGGAAGGCCAGCAGGCTACGCCCCCGACAGGCACTACGCCCCCGGCAGGCACTACGCCCCCGGCAGGCACTACGCCCCCGGCAGGCACTACGCCCCCGGCAGGCACTACGCCCCCGGCAGGCACTACGCCCCCGGCAGGCACTACGAGCGGCAATGCGGGCGCCACGGGGGGAGCCAACGGCTCCCCCGAGAAGCAGGCACCTGAAAACCAGGCTCCCGAGAAGCAAGCCCCCGAGAAGCAGGCACCTGAGAAC
>JAJYXW010000124.1 GCA_021801525.1 Actinomycetes bacterium
GCAGCGCCGGGCTCTGCGGTGCCAACCTGCTCGGCATGTCCGGTGCCGGCACCAGGCGCCGCAGCGCCTCGGGTGCCGTTCCCCTGGGGGGAAGTCCCGGCGCCGCCAGCATGCCCGTCACCGTTGGGCGACGGCGGATCGCCGTGCACGTCCGCCAGCTGGTTCAAGAGGGAGACCGGGGAACGAGCGAAACGCACGATGTCCTGGCTGCTCGGCAGGTCCGGGACGGCTTGCCGGATCTCGCTGTCGAGCCGCGTGTGCAGCTCGCGCACCTTGCGCCATCCCGCGCCGAGCTGGCGGGCGACCTCGGGCAGGCGCTTGGGCCCAAGGATGACCACCACGACGACGAAGATGATGAGGAGCTTTGTCGGGCTGAGGTCCAGCACGCACCTCGATTGTACCCGGAGGCTCCGTCTGGAGATGGCCCTGGGTGGTGAGACTCGCGGGAGGCGTCGAAGCTGGGTGGTGGGGCCCGGGGGAAGGCTAGAAGTACCGGAACTGCGACGGCGGCCAGAGGATGAGGAAGACCTTCCCGACGATGTAGGACCCCTTGACCGGGCCCCACATCCTGCTGTCGCAGGAGTTCACCCGGTTGTCCCCCATCACGAAGTAGTCCCCCTTCGGCACGGTGAACGGTTTGGACATCGTGGTGTACGTCTGGTTGCCCTTGGGCAGCCAGGGCTCCTTCAGGAGCTTGCCTGTGATGTACACCTGCCCCCCGTGGGCGGAGACCGTCTGGCCCGGCAGCCCGACCACCCGCTTGACGAGGTCCGGGACCGGCGGGCCGCCGCAGTCCTCGGCGGGCGGCGTCTTGAAGACGATGATGTCGCCCACGTGGATCGTCCCGTAGAGCTTGTTGACGACGATCCGGTCCCCCGCCTTGAGCGTGGGCCACATGGATGTCGACGGCACGTAATAGGTCTGCGCCACGAACGTGCGCACGCCGAAGGCGACGCCGATGGCGACCACGATGACGACGATCCACTCGACGATCCAGCGGTACGAGCGATGTCCAGGCCCTGCTCCCCCGCCGGCTCCCTGATCGCCGCCGGTCCCCTCGCCGGTCCCGTCGCCGGTCCCGCTGGCTGGCTCGCCGCGGGTCCCGAGGCTCGGCTGGCCCCCCGAGCCGTCACCACTCGAACCGTCACCGGCCTCGCGGCCGGCCGTCCGGCCTGGCTGGCTGACACCGACCGCGTCGCCCGGCACGGCGGTGCCGGGCCCGCCGCCGACCGTCGGACCGGTGCTTGGCACGGCGCGGGCAGGGAGTTCATCGCTCACGGGGTCCCGAGGCTACAGGGTGCGCTCCTCCTTGGCAGGGCGCGTTCAGCCCGAGGGCAGCCGGGAGGGCAGCCGGGAGGGCAGCCGAGGGAGCAGCCGGGAGGGCAGCCGAAGGAGCAGCCGAGGGAGCAGCCGGGAGGGCAGCCGAGGGAGCAGCCGGGAGGGCAGCCGAAGGAGCAGCCGAGGGATCAGAGCGAGGCGATGAGGCGCTCCACCCGCTCGTCGTGCGAGCGGAACGGATCCTTGAGCAGGACGGTGCGCTGAGCCTGGTCGTTGAGCTTCAGGTGGACCCAATCGACGGTGAAGTCGCGCCGGCGCTCCTTTGCACGTCGCACGAAGGCGCCGCGGAGCCTCGCGCGGGTCGTCTGAGGGGGCTCCGTCATCGCCGTGACGATGTCGGCGTCCGTGCAGGTGCGCTCGACCTGGTCCCTGGCCTGGAGCTTGTAGAACAGGCCGCGGTCTCGGTCGACGTCGTGGTACATGAGGTCGACCATGGCGACCTTGGGGTGCGAGAGCGGCAGGTCCTGACGCTTGCGCACCTGGTCGATGAGCCGGTACTTGGCCACCCAGTCACACTCCCGCCACAGCGAGAGCGGATCGGACTCGAGGCCCTTCAGGCAGTGCTGCCACATCTCGAGCGCCCGGTCCTCCTCGGGCCCGAGCCCATGGCGATCTCGGAAGCGCAACGCGCGCTCGAGGTACTCCATCTGGATGTCGAGCGCGCGCATCTCACGCCCGTTGGCCAGGCGCACGCGGCGCTGGCACGTGATGTCGTGGCTGATCTCTCGGATCGCCCGGATCGGGTTCTCGAGCGTGAGGTCGCGCAAAACGGTTCCGGAGTCCTCGAGCATGGTGAGCAGGATGGCCGTGGTGCCGACCTTGAGGTAGTTGGCGTACTCGCTCATGTTCGAGTCGCCCACGATCACGTGCAGCCTGCGGAAGCGCTCCGCGTCGGCATGGGGCTCGTCGCGCGTGTTGATGATCGGGCGGCTGCGCGTGGTCGCAGACGAGACGCCTTCCCAGATGTGCTCCGCTCGCTGGCTCATGCAGTAGACCGCGCCGCGCGCCGTCTGGAGCACCTTGCCGGCCCCGGCGAAGATCTGGCGGCTCACGAGGAACGGGATGAGCACCTCGGTATAGCGGCTGAAATCGTCGTTGCGCTCGGTGAGGTAGTTCTCGTGGCAGCCGTAGGAGTTCCCGGCCGAGTCCGTGTTGTTCTTGAACAGGTAGACGTCGCCGCGGATCCCCTCCTCGCGCAGGCGCGTCTGCGCGCCTGCCACGAGCTGGGAAAGGATCCACTCCCCCGCCTTGTCGTGCACCACGAGGTCGCTGATGCGGTCGCACTCGGGCGTGGCGTACTCCGGGTGGCTTCCGACGTCGAGGTACAGCCGGGCGCCGTTCTCCAGGAACACGTTCGAAGAGCGTCCCCAGCTCACCACGCGGCGAAACAGGTAGCGCGCCACCTCATCGGGGCTCAGCCTGCGCTGGCCGCGCAAGGTGAAGGTGACCCCGTACTCGTTCTCGAGCCCGAAGATCCGTCGCTCCACACTGGTCACGGTAGTGCCGGGCGGGCCGCCAGCGAGCGTCAACCAGGCGCCCGCGAGGAGCAGCCCGCCAGCCCGCCAGCCGCCAGCCGCCAGCCGCCAGCGAGCGTCAACCAGGCGCCCGCGAGGAGCAGCCCGCCAGCCCGCCAGCCCGCCAGCCGCCAGCGAGCGTGAGACCGTAGAACGCCTATTCGCCGCTCTCGACGGCAGCCTGGTCGTCCGCCCCGCCGGAGGTCCGGGGGGAGGCCCCACCTGCCTGCGCAGGCGACGCAGGCGACGCAGGCGACGCAGGCTCGACGCCTTCGATGATCTGGGCGAGCTCGCCGTCGGTGATCCGCTTGAAGGCACGGCGCCCGTTCTCCCTGCTGAGCACCGCAACTTCGAGGTCGTTCGGGCCGAGGGTGCGCTGCGGCCCGGCCAGGGCCTTGACCGCCGCCCTGATGGCCTCGTCCCGGTCACGATCGGGCTGCCAGTCGGCGGCGAAGCGCTCGCTGATCGTCTCCGCGTCGCCTCCCAGGACGGCGAAGCGGTCCTCGTCGGTGATGGTGCCCTCGTAGGCCACGTGGTACAGCTGGTCGGGCCTTCCGTTGGCCCCGAGCTCCGCAACGAGGATCTCCACCTCGAGCGGCTTCATCTCGTGCGTGAAGACGTTCCCCAGGTACTGCGCGTAGAGGTTGGCGAGGGAGCGCGCGTCGACGTCCTCCCGGCTGAAGGCGAAGCCCTTGGTGTCCGCGTGGCGCACGCCGGCAACGCGGAGCTGGTCGTACTCGTTGTACTTGCCGACCCCGGCGAAGGCGATGCGGTCGTAGATCTCGCTGATCTTGTGCAGGGAGCGTGAGGGGTTCTCCGCGACGATGAGCACCCCGTCGGCGTACGCGGTGGCGATGAGGGAGCGGCCGCGGGCGATCCCCTTCTGGGCGTACTCGGCCCGGTCCTTCATCACCTGCTCGGGGGCCACGTAGAACGGCATGGTCATGCCGGCTCACCCCCAGTCGCCGGGCCCCCAGTCGCCGGGCCCCCAGTCGCCGGGCGCCCAGTCGCCGGGCCC
>JAJYXW010000109.1 GCA_021801525.1 Actinomycetes bacterium
GGCGAGGACGTGGGCTGGCCTGACGACCTCGCCAAGGGATGACCTCACGGTCGCGGCGAGCGCGTAGGGCAGGTCTGTCGCTGTGATGATCGCGACGGCGAAGACGACGAAGAGGATCGTCGGCTCGATGAGCGCGCCGAAGGTCATCGCCCGGCTCGCCCCGAGCTCGGCGTAGGGTGCCCCGGACTCGGCAGCCGCGACAGCGACCGCAAAGCCGCCGAGCGCGAGGACGAAGCCGCCGCCGAGGATGTCGCCCATGTAGCCGAGCGGCAGCCCATAGGTGGTGAGCACCGGGATGAGGAGCGGCACGATGAGGTAGGAGCCGAACGCGACGATCGGGCCGGCGAGGAACACCCAGCTCGAGTCCTCCGGTACCACCGTCTCCTTGGCGAAGAGCTTGGCAAGGTCGTAGTAGGGCTGCAGCACGCGTGGCCCGCGTCGCGCCTGGAGGCGACCTTCGACGTGGGCGACAACCCCGCTCACGAGCGGCGCAGCAAGCAGGATCGTGAGGTCCTGCAGTGCCTGGATGGCCACCGCTGGCAGTAGGAACCGGCTCATCTGGCATCCTCCACGCAAAGCTCAGCTTGCGTAGAGGCCATCAGCCCAAGCTACTGGGCGGTTCAGGCCTTATGGCCTGCCGGGGCGTCATCCGACTCTCGCCATGCTAGCGCCACTTGTCCGCTGCGGGCTGCGCGCCGCTCCGGCCTCGGTAGATCAGCCGGCCTCGGTCGATCAGCCGGCCTCGGTCGATCAGCCGGGCTCGTCGCGGGAGCGCGAGACGCGGACCTGCTCGATTGTCACGTGCGCTCCGGGAGCGAGCTCACGCACGACGTCGACGAAGCTCGCGATGTTGTCGTCCTCGTCGATTATCTCGACGAGGAGTGGGAGTCTTCGAGCGAGGTCTAGTTGATGCTCGGAGCGGAGGTGCCTGCTCGCCCCGAAGCCCTCGCTGGCGCGCCAGGGGGCTAGCACCTGCGAGCTCTGTGTCGCGGGCGCGCTCGAGCAGGCAGTCGGCCAGCGCGCGGGGCCGAGACGATTGTCCTCGAGAAGGAACACCACGAGCTTCGCTGCAGGCGAACCATCCGGCATTGCTCCGCCTCTGTGCCTGCTCTTCTACACCATTGCTGCTGTGTGGTCAAGAATTGCATCGAACGGCGCAGCGCAGCCTCGAGGCTATGGTTCACTCTGGCGATGGGGCTCGCCCGCGAATGCCGGAAGGCTGATGGCTCCTACCGTTCCTAGACACTGAGCGATACTGACTCTTGCTCGGTGGGAGGTCCCGAACGGTCTTGGGCCTCCTGGTCTCCTTCGCTTCTGGTGGGCACTGTGGTCTGACTGCCACCGTTCGGGGCTCGCCGTGTGCGGGCCTCCGGTGGTCGCCTCCTGCCTATCCTTGGCTCCGGTTCCCTGTGTGTTGCGGGCTCGTCCAGGCCGTCAGCTATCTCAGTTGTCGACATGGTCCATCCTTTGGAGGCAATCGCAGTAGCTCGTTCCTCATCCTCCGGTGAGGTCCGAGCGCTCATGGCCCGTCTCCGGATTCGCTGTGCGAGCCCGCGTCTCCCGATGGCCAGCGATGCTGCATGGTGACCGGTGAGAGATGCTTGGGGGTGTTGCGCTTCGAGTGGGGCGAGCCAGTGCTCGGCTCCCCACTTCGAGGTGTAGGCGGGGTCGACGGCGATGACCGCGACCCCTGCGTTGTATGACATCTGCGTGAGACGGTCCCGGAGCTTCGCGGTCGGAAGTCCCGAGATGTGTCGTCGGAGCACCTTGCCCTTCTTGCCTCGCGACAAGCGGTTGCCTGTGTGCTCGCGGCCCTCTACGCGTTGCTCGACGAAGTCGAGGTTTTCGATGACGACAGCCCCCGCGCGATGGGCGTCTGCGATAGCGAGAACCTGTGAGACGGCGTCTCTGACCCGTGCGTCACGGGCGGATGCGGACAACCCGTCCAAGACGAGCGGGATCGTGGTCGGGACGCCGATCAGGTTGCCGTAGCAGTCCAGCACCGACACCGCCAGGTGCCCGACGTTGAGGTCCAGAGAGACCACAGGGCCGCGGCGTAGCTGGTCCAGGGATGCGATGGCGGTGGCAGCGGTCTTCCAGGATGCGTCTATGTACCAGCGGGCCTTGGCCGGGTCGTAGGTGATGTCGTAGCGGACGGCCCCGCTCGTTGCCTGTGCTGCTACCTCGTCGCCGCGCTGGGACCAGGACAGCGGACAGGAGAGCCTGTAGCGGCCGTATGGCCGATTCGCCAGGTGCACGAGCGGTGCGGGGAGCTTGATCTCGATCCAACCCTCCTCGGGGTGCCACCGTACGGTCTCGTTGCCCCACACCTTGTCGCGCTCACCGTCGGCTGTGATGAACCAGCGCGACGACTCCCATGCGCCTCTCCACTCGTCAACGCTCTGACATGCTGGTTCGAGGTTGTGACGGTTCTTCGCCAGCCTCTTGCCACCTCGGCAGATGCTCGAGCGACCCGACTCCAGCTGCTCCTCGACTTCGACCAGGCGGGAGGACAGCACCTGGAGGCGCTTCTGGTTCTCCCAGCGCTCCTGCGGGGTGCCATAGCCATGCACCTTGCCCTTCTGCTCACCCGCTTCGACCTTGACCCGGCTGGAGATCTTCTTGATCCTGGCTTCGAGCGATGCCTTCTCGGCAGTCAAGTTGCGCTTGGCCAGGCCATAAGCGTCCTCGGTGGTCCTGGTGATCGCTCCTGCCCAACGAGACGACGAAGCCGCAGTCAACTGCTGCTTGCGGGCCTTGCGCGACCCGGTGTTCGCCTTGGCATCGAGCGAGCCTTCCTTGACCCTGCGGGCCAGGTCAGATGATGCCAGTGACCCGAGATGTGCCCCGAGGGTCTCGAGGACCACCCGATCGGTGCCGTCGAGCACGAGGCGCGTGCGCACACGGGCACCAGATGGCGGGGCCACCACGAACGGGTCAGCCATCTTGGGGAGCTTCTTCGTGTGGCTCATGGGGACAGTCTCGCAGTGCCCTTTGACGCCATCGGGCCAACGTCGTGCTCAGCGCAGCGCAGGGCCTTCTCCGCCCGGTTCTTGGCGGAGCGCCGTCCGTAGAGGCGGGCACAGAAGCTCGTCAGCACCTCGGTCATGTCACGTACCAGGTCGTCGTCGACCTCCCCGGCTTCGATGACCACCAGGCGGCGACCATGGGCGGACAAGGCCGCCTCGACCATCTCGGTGCTCATCTGACCCAATCTGTCGCGGTGCTCGACGACCACCACAGTCACCAACGGGTCCGACAGCATCCGCCGGATCTTCGAGCGGGAACCGTTCATCCCCGAACCGACCTCGGCCTCCACCCGGACGACCGGGTGGCCTGCCTTCGTTGCCCACTCCGACAGTCTCGCCACCTGGCGGTCCAGGTCACCTCGCTGGTCATGCGACGAGACCCGAGCGTAAAGCCCGAGGGCTGCGCTCGGGGCTGCTGTCGCCGTGTCGGGGGAGACGAGGATCGTCCGCTGGTTGACTCGCACAGCCGGGACAGGGAGCGTCCCCGCATGGAACCACCGGTATGCGGTCTGGGGATGGACGCCCTGGCGCCTGGCCCACTCGGTCAAGTTCACGTTCCCCAGCATACTCACTAGAACACGTGTGTGCGGCGTATGGCCTAGTTCTACGATAGCTGTTCCCAACCCCCCGGCCCGGAGTGCGTGCCCCGGCGGGACGCGTCAGAAGTGCGAAAGTCCATTGCGCCACGAACGCTGAAAGGGGACTCGAAGACATGACATAAGTCGAAGAGCTTCTTTGAAGCGGTGCTACACCAGGGATGGAGGAACCGACCCTCCGCAGCCGCCCTGCAGGGGGAGGCT
>JAJYXW010000038.1 GCA_021801525.1 Actinomycetes bacterium
GGGCTCACCATGCGTATGCGGTTGTTGCCGGAGTCCGCTATGTAGAGGTCGCCATTGGACGAAAGGGCGAGGCCGCTCGGGTCGAACAGCTCTGCCTGTGGGGCCGGTCCCCCGTCGCCCGAGTAGCCGGCCACCCCGGTGCCCGCGACGGTCGTGATCACGCCGCTCGGGCTCACCATGCGTATGCGGTTGTTGCCGGAGTCCGCTATGTAGAGGTCGCCGTTGGACGAGAGGGCGAGGGCCGTGGGGAACGAGAGCTCTGCCTGCGTGGCCGGTCCCCCGTCGCCCGAGTAGCCGGCCACCCCGGTGCCCGCAAATACGCTCAGTCTTCCCGAGGGGCTCAGCTCCAACACCTCGTTCGCGCTCGAGTCGGCCACGTACACATCACCGGACGAGCTGACCACCACCGCACTCGGGCGATCGAGGGCAACAGATGTCGCTGGGCCCGGAGCGCTCAACGGTCCCCCCGATGCCCCGTCGCCTGCGACCGTGGTGATGACGCCCGAGGTGTCGACCAGGCGCACGCGATTGTTGAAGCGGTCGGCTATGTAGAGCTCTCCCCCGTCGAAGGCAAGGCCGGCCGGGTTGTAGAGCTCTGCACCCGTAGCCGCTGTCGCGTCGCCGTAGGGGGCCGGGAGGTAGCCCGGCGTGCCGTCGCCCGCGGCCAAGCTCACCGCGCCCGAAGCGCTCACGTGGCAGACCTCGCTGTGGACCTGGTCCGCCACCGACACGTAGAAGCCTCCGTTCGGCCCTGAGGCAAGCCCGTCGGGCACCATTCCCTGGGCGGTCGCGGCAGCAGGTGAGCAGACCTCACCGGCGATCGTCGCGAGCGACGCCACAGCGTGGCCGGCCGCCGGCGGGCTCGCCGATCCTGGCAGGACGGCCGCGGCCGCGATGGCGGCGACGAGCACTGCAGCTGCTGCGATCGCCAGGGGCCAGCGGGGCCTGGAAGCTCGGCTCATGCAACCGGCGCCTTCACGGTACCTTCACGCTGCCTTCACAGTACGAGCGTCCTCTCCCGCCAGCTCGCCCGGAGGAGCTGCGCGACCTCGTAGCCGTCCGAGATCCTGCCCTGGATCCTGGCCAGCCCAGCCGCGGGGCTGCCTGCCCTGAGCGCGTCGGACAAGACCAGCGCCCCGAGAGCCCCGGCGAACACGGTCCTGCCCCTCGGACCGCCGAGCACCAGGGGGGACAGGGCGCCGAGGGCGAGAATGGGAAGGTGCGTGTGGCGGTACACGTAAGGCCGCCAGGCGAGCCGGCGAGCGCCTGGATGCTTCGCTATGACACGCACGACGTCCGCCCAGCGCCTCCTGCTCGCACGATCCGATCTCCACGTCCCCACCACGACGTCGTGGGTCACGACCGCGGAGGAAGCGAACACGGCGCGAGCACCTGCTTCCTCCGCCCTCCACCCGAGGTCGGTGTCGTCCCCGATGAGGCGGAACTCCTCGTCGAAGCCGCCTAGGCACTCCACCAGGCTGCGCCGGTACAAGATGTTGCAGGTATGGAAATAGCCGGTCATCGACTCCACCCGCACCGAGCGGGCGAACGGCTCGCCGAGCAGGTGGGCACGCCCGGGGTCGGGTAGCGTGCGGCCGACGACCACGTCGGCCCGTGCGCGCCGTGCTTCGCCGATGAGCTCCACCAGCCAGTCGCGTTCGGGAACGCAGTCGTCGTCGGTGAAGGCGACCCACTCCCCCTCGGCCATGCGCCAGGCGACGTTGCGGGCAGCACCCGGGCCCCGGTTCGAAGCCTGGCGAGCGAAGCGCATGCGGATGCCGGCATCTCCGAGGCTGTGCGCCCCGTGCTCCAGCACCTCGGTCACCCCGTCTTCTTCGGGTGAGCCGTCGTCCACTACGACGACATCGAAGCCCCCCGGCGGCGCGTCGAGGCAGCCCAGGCGTTGCACCAGCCGGGCCAGGCGGTCGGGGCGGCGGTAGGTGGCGACGCAGACCGTTACAGCCGGCTGGCTCATCTCGCGATCATAGGAGCAGGCTGCGGTAGCGGACCGAGCCCACGAGGAGCGCCACGGATCCCACCATGTCGCGAGCGACACTGCGCGCCAGATCCCCGAGCGGGCGGTTCCGGGCGAGCCACATCGCGTATGGCGCCCACAGGCAGGCTCCGGCAACGGGCCGACGTGCGGCGACGAGCGTCCCCGCCAGGGCCAGCTGGGCCCAGGGGCTCTGCCTGCGGAGGCAGAGCCGGCCTGAAGGCAGGTTGCTCCGCAGAGCAGGCACCTCCCGGACGAGGTAGCAAAGGCGGCCCTTGCGCCATTCCCTGGCCAGTGCGGCGAATGGTCCGGAGGGGAACACTGCGTGGCGTACTACCGCGTCCGCGGCGAAGGCTGTGCCCCAGCCGGCAGCGCGCGCCCTCCAGGCTAGATCAGTGTCCTCGCCGAAGTGAGGCGCTCCTATGGCAGCGGCGAAGCCCTCGTCGAAACCGCGAAGCTCTTCGAGGAGGCATCGCCTGTAGGCGATGTTGCAGCTCTCGTAGAGCCCATACTCGCTGGTCACCTCGATGGTACGGTCGTTCGGGCCGGGTGGGTGAGCCGGCAGCGTGCGGCCTTGCACCAGACCGATGCGCTCCTCGGAGAATGCCCCTGCCAGGTGCCCGAGCCAGGCGGGCTCGGGCTCACAGTCGTCGTCGGTGAAGGCCACTATCTCGGCAGACGCGGCCTGCCAGCCGGCGTTTCGCGCAGCAGCCGCGCCCTGGTGCTCCGGGATGACGACGGTCGCGCCGCGAGCGCGTGCGAGCTGCTCCGTCCCGTCGCCGCACCGGTCCGCCGCCACCACCACCTCGGCCGGCGAGGGGTCGAGCCTGCCGAGTGCTTCGAGAGTGCACGCGAGGAGCTCAGGGCGCCGATGGGTGGGCACTACCACCGCTACGGCGACCTGGCGTGTCACCCTCAGGCCCCGATCACAGCGTCGCGGCCCAGCGCAGCGCGCCGTTCGGCGCCCAGCGCAGGGCCCGGTGCAGATCCCCCCTCAGCGTCCTGTGCGCGGTCGTGCGAAGCGCCTCGAGTCCGGAGTCGAGGAGCCCGCTCAGCAAGCTCGCGCGCAGCCGGGCCGACCGGTCGCTCGGCGAGTACCCTGGCCGGGAGCCCGCCGGCCACCACGCATTCGGGGATGTCCCTGTTCACCACCGCGTGCGACGCCACCACCGAGTTGGCTCCCACGTTCACGCCCATGAGCACGGAAGCCTTGTTGCATATCCAGGCGTTGGCGCCGATCCGGATAGGCGCCGTGGTCACGTTCTCGTAGAAGAAGCCCCGTGCGCCGTCGTGGTGGTGGGTGGAGTCGATGATCGACACGAACTCGTTGGTGGAGGCATACGGCTCCAGCACGATCGCCTCCGCGCAGTGGATCACGTTCGAGTAGCTGATGATGTTGTGCCCTTGGAGGCTGAGGGAACCCGACAGGTTGATGACGGTACCCCGCCGTATCTCGACACCAACGCCCAGCTCGAGGCTCCCGCCCTTCAGGAGGACGAGCACGCCGTCGTGTATACGGCAACCCGGACCGATGGCGACGCTGCTGGAGCTGCCGGACTGCACGTCGAAGCGCACCCTCGGCGACACGCGCACGTCCTCTGCCACCTGGAGCGACACCGTTGCACCGACGAGGCGAGCTTGGAGCGCGAGGCGCGTGATGAGCAGCCTGCGCCACAGTATCCAACGCAATGCGAAAGCCTTCTGCAGCACCGGCAACCTCCAGCTGAAAATCGAGCAGCCCGACCTCGAGGCGGCCCGTCGTTGCAGGGAACGACCTGATCATCGCTATCTTGCGCTCGCGCGATGCAACACGA
>JAJYXW010000072.1 GCA_021801525.1 Actinomycetes bacterium
GGCGCCCAAGGCCACGATTGACGTCTACGAGGCGCCGAGCGGATCGAGCTCGACCTCCCAGGCGACGTCCACCATCGACGACTTGAACCAGGTGGCGAACGACGACGCGGCGCAGGTCGTCTCCTTCAGCTACGGCTACTGCGAATCGGGGATTACGAGCTCCGAGCTCCAGGCGATCAACACGGTGTTCGAGCAGATGGCCTCCCAGGGGCAGTCCGTCTTCGTCGCCTCAGGAGATGGAGGCTCCGAGAGCGAGAACGTCTGCAGCCCACCGGTCCCCGCCTCGGTGTCGTGCGCGAGCTCGAGCTTCTGCATGGCCGTCGACGACCAGGGGAACGCCATGGTCTACGACGGGAGCACATGGTCTGCGCCACAGCCATTCGACGGGGCCGGCGTGCCGACCGCGGTCTCCTGCCCGACGTCGAGCTTCTGCGTAGCGGTGGACACTAGCGGCAACGCGTTCGCCTACGACGGCGCCTCGTGGTCGCAGCCGCTCTCGATCGATCAGGGCAACGCCCTCACCTCCGTGTCGTGCGCGACAGACGTGTTCTGCATGGCCGTCGACTCTGCCGGGAACGCACTCCTCTACGACGGCTCCTCGTGGAGTGCCACCACCATCGACTCCAACGGCCTGCTCTCCGGCGTCAGCTGCCCTCAAAGCAGCTTCTGTGCTGCCGTGGACACGAGCGGCTACTCGATCTTCTACGAGAACGGCTCGTGGGCCGCTCCCTACCAGTTCGCTCCCGGCGACACGATCACCTCGGTGGCGTGCGCGAGCTCGAGCGTGTGCATGGCAGGCGACAAGGTGGGCGACATCTGGACCTACGCCGACGGGAACACCCAGCCCTGGCCGATGCTCCCGCAAGGCTACGTAACCTCGATCAGCTGCTCGGCCAACAACTACTGCATCGCGGTCGACTCGCTCGGAGGCATGCTCTATTGGAACGGCACCCAGTGGTCGGGACCGGCCGCGGTCGACCCGAAAGGCGGCGGCTTCACGTCGGTATCCTGCGGAGCCGCAAACTACTGCGCAGGCGTCGATGCGAACGGCTATGCCCTCGGCGCCACGAGCACCGCCACGAGCGTCCAGCCCGTGCTGATCGACCCCGCTCCGCTCGCCCTCACCTTCCCTGGAAGCGATCCCTACGTAACCTCGGTCGGCGGCACCTCCATGAGCGCCATAGGACCGCCCCCGAGCGAGACCGCCTGGAACGACCCCCAGGGGTCGCGCACTTCAGGAGCGGGCTCCGGAGGCGTGTCGGCGCTGTCGGTCATGCCCTCGTACCAGCAGGACAGCCAGGTAGCAGGCGTCCTTGGCAAGTACTCGAGCGCGGCTCCCTGCCACGCGCCGGCTGGCAGCTACTGCCGCGAGGTGCCCGACGTCTCGGCATCTGCCGACCTCGCGCACGGCTACGTCGTCGACATCCAGGGGACGTGGCAGCCGATCGGGGGCACCAGCGCCTCGTCTCCCACCTGGGCGTCGCTCGTAGCCCTCACTGCGGAGACCTGTGGCAAGCGCCTCGGCTTCGTCAACCCCCTGCTCTATGGCATAGCCAAAGCGGACCCCGGGGCCTTCCACGACATAACCCTCGGCAACAACGACCTGAACGACCAGCACGGCGGGCTCTATCCGGCGGCCTCCGGATACGACATGGCGACCGGGCTCGGGAGCCCGAACGCAAGCTTGCTCGCACCGGCGCTCTGCAACTTCCAGGCTCCTCCTCCCCCGCCGCCTCCGCCGGTCCCAGCACTCACCTCCATCTCGCCGCCGAGCGGGCCGGCCTCCGGGGGGACAGAGGTCACCATCACGGGTGAGAACCTCTCGGGAGCGACCGCCGTCTACTTCGGCAACACCGCGGCGAGCGACGTGCAGGCCGTCTCGTCGAGCGAGGTGACGTCGCTCTCACCGCCCGGGACCCCCGGCGCCGTAGCGGTGACGGTTGTCACGCCGGAAGGCACGAGCTCGTCTGCAATGAGCTGTGCCGACACCTTCACCTACGGCAGCAGCCCGCCGTCGATCGCCCCCGGCGGCTACGTGGGGATGGCCCCGACCCGCATAGCCGACACCCGTGCGGGATCGGGTGAGCCCTATGCGGGGGATGCCCCCCCTGCGTGCTCGACCCTCGAGGTCCAGGTGGCAGGGGTGGGAACGGTGCCCACCTCCATAGGGGCCGCTGTGCTGAACGTCACAGCCGTAGGCCCGAGCAGGCCGGGATACCTCACGGTCTACCCGGCGGGAGCAGTGCGCCCCCTCGCATCCAACCTCAACTTCTCTCCCGGCGAGGTGGTGGCGAACCTGGTGGAGGTGCCTGTGTCCTCCTCGGGAGCGGTCGACATCTACAACGGCTCGGGCGGCACCACCAACGTCGTGGTCGACGTGGAGGGCTACGTCCCGGCCGGCAGCTCCCAGGGCGACCTCTACAGCCCCGTAACTCCGCTCAGGGTATGCGACACCAGGCAGGGGAACCCCTCGGCCCTGTCGGGCGAGGCGGCCCAGTGCGACGGCAGGACCCTGAGCCCCGGCACGCCCCTCCAAGTCCAGATAGCAGGCCTCGGTTCGGTGCCCACCTCTGCGAGCGCGGTGGTGTTGAACCTGGCAGTCGTGTCACCCCGCTCCGCCGGCTACCTGACCGCCTACCCCGCGTCGGAAAGCCCTCCGACGGCCTCCAACGTGAACTTCGCCGCCGGTGAGACGATAGCGAACCGCTCCGTCGTCGCCCTCTCCTCCTCGGGGGCATCCTCGGGGGCGATCGACCTCATATCGGACACCACGACCGACGTCGTGGTGGACGTCTCTGGGTACTTCTCGGGATCGGGCAGCTCCTACACTCCCCTCGTCCCGGCACGCATAGCCGACACCCGTCCTGGATCCGGCGAGCCGTATGCGGGCCAGACCCTCTCCCCTGGAGGAGTCCTGGCCTTGCAGATGACGGGCAACGGCGGGGTCCCTGCAGGCGCGACCGCGGTCGTGCTGAACGTGACCGTCACCGGCACCACGGCAGGCTCCTACCTGACGGCCTACCCTGCCGGAGTGTCCCGCCCCACAGCGTCGGACCTCGACTGGTCGCCTGGCGAGACCTTGCCGAACCTCGTAGTGGTGGCGACCGGAGCGGGCGGGGTGGTCGATCTCTACAACTACGCTGGGAACGCCAACGTGGTGGTGGACGTCGAGGGGTACTACGGGTGAGGGCGGGTCATAGGTCCTCGTCGGTTCACGCGAGCGGTCGCCTCCGGGCACTCCTTACCGGGTTGGTCCCCGGGTTGGTCCTGCTGGCCGCGGCGGCAGGGCTCCCGGGTTGCGGGATCTCGAAGGGCTCTGAGGCGCTCGGGCAGTCCTGGACCGTCGATAGGAGCCCGAGCCCGTTGCCGACTTCGGTCAGCGGCTACGACGGCACGCAGGCGGACGCGCTCTCGTCAGTGTCGTGCGTGTCTCAGAGCCAGTGTGTCGCTGTCGGCTCCTGGGCGAAGAACGGAACCGACTTCAACCACCCCCTTCTCCTCGGCTACGGCGGGGCAGGATGGACGACGCTTCGGACCTCGGAGGCATCCGGAGGTCTCTACTCCGTGTCGTGCCCCTCACCAGAAGAGTGCCTGGCAGTGGGGAGTGACAGCGTGATTCGCATCGGAGGATCGGCAGCCCACCGTATGCCCTGGCCGCCGGGGCTCCAGGGACTCCTCGCCGGCATCTCGTGCCCGAGCGTTTCGGACTGCTGGGCCGTCGGTTATGGACCTCACGCGTCGCACTCCTTCAGCCGCGCCCGGCCGGACCACCTCGTGCTGCTCCACTTCGACGGTGCGAGCTGGCAGCAGACCGAGCCCCCCAGCCTGCCCACCGCCATGCCTAGCACCCTGCTGTTTGGCGTGAGCTGCTTCGACCCGTCGTTCTGCGTGGCGGTCGGGGAGGCTGCGCGCTCCGCGTCGAGCGCGCAGGACATGATAGTGCTGTCCTACGACGGCCTCGAGTGGTCTGCCGCGCTCACGCCCACGCTTAGTCACGGCAGCCAGGCATGGTTGAAGAGTGTTGCCTGCATGTCCACGCAGAGGTGCGTCGCGGTGGGGTCGGCCTCGACCTCGACGGCATCGGCGGCGTCGCCGATTGATCGGACCCTCGTAATCGCGTACGACGGCTCGGCCTGGAAGGTAGTACGCTCGCCCGACCCCCTCGGCGGCTCGGGGAATGACGATCTCTCCGGCGTCGCCTGCACGTCGCCCACCAGCTGCATTGCAGTAGGGGCTCTCACGAGCGCCTCGGGTGAGCAGCGCAACTTGGTGCTGCGCTTCGACGGTGCGAGCTGGTCGGCAGAACCGGTGCCGGACTCCGGAGGACACGACGCGCTCGGCGACCCCTACTTTCTCGGCTGCGGAGGGTCCACGTGCTGGGACAACTCCCTCTCGGGGATCGCATGCATCCAGGCGACGACCTGCTTTGCCGTGGGATCCATGGCCTACCAGAGCGACCAGAGTGACCAGAGCACCGTTCCGACTGTGAGAACCCTGGTGCTGCGCTCCACGGTGCGCCCGTAGCAGCTACATGGAGCTCCCAACTGGCGTTGAGGGAGGCGGGGAAAGTACGCTTGTCCAGGTGCTGAGGCGTCCCGGTGGGGAGCTCGCGAGTCGGCCGCTGCACTTCTTCTGGCTCGCGGACTGCTCGGGTTCCATGGCGCGTGACGGCAAGATCCAGGCCCTGAACAACGCGGTCCGCGAGGCGCTCCCCCACATGCGCGAGGTGGCCGCAGGTAACCCCCACGCGCGGCCGCTCCTCAGGGTGCTGCGATTCGCCACGGGCGCCGAGTGGACGACCGGGGAGGCGATCCCCATCGACGACTTCGCCTGGTCCGATCTAGTAGCCGGTGGCGTGACCGACCTCGGAGCTGCGCTCGAGCTCGTGGCGGACGAGCTGGGCAGCCCTGCCATGCCCGAGCGCGCGCTGCCCCCGGTGCTCGTGCTCGTCTCCGACGGCCAGCCGACCGACGACTTCGAGGCCGGTCTCACGGCGCTCGACTCCGTGCCCAGCGGAGCCAATGCTGTGCGCCTAGGCATCGCCATCGGACGCGACGCCGACCACGAGGTGCTGGCTCGCTTCATCGCCAACCCCTCGGTCCCCATCCTCGAGGCCAACGCCCCTGAGGCCCTCGTGCGCCAGATCCGCTGGGCCTCCACCATTGGCCTCGCCTCCGCATCGTCGCCGACCATGTCGAGCACGGCACCGTCACCGGCCGTGGCGACCGAAGCACCGTCGGCGGCAGTGGGGAGGGAGGCATCGAGCCTCGCCGGCGTAACCCGCGACGCCCTGAACGAGGCCCTGGGCGACGCCCTGGGCGAGGCCGGCAGCACCGAGGGAATCCGGAGCTTGCCCGGTGACGCTGGAGTAATGGGCGGCGCGGGAGTCATCGGCGGCGGGCAGGACGACGAGATCGAGATCTGGTGAGCGCCGTGTCCGCCGCCTGGTCGGGCGCGGGGGCCAGCGTCCGCGGTGCGCAGCACCGCCGCTGCGGCATGCCCAACCAGGATGCGATCGGGTGGTGGCGCCCTCCGGCGATGGATCCCGGCGCAGCAGCCGGCACAGCCCGCGCAACAGCCGATGGCGCAGCCGATGACACAGCCGGTGACACAGCCCATAGCGCGGCGCATCTCGTTGCCGTCGAGGGCGACCTTCTAGCAGCCGCCGTTGCCGACGGTCATGGCCACCCAAGAGGCGTGCGAGCCGACGTCGGAGCGCGCCTCGCGGTGGCGACCGCGCTCGATCTCGTCGCAGCTTCGTACCCGGGCCTCCGAGCACCCGAGGCAGCCCACAGGCTCTTGGACGACCTACCGGCACGGATTCCGGCTCTGTGGTCCGAGCGCGTCGCCAGCGACCTCGCGGCGCACCCCCTTGGAGAAGACGACCTCGAGCGGGCTGTCGCTGGCGAAGGCCCCGCAGCGCGTGCCGCACTCGAGCACGATCCCGCCATCGCGTACGGGACGACCGTCATCCTGGTGGCAGCTACACCCGAGCACCTCCTGGTGGCCCAGCTCGGCGACGGCGACGTGCTCGTCGCCGGCCGGAGAGGTGCGCTGCGACGCCCGCTCCGGAAAGACCCCGAGCTCGTAGCGAACCGGACCTGGTCGCTCGCGTCCCCGGACGCGTCGCGCCACTTCGAGACGGCCTTCGTGCCGCACGACCTCACGACCGAGCTCGTCCTCGCAGCAACCGACGGGTACGCCAACTCCTACAGGGACCCTTCGGGCTTCGACCAGGTGGCGAGCGACATGCTCGCTATGGTGCGCGACCACGGGATGGCGCTCCTCGCCCGGAGCCTCCCTCACTGGCTCGAGTCCACATCGGAGCAAGGCAGCGGCGATGACATAACGGTGGCCGTCCTCGCCCGCACCGGGGGGACGCGGCCTTGACCTACGGGCTGCTCCGGCCGGGCCAGGTGGTCTTCGCCGAGGAGTCGCGCCTTGCGTGCCGGATCGGCGACCTGCTCGGAGGCGGCGGCCAGGGAGAGGTATATCGCGCCGAGCTCGGCGGCGAGACAGTGGCCGTCAAGTGGTACCGGACGGCAGTAGCGAGCTCGGCACAGCGCCAGGCCTTGGAAGAGCTCGTCCGCCGCGGCACCCCGAGCCCCGCGTTCTTGTGGCCGATGGACATCGTCACGGCTCCGAGGACCCAGGCGTTCGGCTACGTGATGCCCATACGCGACTACCGCTTCGTCGGGATGAGCGAGCTCGTACGAAGGCGCGTGGAGCCCACCGCCAGGGTGCTAGCGGGCGTCGGCCTCGGGCTCGCAGAGGCGTTCTTGCTCCTGCACGCTCAGGGACTCTGCTACCGGGACATCTCCTTCGGGAACGCCTTCTTCGACCCCGACACCGGCGAAGTCCTCGTATGCGACAACGACAACGTCGCCATCGACGGGAGCGCTCTCGGGGGAGTTCTCGGTACGCCCCGCTTCATGGCCCCCGAGGTGGTCCGCGGCGAGGCGCTGCCGAGCTCGCGCACCGACTTGTTCTCCCTGGCGGTGCTGCTCTTCATGATGCTCTTCGTGCACCACCCCTTCGAAGGCGCCCGCGAGCACGAGACGGGACTGCTCGACCTTCGGGCCATGCGCTCCCTCTACGGCGAGCACCCGGTCTTCGTCTTCGACCCCGCGGACGACTCGAACCGCCCGGTCCCAGGCGCCCAGCAGAACGTGATCGACCTCTGGGCCCTCTACCCCCGGTTCTTGCACGAGCTGTTCACCCGGTCCTTCACGCTAGGAGCGCGGGACCCCGTAGACGGGCGGGTGCGGGAGAGCCAGTGGCGCCAGGCAATGGCGAGGCTGCGCGACTCGGTGCTTGCCTGCGACTCCTGCGGGGGCGACGCCGAGGTGTTCTGGGACCCGTCCGAGCCCTGGAGCGATCTCTCGTGCTGGCGTTGCCACGCGCGCCTTCGGGCGCCGATCGTCCTCGAGCTCGACACCGGCGCCTCGTTGCTGGCCTCGCCCGGCGCCGAGTTGTTCGGCCATCACGTCGTGCCCGGCAGGCTCTACGACTTCTCCGTCCGGGTGGGCGAGGTGGTGCGCCACCCCACGCAGGCCGGCGTCGTGGGGCTTCGCAACGTATCGGAACGGTCCTGGCACGTGCGGGCGTCCACGGGCTCGGCGCAGGAAGTGCCGCCCGGCAAGAGCGTGAGGATCGCGCCTGGTTCGATCATCGACTTCGGTCCCTCGAGCGCCCTTGCCCGCGCCGGTGCCTGAGGCCTGACCGGGCGAGCGGGGAGGCGAGCAGCTCTACGTCCCTGCGGCGCAGCACGAGCCACGTTCCGGCGATCCCTGCAGCACTGAAGGCGACGAGCATCACCACGGCCAGCACCCAGGGAGCCGCCGCGTGGTTCCACTGGCCGTAGCCGTTCACGGCTTGCATCACCTGGTGGACGATGAAAGGACGCGGCAACGGGTGGCCGAGTAGGAAGGATAGCGAGGCCCCGCCTGCGGTGAGGCTCAGCTGGTAGGAGGTGAGGAGCTGGTTGAGGCTCACCGTCGCCGCGCCCGCCGCCGTGCCCCATTGGGCACTGGAGAAGAACCCGAGGACTCGCAGAACCGGGCTCGGGTTCTGCATGGCGAGGAGTGGCATGGACAGGGCGATCTGCACCACCAGGACGATCGGCAGCACGACGAGCGCCTGGTCGGAGCGCCTCACTAGCGCAGAGACGACGAGCCCGAGCGCCGTTGCCGCGAGGCTCGCCAGCACGACGTCCAGCGCCAGCTCCACCGTCGGGGACGCGAGGACGGCTCCGTGGCCGAAAGCGCTGAGCCCGCCGAAGGCCTGGGGTACGGACTGCTGCAGGTTGGCCATCACGTGGTCCGGGTCGGCCGGCGGCAACTGCTGGCGCGCCAGAGCGACGAAGAAGAGCACCAGGGCCTGCACCAGGGCCACGCATCCGAACACGACCGCCTTCGAGGCGACGTACGCGCCGATCGACAGTCCCACGGAGCGCTCACGGCGGTAAATCGCGTGCTCCTTCACGATCTCGCGCACGGTGTTGGAGGTGCCGAGCCATGTGGCTCCAATCACCATCAGCCAGACGAGCAGCGCGGCGAACGGGCCGCGGCCAGTAGAGATAGACCCCTTGGGGAAGAGGAGCACATCCACGGCGCCGAAAGCGGGTGCCTGGAGGCCGAGCATCACGAGCGTCCTGCGATCGGAGCGCAGCAGGGCCACCTGGCGCCGGATGAGCACGGCCGCCTGGGTTCGCCAGGGGAGCTCCGACCGCTGGGGAAGCGGCGAGCGCAATCTGGCAGCCGAGCGCTGTACTCTCGCTCGAGCAAGGGGGCGGCCCACGTTCTCCTCGTAGAGCCGATCGGCGCGGAAACGCTCCTCCCAGTGCTCTCCCGCCTCGTCCTCCAGTGCCCTGAAGATCCCCGGGCCGCCACCCGCGCATCCATGTCGCTCGAAGTACGCGAAGCGCTCGCTCGGCGGGCCGAAGTAGGCCACCCTCCCCCCGGAGGCAAGGAACAGCACCCGGTCGGTCATGTCGAGGCTCTGGAGCGAGTGGGTCACAACGACCACGATCCGGCCCCCGTCCGCCAGCTCACGCAGCAGGCGCATGACCTGCTCCTCGTTGCCGGGGTCGAGCCCCGAAGTAGGCTCGTCGAGCACGAGAAGCGAGGGCTTGGTGAGCAGCTCGATCCCTACGCTCACCCGCTTGCGCTGGCCGCCGGAAAGCCTGTTCACGGGCACGTCGGCTCGATGAGCAAGACCCAGCTCCGCGATCACCTCGTCGACGCGTGCCTCGCGCTCGGAGCGCGCCACGTCGGGACCGAAGCGGAGATCGGCCGCGAACATCAGCGCCTCGCGGACGCGCAGCTGCGGATGGACGATGTCCTCCTGGGGCACGTAGCCCATCTTGCGCCTGAGGTCGTCGTAGCTCGCGTACAGGTCCCGGCCGCCGAAGAACACCGCTCCCTCCTCCGCCGGCTTGAACCCCGTCAATGCGTTCAGAAGGGACGTCTTGCCGACACCGGAGGGACCGACCACCGCGAGCATGCTCGAGGGCCCGAGCGAGAAGCTGACGTCGTGGAGGAGGCGGAAACCGTCATCGCTCCAAGCGGATACCCCTAGCACATCGAGGGATGCGCCTCGCTCCTCGTACTCCTCCAAGGCTCCCCCGGCGAAGCGGAAGATGTGGTTGCCGATACTCACGAGATCCCCGTCGACGAGCAGCGCGCGCCGTACGCGGGCGCCGTTCACGAACGTGCCGTTGTGGCTGCCGAGGTCGATGATGCTCCAGGCGCCCTCGCTCGAGCGTACGAGCTCCGCGTGGCGGCGCGATACCCGGAGGTCGCCGGCCAGCGCCACGTCGTTACCGGCGGCACGCCCTATCGATACGCGCTCGGAGAGCACCTCGTAGACGGTGCGGATCTCGCCGAGGCGGGAGGCCGGCACCCGCCCGGCGACGTCACCTGCGCGCTCGCGCTCGCCTCGTTGCGCTCCCTCGCCGCTCACCGGACCCGGCTTGTCGTCGCCTCCCGCCGTCATCGCACTCCCTCCAGCGCAGGGCAGCCATCCAAAGAGGACGAGCGTACCGGCACGCCGGGCCTCTCAGGCCCTGGTGATATCATGATATGGGAGCAGGCTCCAGCGCACGAGCGGCGCGCCGAGCACGCAGGCAGGGCCGGCTGTCGAGGGCGCCGTCACACCCCAGCGGCGTCGCAGCGCAGCGGCGGGCGGCCGAGCTGAGCTTCCCTGGTGGCATGGCGAGAGGCGATGAATGGCTGGTGACGAAGGTGCTCCTGGTCCCTCCGGCGCTCCCGGGGCGGCTTCTGCGCGGGAGGCGGTGCGTGCGACGATCGTGGAGCTGCTCGCCCGCGAAGGCGATCTACTTGTCGAAGACCCGAGGAGGGTGGAGGCGTTCCTGCGCGACCTCTGCGGCGCTCACCCGGCGGAGATATCGGTCGCAGTAGCTGCATTGCGCGCCGGCCTTGCCTCGGAGCTGAATGCCGGGAGATCCACGAGGAGCCAGCCTGCGGCACTCCTCCTCCCGCGCCTGGCTGCGCGGCTTCACGAAGATCTCGGGATCGACGAGTCGCTGGCTCGCTGGGCGGTGGGCACCTGGGCGCTCGCCCTCCACACGGCCGACGCAGCGCTCGTCGAGAGCATGGACCCGCCCGCAGAGCGCCCCCGCGATCCCTACCTGCCCGGCGATACAGCGCATCGTGGGGTCTCCGGCCCCGCGCAGGAGGGTCTTTCGCCGTGGCCCCCCGACGAGGAGACCGCCTCCGTAGCGCTGGAGGGACTGGAGCTCGCGGAAAGCCAGGCTGGCTCCCCCGGAATAGCGGCCTCCGGACGGGCCGGATCCGGACGGGCCGGCGAGGCGCGCCAGGGCCCCACCATGTCCGGGATGCTCGGCACGCTTCGCACCTGGAGGGCACGCGTGATAGCTGCAAGCGTGCTCGTCATCGTGGTCGCGGGTGTGGTGTCCGCCCTTGCTAGCGAGCAAGGCAGCGGAGCGCGCAAGTCGGCACCGCCTGGCCACTCGGCGCCGGGATCCTCCGGCGTGCCGCTCGGGAAAGCGGGCAGGTCGGCCAAGGGCGTGTTCGACGTCCCGCCGCTCGGCACCTACCGCTACGAGACGACGATAACCGGGGGCAGCTACCCGGCACCCGCGACCAGCTCTAGCGGGTCGAACATCTCCACGGCAGAGGTGATCCGGGTCGGCAACCAGATCGGAGTGGCCTGGACGGGATTCGGCAACACGCTCGTCCAGAGCGACCTCTATACCATGACTCCTCAGAGCATCATCGAGACGAGCACCGAGCTCCTCGACACCTCTGGAGCAGCAGCCTCGTCAGCCTGCGTGTGGTCGCCCCCCATAGTGGAGTACCAGCAGCCGATGGTGCCTGGCCGCTCGTGGTCTCAAGACTCCTCGTGCAGCCTCACGTCTTCGGGCAGCTCGGGGAACATCAAGGAGGTGGGACAGACGCGGGTGGTGAAGACCGAGCGCGTGAACGTGCCTCTCGGAAGCTTCGAAGCGGTGCTGGTCGACATCAACCTGACCACCACGATCACGCTCTCGGGCAGCGCGCCGAGCACTGACACCGAGACCGACGCGATCGCGCTCGACCCGTCGACAGGCGTTCCCATCAGCGAAGCGCTCTACGACCACAAGACTGGCCAGACGGTGCTCGCGAAGCTCCAGGGCTTCACCCCGCTCTCCTCGGCAAGCAGCGGGTAAGGCGGGTGCCAGGTGGGGTGCCACGTGGGGTCCTTGCCCGATGGACAGGTTCTCCTTGCCGTGCCGGGTACCAAAGACATGACCTCTGAGGGAGGGACATCGAGGGGCCTGCTCCTTAGCCTTGAAGGCATGGGCAAGTGCCCTCACCCGGAGCGAGGTGCCCCGGGACATCGCTGACGAGGAGGTTGGCGGGATGAAGACAGTTACGAGCACACACAACACGGCGACGGGCACGGCGACGGGCTCACACAGCACGGCGACCGGCTCTCGGACCGGCTCTCGGACCGGACCTGGGAGGAAGATGGCGGCTCTAGCGATCGGAGCGGCCCTTGCGATAGGGCTCTCCGCTGCGCTCTCTGCCTGCTCGTCCTCGCCGAGTCGTGCTACGAGCACCGAGCACACCTCTGCACACGCTCCCGCCGCCAGCTCCGGAATCGCCAGCCAAGGAGCGAACCCAGGCGGTGCGTCGCACCCGGCCAGCGCAGCTGAGCGAGCCAAGGCGCTCGCCTCCTTCGGGGCCTACAACCCCATCGACGGCGGCTGGGGCCGCGCATACAACCCCCTGGAGGGGAGCTGGGGCCGCCGCACGTACAACCCCATGGAAGGGAGCGGACCCAAGTACAACCCCAGGGGCATTCCCGGGCCTGGCAGCAACGGCATCGGCAGCTTCTTGGGCAGCGCGCTCTCGCACCTGCTCTCGAGCCTGCCTGCACGGGACCTTCCCGAGGTGTCGAACAACTGGTCTGGCTACCAGGTGCTCTCTGCAGCCACCAAGGTCGCTGCCACCTCGGCCTCTGGGAGCTGGGTAGTGCCTGAGGTGAGCGCCCCGAGCAAGGCCGAGGACGGCTTCTCCTCGATCTGGGTAGGCATCGGAGGATCCTGCCTCGATGTCTCCTGCCAGGTCCCGGACCAGAGCCTCATCCAGCTCGGCACCTCCGAGGACGCCTCCCCATCTGGCCAGAGCGCCTACTACGCCTGGTACGAGGCACTCCCTGCAGCCGCGGTGGAGATACCGACCCTGCAGATCGCCCCCGGCGACACCGTCTCTGCATCGCTTTCCGCACAAGGCGCGCCCTCCCCGAAGGGAAGCTACAACCCCGACGGCGTCATCGGCCGGGGCTCGTACAACCCCATGGGCGGCGTCTGGGGCCACGCGTACAACCCAGCGGACGGCAACTGGGGCCGCGCGTACAACCCAGCGAACGGCAACTGGGGCCGCCCTGGCGCGTACAACACTGCCGGCTCCCCTGCCCAGACCTGGGTGCTCTCCATCACCGTGGAAAGCGCCTCGGGTGGCGTCGAGCAGTGGTCCAAGACGCTTTCCTACGCCTCCTCGCTCGCATCCGCCGAGTGGGTTACAGAAGGGCCCTCTGCGAGCTGCAACGGCTCCATTGGCGAGCTGCCCCTGGCCGACTACCACTCGGTCGGCTTCTCCCACTTGGAGGAGAACGGAGCCACGCCTTCGATCGGCATGTCCAACCTCGTACTCGGCTACGACCCCTACGGCGAGCTCTCCCTCCCTGCTCCGTCGTTCCTCCTGAAGGGCAAGACCGCCACCTACTTCGTCCCCTTCGTCGCCAAGGGCACCGCCCTGGCCCAGGGCAAGGCGACCTGCAACCCCATGGGGCAAAAGGGCCCGTACAACCCCATGAACGGCGGCCAGCGCCCTGGCATGTACAACCCCATGTGGGGCGGCAGTGAAGGCCGACACACCGCGTGAAGTCCGGGCAAGACAGCACGAAGGGACAGAAAGGACGGGGCTGATCGTTCCCGCCTACTCTCCCCCGCAACCACCTCGGGACCGGCGGCTGGCGTGCTCGCATCACGTGGGAGGGTGGTCGTTCGGGCAAGAGCCAGCGGGGTGGAAGTAGCGCTTGGAAGCGTTCCACGATCCCGTCCACCACGATGGCGACGCCGGCTGAAGGTGGAACACCTGGGTCATGTCCGCAAGGATCGCATCCGCGTAGCGGGCGGCTCCCGGCGGGCAGAAGTGGGTGTTGTCGACCGTGCGGACCCGCACCCACTGGCTCTTGGGGGCGTGTGGGCGGGAGACCGGGGGGAGCCACGGCGTGAAGCCTCCGTGGAGAGATACTGCTCCGGCCACGGGAAAGTACATGATCCGGCCTGGCTCTTCGGCCGGGAGCGAAGCCACGATCCTGTTCCAGGCCGCCACGCCGGCTGCGCGCTTGGCATTCTGGGCAGCGGCGCCGTTTACGAGCGACCACAGGGGCCCGAGGGGAGGGAACTGGGCGAAGACCACCCCGTCGACCCCGTTGCCCGGAGCCAGCAGGAGGGAGAGCGCCTTGCCGAGCAGCTTGCGATACGCGCGCGGGTGAGCAAGAGCCATGTTGTTGTCCCAGCTCCACATGCCGATCACCACTTCGGGTCGCAGCTGCTTCACCAGGGCGGGCAGCTCGGTGCGCCAGTTGCCTGCCGTGGTGAGCCCCCAGCCCGGAAGCGAACGGTTGTGAACCTGCACCACGCCGGTCGCGTCGAGCGCCGCGATCACAGCGGGCGCCGCGGCGTACATCACCGAGTCGCCGATCAGCATCACCCTGAGCGGGTTCGAGCGTGATGGAGCGTCTGCACCGGGAAGCACAATGGGCGCCTCGCCATCTAGGCCGCCCGCGCCTGGAACGTGGCCGGCAAGCGTCGCCGCCGGAGCTGCCGCGCCAGGCGGGCTCGGCCTTCTCTGAGCAGCAAGCGCCCCCGTCGCGGGCACCGTCGTGGCCACAATGATGAGGACACCGGTGGAAGCCATGCCGACGGGGGCAAGGAGGCGACGCCACCAGCCAGGCAGGTGGACCCGGCGCAGCCGGGTCTCGAGCGCGTAGAAGCTGGCAGCGGCCATCCCGAAGGTGACGGCCAGCCTCGCGATCGTTAGCTCGTAGCCGGTCAGGCCCGTTCTCTCCGAAGTGAGGAAGACGAAGACGGGCCAGTGCCAGAGGTAGAGGCCATAGGAGATACGGCCCACCCAGCGCACCGGCCGCACCGAGAGCGCCCTCCCTACGGGGCCCTGCGATGCGAGACGAGCGTCGGCGACGAGCACTGCAGCCGCCACCGCACAGGCAAGCAGCCCCCCTTCGAAGAGCCATCCGGGGGGCCCCGACGCGCTGGCCCAGGCGAACGCAAGCCAGCCGAGTGCCGGAACGGCGGCGAAGTGAAGGGCGCGCGCCGCCCGGGGGGAGGGATCGGGGCGCGCCGCCACAAGCATCGCGAGGCTGGCGCCGGCGAGGAGCTCGAACGCCCGCGTGTCGGTTCCCAGATAGACACGGTTTACACCCGCGCCCATGGCGTAGAGGTAAGCCATCCAGCCCGCCGAAAGGAGACTCCCGCCGGCGGAAACGGCAAGTCCCCTGCGCCTCCACGAACCCGCCTCGCGGTGCGCTCTGGCGGCATCTGATTCACGCGTCTGGAGCGAGCTGCCTTGCGCATGCGTGCCTCGCGCCCTCTTACCCCACGACAGGATGCCGATCAAGGCGATTGGCCACACCACGTAGAACTGCTCCTCTATTGCGAGCGACCATGTGTGTTCGAGCGGGGAAGGCAGCGCAAACTGGGCAAAGTAAGGCTGGTGGGCGAAGATCTCGTGCCAGTTCGCGACGTAGAGGAGCGTGGCAATGGCGTCGGCTCGAAGCGTCGAGAGGTCCACGAACGGTCCACCGCCGGCGCCGGTTCGCTCCGCGATCGCGGCCCATGCCACGAGGACGACCAGCATCGCGAGCAGCGCAGGAAGCAGGCGCCTGGCTCGCCTGCCCCAAAAGGCGCGGAGCACGATCCGCCCGGTCGCAGCCCATTCCTCGACCAGCAGGCTCGTGATCAGGAACCCCGACAGCACGAAGAAGAGGTCGACGCCGAGGTAGCCTCCACCTGCCCAGCCATACCCCAAGTGATAGGCGAGGACGCCTCCGATGGCGAGCGCCCGAATGCCGTCGAGCGCGGGAAGGTATCGCCCGGTGACCGCTGTTGGTCCTCCCGGTGCCGACCTGCCCGGTGCTGGCCTGGCTGGTGCCGATCCGGCTGGTGTCGATCCGGCTGATGCTGGCCTGGCTGGTGCTGGCCTGGCTGGTGCTAGTCCGGCTGGTGCCGGCGCAAGGGTCGCCACGGGCCAGTGCTCCCACCAGCGCTCACCCGGCCGCGACGCACCCCCGGCCCTGCTCGCCCCCCCGGCGCTGCCAGCCCATCTGGCTCTGGCCTTCCTCACGAGCTCGTCCCCCTGCTCGACCCCGAGATCCCGAAAGCACGCGTGAGCGTGTGCCCGGCGAGCGCAATCGTCTCGACGTCAGGCATGGCGCCAGTCGAGAACACGAGGCCGTCCAGGCCAGCTTCGAGCAGAGCGCCCGCCTTGTCGACCACCATTGCAGGGTCACCCCAGGTGACGAGGGCTGCGGCCGCCTCCTCGTCCAAGCCACGGGCGGCGGCATAGCCATCGGCCAGGTGCCGTGCCTCGGACGAGGTCTCAGCTATCGCGAGCACGCCGAGGCGCGTGCAGGTGATGCTCGACGGGTCGCGTCCGATCTGCTCGCAACTCCTTCGTACCAACGCGACCTTCTGCCTCATGGCGGCAGGGCTCCCCACGAAGTTGCAGGCGTCCGCGTGCTGTGCCGCAAGCCTGATGATGCGCTCCCCCCCGCCGCCGACGAGGATCGGAATGCCCTCTGGCGACACCGCTCCGGGCTTGTTCATCGCGCCGGCGATCCAGTAGTGGGCACCGTCGTAGGAGGGGTTGTCATCGTCGAGCATGGCACGGAAGATCGCAAGGGCATCGCCAAGGCGGCCGAGGCGCTCACCGACCTCGAGTGAGGGCGTGCCAGCAGGCGAACCGAGGTGACCGTCTGGCAGCGAGGACCGCTCCGGGAGACAGCCGGCTCCGATCCCGAGCACCGCCCGCCCGCCCGATAGGACGTCCAGCGTGCTCACTTGCTTCACCACGTAGGCGGGGTTGCGGTAACCAACACCGCTCACCATGGCCCCGATGCGGGCACGGGAGGTGACCACTGCCAGAGCCCCGAGCAGGGTATAGCACTCGAGACAGCGATCACCAGCCTCGGTGCGCCACGGGTTGTCGGGTACCCATATCGAGTCGAAGCCAGCCTGCTCAGCGGCGGCGGCGGCGGAAGCGACCCATTCGAAGCCCACTGCCCAGGCGCCCTGGGCGCTTGGGCTCGCGCTCCTCCGTGCGCTGGCAGAGCCCGCTTCGCGCGTGAAGGGACTCGTGATCTGAAGGCCAAAGCGCGTTAGCAACTTCTCGTCTGATCTCCCCCGACCCGGCAGAGGCGCCGGGGCACCAACCCGGTAGCGCTCGGCGGCATCGCCGTAGCCGGCCACGGCGCCATCGGAGCAACAGGCTACAGCATCACGGAGCGCTCCCGGCTTCGCCTCAGGTGCCGCCGGCGGCTCCTCGAACGCGGCGGATCCAAGGGGTCCTGCATCCCTGGGAGCCGGCCCTCACGCTCGCGTCCACCACCCGGAGTCATCGCGAACCATTCCTGCACGTCTCAGCTCCTCGAGCGCCACCGCGACATCGGCTAGGCCGAGCCCCGCACGTTCCACCACGTCGTCGATGCTCGCGGGCTCCCACTCGACAGCGGCCAGCACCCGTGCACATGCCTCACCCTCGCAAGCACAGGCCATGCCCTCCTCCGCTCGGCCGCGAAGGCGGGCACTGCGGTCGGCTCGGGCACTGCGGTCACCTCGGGCACTGCGGTCACCTCGGGCACTGCGGTCGCCCAGAACGGCAAGGACGTCGGCCGCGTCGCGCACCACGAACGCGCCCTTCGCCAGAAGGGTGTTGGTACCCGCGGAGGCCGGACTTCGGACGGAGCCGGGCACCGCCCCGACCGGGATCCCCCGGAGCGCTGCCGCCCGTACGGTGTGGAAGGCCCCTCCCCGCTCGTGGCATTCGACGACCACCACTGCACCCGAGATGGCGGCCATGATCCGGTTTCGCACAGCGAACCGCCAGCGCGCCATCGGAGCGCAGGGGGCTACTTCCGACAAGAGCACGCCGCGCTGGGCCAGATCGCGCCAGATGGGGAAGCTTGCAGGTTGTGGGCGGTCGAGGCTCGTACCCGGGACCCCAGCTGCCAGAGCGGGCGTGCCGGCCACACCGAGCGAACCGGCGTGTGCAGCTTGATCTATGCCCCTGGCCAATCCAGAGACCACGACAACGCCCAGTTCCGCAAGTTCTCGAGCGAGCCTGCGTGCCGTCTCCGAGCCCGATGTGCTGCAGGCCCTGGTGCCCACTATCGCGACGCGCCTGATGCCATCGAGCACCCCGGTGTCCCCCAGAGAGAAGAGCACCTCCGGCGCGCCGCGGTCCCCGAGCAGCGCCGGCGGATAGCCCGGGCGCCCACGCAGATGGATCCCGATGCCAGTGGATGCACAGGCGGAAGCTACGCGCTCGACCAATCCCGAAGTGGCTCCTTCGCGCCACCTCTGCTCTGGATCGGCCGGATGGCGGCCCGCTGCCAGCATCTGGAAGGCCTCGACAGGGTCGGTGAGCTCGAGCACCTTCCGGAGCCGCGCAGGGGTCATGCCAGGCAGCGCGGCCAGGGCCGCAGCATGCGCCTCGCGGACTGCCTCGTGCGAGCCAAGCCCGTCCGGACGCCCCTGGTTCAGCTCGTTCAGCTCGTTTCCATGCCCCGACTCGCTACTGCGTGCCAGATCGCCCACCCTTATCCTTCCGCCATGAAGGTCCGCCGAGCGGCACGCAGCTGCAATGCCTCCGCCACGTGACGCTCGTTTATCACAGGCTCCTCGTCGAGATCGGCGATGGTCCTTGCCACCCGCCTCACCCGGTGCAGTCCCCTGGCAGTTAGGGAGCCGTCGCCGAGGCGGTTGGAGAGCATGGCTGCAGCCGGCTGCGTGAGCGGCGCCACCTCGTCGAGGTGCGAATGCACGAGCTCGGCATTGGACCTGACTCCACGACTTGCGGCCAGAGCACGCACAGCTGCGACCCGTTCGGCGATAGTGCTGCTGTCCTCGCCAGGGTCGCCTCCCAGTAGGTCGGAGACCCTGGGACGCCCCAGCGGGACGACAAGGTCGAAGCGATCGAGTATCGGGCTGGACAGGCGCCTCGAATAGCGAGCTCGCGATGCCTCGGTGCAACGGCAGCGTCCTGACGCCATCCCTTCGCCACATGGACAGGGGTTCATCGCGGCAACCAGGAGGAAGCGGGCGGGCAGCGTGGCGCTCGCACGCGCACGGCAGATCCGTATCACCCCGTCCTCGAGAGGCTGGCGCAGCATGTCGATCACTGCCGCCGGGAACTCACCGAGCTCGTCGAGGAACAGGACGCCGCAATGCGAGAGGCTTACTTCTCCGGGCCTGAGCCAGGCGCTCCCCCCTCCGATTATCGAGACCTCGGAGGCGCCATGGTGGGGAGCCCTGAAAGGCGGCCGGGCAGGCAGGGTGCCTCCTGCAGCCTCCATGCCTGCAGCCGAGTGGACCCGCATCACCTCGATGGCTTCTTCCTCCCCGAGAGGAGGGAGAAGGCCCGAGACGCGCGTCGCTAGCATCGTCTTGCCCGAACCGGGAGGCCCCACCAGCAGCAGGTGATGACCGCCCGCTGCGGCGACCTCCACAGCCCGCCGGCCAAGTGCCTGACCCCTCACGTCTGCCATGTCGGAGCATCCCAGTGGCTCCCTCGCGCCTTCGTCCCTTATTCGAGGCTCCGGCCAGGGAGCCTTGCCCTCGAGAGCGGCCGTGACGCCCCTGAGGGTGACCGCAGGTAGCACCATTCGCGCGGACCCGACAACTGCCTCACCTGCGCAGCCTGCGGGGACCACCACACGACGCGCGCCAATGGCGGCAACCAGGGACACCGTCCCGGGAACCCTCCTCAGGGAGCCGTCGAGGCCGAGCTCTCCGACGAAGGCGCAGTCCTCGATGCAAGACGGATGCAGGGCTCCGGTGGCGACGAGCACGCCTATCGCAATGGGCAGGTCGAGGCCGGCTCCGCCTTTGCGAACACCGGAGGGCGCAAGATTGACCGTCACACGCTGCTGGGGCCAGCTGAACGAGCTCGACAGCAGCGCTGCGCGTACCCGGTCACGCGACTCGCGTACCGCCGCGTCGGGCAACCCGACGATGTTGAAGCCCGGGAAGCCGCCCGAAACGTGGACCTCGACCGTAACCGGCCTGCCGTCCACGCCGTGGAGCGTTGCCGAGGGAACGCTTGCGAGCATGGTCACCTCCTCGACCCGAAGTAGCCGGGTCGCATCTCCACTGCCATTGGAGGAGGGCCGGAACAGATTCGCACCGGCCGCTCGATCGCGCTCCGAGGAACGCTAGACGGGGGCTGTGACACCTCACGGCGCTGCCGCCTTCAAGCGACGGCTCGGCGGTCGGCAGTCGTCACTCGGCAGCCGGCGGTTCAGCGGTGAGCAGTCAGCAGTCCGGCACTCGGCAGCCGGCAGACAGCGCAAGCCACCGAGATCGTCGAGAGCGTCGAGAGCGTCGAGAGCGTCGAGGTCGTCTCAGCTGGCAGCAGAGAGCAGCGGTGCGAGGTCGTCGGCCGATGCGGCGAACGACGGGAGAGTCACGGTGAGTCGTCCATCGCGTTCGAGCAGCCGGCGAGCACCCATGACTGTCACGCCGACAACCCTTCCCGTGTTGTCGATGCGGACGAAGTGGCCCTCTGGCGTGTCGATCACGTCGTCGTGAGCGGCGAACGGTCCGCTGTGGAGGTACAACACGTCACCTCGCTCGTCGTAGTCGGCGTGGTCGAAGCGAAACGGACCGATCTGGACCGGCATTGCCACACTGCTCATCTCGGCCTGCGCCTCCTTCCGAACGCCGTTACCACCCTTGCTGGGTCCGTACCGAAGTCTACGACGACGAAGCACCAGGCGCTCGGACCGTGAGCAGCTCGCCAATAGCGGGCCCGTCCTGGTAAGGGATCGGTCTCTCGCTCGTCAGGGTGGCGCAGCGTGTTGAGCACTGCGGGCTGGTGACCGGTCATGTCGGGATGGGCTAGTGCTCCGTCCCGGAAGTAACGTGAATGTGATCGGCGAGCCAGGGGCGCCATCTGGCAAGGCCGAGGACGAAGGCGTAGCTGGAGCTACGTCGAGGACGAGAACACCGCCAGGGGCGTCATCTGGCCGGCGAGCGCGCGTGGTACTTCCGGGACGGAGCACTAAGACGATGTGGGTCCACGCAACGTCGTCGAGCACGATTCGCCGACCGTCTGGATCGATCGCGTCGGCATCGGCCACATGTAGATGTCTACCCGAAATGCGCCGCAGTGCCCCGTCCGCGAGGGCGGGGGTGTAGCGGCGCTCAGGCCGATAGCCCGACTGACGAGCGTCCACAACGTCGGCGGTCCCCGCCAGCCCCGGCCAGTGATACACCCCCGAGGCAGGATGTCGATGATGCGAGGAACTAGCCGCAAGCCTGCCAAGAAGCGCCCGCGCTCGCATCGGAAGGAGCCTCGCGGTTGCACGGCGAACAGGTATCGTGCTTACCCGACCGATGTGCAGCTCGTGCTCGTCAAGCACTTCGGGGGCAGTTGCCGGTTCGTGAAGAACCTAGGGAAAGAGCAGCGTGACCTCGCCTGGAAGTACGGGCGGCGCAGCCTCTCCTACACCGTGCAATCCAAGGAGATCTTCGCACTTCGCAACGACCCGGAGTACGGCACCTGGCTGAAGGAAGTTCCAGCACAGGTACTCCAGCAGGCACTCGTCGACCTGAACAGGGCGTATCTGTAATCACCGGTTGAAAAGGGACACGCGCGTGGCCTGAGTCTCACCGGTTGAACACGGCAACACCCGACCATCCCCGAACGACGGCAACGACCACGAGCTTTGCGATCCGCTCTTGATGATCGAGGCCGTATCGTTCCCACTCGGGCGCAAGAGGGCGGCGAGCGGCCTTCATGAGGGGCTGCATTGCTCCGATCAACTCGGTTCGGCCCGGGAGTCCGCTTCAGCGGTGTCCGTCACGAGTCCACGGTAGGCCGGGCTCACCATCCGTGTGTGACGTCGACCGTCGCTCACACATGTCCTCGAGCCTTTTCGGCATCGACTGCGTGTCGCGCGCCTACCGACCATCCCCAATCACGCTCACCCGGTCGCGCTCGGGTGACGCCGATCGCCAAACTGGCGGTCAGACGGTGGCCAATTCGCTAATGACCTCAGCTTGCAGCCGGTCGATCACGTCGGCGAGGGGCATCTGGATCTCGCCGCCTCGCGTTTGGCGGAGACGCTCGAGCAGGTGGTCGATGACGGCGATTCCGACCTCCGCACCTGAGCCCTCAGGCAGCTGTGCCCGACCGAGGCGGGCGAGCGCGGAGACCGCCTCTGCGTAGACGGTGAGTCGCTCGGCACCGGAGGAACGCCACGCACGGGGCTCGTTGACCGCGTCGGCCAGAGCGGCGCAGACGTCGACCAGGAACCGCATCGGCTGCTCGGAGCGCAGGACGACGATCCGTTCCGACATGCTGCCTCCCTCGATAGCATCGTCGTTGAGCGAGCGTAGCCGCCCGCTCCCTCTTCGATCCGGGCCGTCATGGCGTCCCCTATCTCCGAGGGATCGAGGCGGTCGACCTGGTGGCGATCGGCGAGCTCTTCGAGCGCGGCCTCTCCGCTGCCGAGCCCGGCGCCGACGAGACTGGCGGGTGCTGCCGGGAGGCCCTCCCGGTCCACCGGCTGGTCCACCGTGCGCCGCCGCCTCCCCCCTTCTCGGGGCGATAGCGTGTGAGTGGGTCCTCGGGGGTAAGCCTGCACCGAAGAGCCGGAGTTGAGGGGGAAGATCCGGTCGCGCTGGATTTGGCCTCGGGCCAACAGGTGTCGTGCCCTCCTTAGGACGCTCCCGAGGACCCACTACGTCGTGGTGGGCGTCGAGTTCCCGTCCGCCTCGTGGTCGGTCGTGCGAACCGAGTATTGGCAGGCCGTGC
>JAJYXW010000083.1 GCA_021801525.1 Actinomycetes bacterium
CGGTCTTGTTTGCGAGACGAGCCTCATCGTCGAACCGGCCTCGAGCACCAGGCGACGGTGAGCTCGCGCAGGGACGTGTCTCCGGACGCCCGGGGCATGGGCGAGTCCGCGACCGGCGAGCCCGCGACCGGCGAGCCCGCGACCGGTGAGCCCGCGACCGGCGAACCCGGCGAAGCGCTTGCTCCGCAGGCGGCGAGGTTCTCTCGACGGCGCCTGATCCGCTTGGGGGCGCTTGCCTCCGTGACGGGCATCGCGGCGCTCGGTGCCGGCGTCGAGCTGGCCGAGCACGGGGTGCTGCCTGGCAAGGTGGTGCTCGACTACGTGAGCGGGGGATGCAGCGTCCCGCAGCCGGCCTACGCGGGCGTGCGACCAGGAAGGCTGGTCTCTGGGAGCTTCTGGTCGCGTTTTCGCAACCGCCGGGTTGGCTACGTGATCGCCTACCCGCCACCCTGGGGAGCGCCATCCGACCACCGCGCGCCAAACTCCCAGGCCTCCCCAGCCGGCGCTCCCTCGCGGACCGCCCAGCTGCCTGGAGCGGAGCTCCCCTTGGTGCTCGTCCTGCACGGATACGGGCGCAATGCGGAGTTCGCCTTCAGCGACCTGCACCTCGACCTCGCGCTGGCCCAGGCAGTCGAGGAGTACGGAGCGGCGCCCTTCGTCCTCGCCGCAGCAGACGGGGGCAACGGCTACTGGCACCCCGCTCCCGGCGACGATCCCCAGGGGATGCTGGTCCACGAATTCGTCCCGCTCTGCCACCGTTTGGGCGCCGGCTCGCCGGCCACGGCACTCGGCGCGTACGGGTGGTCGATGGGCGGCTACGGCGCGTTGCTGCTCGGTGAGGACTACCCGCACTTGCTCAGCGCCATCGTCGCGGCCAGCCCCGCGATCTGGACCACCTACAGCCAAGCCCGTGGCGCCAATCCCGAGGCGTACTCGTCAGCCACCTAGCCAGGCACCTAGCCAGGCCCGCCTAGCCGTTCTGCGTCAGGCCCGGCTGCCCGAAGTCTCGGGTGATGGCTCCTTGGGCAAGCCGAGAACACGTTCCCCGATGATGTTGTGGAGTATCTCGTCACTCCCTCCCGCGATGCGCATGCCGGGGACGCCTAGGACGAACTGTGCCCACGCGTAGGTCCCCCACTCGCCCGAGTCGGCGACGAGCTTCGGCCCGAGAACGCTCGAGAGCAGGTCGGCCATACGCCGCATGTTCATCGTGAGGGACAGCTTGGCTATCGACATCTCGGGTCCGGGGAGCTGCCCCGCCGCGATCTTCGCCATGGCGCGCATGTTGGTGTAGCTGGCGACGCGACCGTTCACCACTATCTCGGCGATCTGCTGGCGGATGGCGGGGTCGCCGGCTCGCCCCTGGTGGCGAATGAGCTCGATCAGGCGTTGGGTGCCCATGCCCCCGCCGCCGCTCGCCATACCACCGCCGATCGCGGCACGCTCGTTCATCAGGGTGGTGAGCGCTACAGTCCAGCCTCCGTTCACGTCCCCCAGGCGATGCGAGTCGGGTACGCGCACCTCGGTGAAGAACACCTCGTTGAAGGATGCGCCGCCGGTCATCTGGCGAAGGGGCCGCACTTCCACTCCCGGTGCGTGCATGTCCACCACGAAGCCCGTAAGGCCCTTGTGCTTGGGCAGGTCGGGGTCGGTGCGGCAGATGATCTCGCCGATGTCGGAGAGATGGGCGCCAGACGTCCACACCTTCTGGCCGGTCACCACCCACTCGTCGCCGTCGCGCACGGCCCGGGTCTGCAGGCCGGCCAGGTCACTGCCGGCACCCGGCTCGCTGAAGAGCTGGCATGCCACGATGTCGCCTCGCCAGAGGGCTTTCAGGTAGCGGTCCTTCACCTCCTCGGTGCCATGCGCGAGGATCGTGGGGGCGACCATGCCGAGGCCGATGCCGAACAGCGTCTGCGGGGGCGTCGCGAAGCGGCTCTCCAGGGAGTCGTAGATGCGCTGGTAGGAGCGGGGCAGGCCCCGCCCGCCGTACTCGGGCGGTCCGGTGATCCAGCCGAAGCCGGCGTCGAAGCGCTTGGCCGCCCATGCCCTGGCCGCCTCGAGCTCCGCCAGCTCCTCCTCGGCGGTGCGCTCGGGCAGGACCGAGACGTCGTCGGAGCCCTCGCCCCAGGCTCTCGTCACCTCGACGCGAGGCTCGGCGTTGGCCTCGAGGAACTCGAGTGCCTGCTTCTCGAACTCTGCCTCTGTCGGCGTGTCTGGCATGGTCTTCTCCCTGGTCTCGGCGGGTCACGCCGGCTGGTCTCGGCGGGTCACGCTGCGCCAGCGTAGCGGCAGGCCGGGAACCCCCGCTACGCGAGTTGTTTGCGCTAGAAAAGGAATCATGGCTGCGGCCCTCGCTGCCCTGGCGGCATTCTCTAACGCGCTCACCACCATCCTCCAGCGGCTCGGTGTGCGCGACGCTCCAGAGGAGGACACGCTCCACCTCCGTCTCATTGCCTACGCGATCCACAAGAAGGTCTGGTTGGCGGGCTTCGGCCTGATGGTCGCCTCGTTCCTGCTTCAGGCAACCGCCCTCGACTTCGGCGACATGACCTCCGTGCAGCCCGTGCTCACCCTGGAGCTCCCGTTCCTCGTGGTGATCCTCGCCGTTTGGTTCCGCCTCCACCCGCGCGCCCTGGATTGGGCGGCCACAGTCGTCGCTGCGGGCGGGCTGGCCACGTTCCTCCTCCTTGCCCATCCCGAGACCGGGACCCGCGTTCCGGGTCTTCGCAACTGGGGCGAGGTCGTCTTCGCGTGCCTCGCCGGCATTGTCGTCACTGTCGCTCTCGCGAGGGTGGGGCCGCCGTCGTGGCGGGCGGCGATGTTCGGCGTAGCAGGCGCGGTGGCATTCGCGCTGGCAGCAGCGTTCATCAAGGCGACCACGGACCTCATCACCGAGGGGTGGTCGCATCTGATGTTCCACTGGGAGCCCTACGGTGTGATCGGGGCGGGCCTGCTCGGGGTGTTCCTCGCGCAGAACGCGTTCCACGCCGGGCCGATTACGGCATCGCAGTCGACGCTCGTGACTGTCGACCCGCTCACCTCGGTCGCGATCGGGATCGGCCTCTTCGGCGACCGCCTCGACACGTCTGGTGCCCGGGGACCTCTGGAGGCCCTGGCCCTGCTGGCACTCATCGTCGGCGTGATCGTGCTCGCGCGCTCGCCCCTGGTGGCGAGCGCGAAGCACGTGGACTCCCCCCGTCCCGGCGCTGAGCCGGATCCTGCCGGTGCGCCAGCGTCCGGTACCGGAGGTCCTGGCGCCTTGTCGAAGCCGGCCGAGCCCCCGCTCCCGCCTGCGGCTCCCGGCGGTGTCTCGCCCGGCCCGGCCCTGCCGGCTGACCCGCTGGGCCCGCCGTCAGTGCCGGGAGGTGAGCAGCAGAGGGGAGATGGATCTTTGGGCAGTGGCGCCTGGGGCACGTGCTGAGCGCCTGGCCCGGCTCCGGCAGTCCCGGCTCTGGCAGTCCCGGCTCTGGCAGTCCCGGCTCTGGCGAGCGGGCTGCGAGGCCCTACGACCCTTGGGCGGCGATCCTCGAGCGCATAGACGACGCAGCCCGGCTCGCGGGCATAAGCGCCGACGTGCATCAGATGATGCGGGTGCCCGAGCGCGTCCTCGAGGTGGCCGTACCCGTCAGGATGGACGCAGGCCACCTGGAGGTCTTCACCGGGTGGAGGGTCCACCACGACACGACCAGGGGGCCGGCCAAGGGCGGGATCAGGTTCCACCCGCACCTCGACGCCCCCGAAGTCTCC
>JAJYXW010000033.1 GCA_021801525.1 Actinomycetes bacterium
AAATACCACGACGTCTGGCAGGGAGACTCGTATTACTATCACTACCAGGCAAAATACCTACTGAAAGGCTGGTGGTTCATCAATCCGGGCGTCCTGCACCACCACGGGACCCCGAGGGTGGAGCTGTTCTCTGCACAGCACCCGCCCGCTTTCACGAGCTTCCTGGCCTTCTTCGACCTCTTCGGCCTGCACCGCCTCGGTGCGCAGAAGCTGCTGATGTGCCTTGTGGGCGTCGCCACGATATGGGCGGTGTCCGCGTTGGCTCGCGAGCTCGCGGGAGTGCGTGCCGGCGTGATCGCGGCGGTGCTCGGGGCTTTGTACCCGGGAATGTGGGTGTTCGACGGGCAGGTCATGTCGGAGGCCCTGCTCATGCTGCTGGCGGCACTCACGCTGCTTGCCGCCTACCGCTGCCGCCGGGACCCGCGACCTTGGCGCCTCCTACTGCTCGGTGCGGGCACTGCCCTGTGCGCGCTCACGCGATCCGAGGCGATCCTCTACATACCGTTGATCGCGTTGCCTGTGGCATGGGGAATACACCGATCCCTTGGTGCCCGCGCCCGTTCCACGGCGCTAGCCCTCGGTGCCGCGGTGCTCGTCCTCCTGCCCTGGACGGTACGCAACCTCGTGGTCTTCGAGCACCCGGTCTTCCTCTCGGACCAGCTCGGCATCACTCTGGCCGCCGCGAACAACAAGACGACCTACTCGAATGGCCCGCTGTTCGCGTCGTGGTGCTTCCCTTGCGTGCACGACGTGAAGGAGCCGGTCGCCGACGAGTCGGTGCAGCAGGTCTTCTGGGAGCACGAAGCCGAGAACTTCGTGAAGCACCACCTGTCCAGGGTGCCGGCGGTCGTTGCCGCCAGGGTCGGGATCACCTGGAGCCTCTACGCGCCTAGGCTCCAAGCTAGCGAGAACGTGATCCAGGGCTGGCCGGTCGCGGTGTCGCTTGCCTGGCTGTGGTGGTACTACCCGCTGGCTCTCCTGGCCATCCTGGGCGCGGTTGTGCTGAGGCGCCGGCGGATCGCCATCTACCCGCTCATGGCTGTGCCGATCACCGTGACCGCGGCATCCATCGTCACCTACGGCAACCTCCGCTTCAGGGCGGAGGCGGAGGTCGTCATCGTCACCCTTGCCGCGGTGTGCCTCGACGCTGTGTCCGGCTGGGTGGCTGCGCGTGCCGGATGGAGGCAATGAGCGCCGAGAGCCGTCCTGGGGGCTTGCCGGCGGAGCGGATTGCTTTCGATGCGATGGCGGTTGCTCCCACCGCCGGGGGTCCGGCTCTCGGCAACGAGGTGATCCCCTTCCTCGCGATCGACGATGCCCGGGGAAGCGACGGGCATTCGGGTGCCCGGATCGACGACAGCCTTCTCGCGGGTATCCGCCACGCAGGCCCTCTGGCTATTGCAGGGCTCGTGGCGAACGGCGCGAACGTCATAGTCACCGTCCTGGTGGCGCGCCTGCTAAGTGCCCGCGACTACGGAGCCCTCGCAGACTTGCTGAGCCTGTTCTTGGTCATATCCATGCCAGGCTCTGCGCTCCTGGTCGCGGTGGTCCGGCGTATTACCGCGTGGCGAGGAATCGGTGCGCCGGAGACGCTCAGGGTCTGGACTGCCCGGATCCACCATCGGGGCCTGGTCGGGCTCGCCTTGCTCGTCACCGGGGCATGGTTGGCGCGCCATGCAATCGCTGGTGCTCTCCGGCTGCCGAGCTCGGGCGGGGTGGTGGAGGTGATTGCCGCCGGAGGCGTGTGGCTCCTTCTCTCGGTGGACCGAGGCGTGCTGCAGGCCCATCGCTCCTACGTTCCCCTTGCGGGGAACCTGCTGGTGGAGGGGGGGGTCCGTACCGTGCTCACTGTCGGGCTGACGGCAGCGGGCTTCGGGGTAGGGGGCGCGGCCGGAGGGATCCTCGCAGCCGAGGTGATGGCGGCTCTGCATGCGCGCTTCTTGACCAGGACGCGCGTGATGGGAGAGCAGGACCCACTTGCCGGCACTCTACGTGGCCCAGCTGCGGGCGCGCTACGTGGCCCATCTGCCAGCGCGCTACGTGGCCCAGCTGCCAGCGCGCTACGTGGCGCAGCTGCCGGCACCGAGAATGGAGGGGCCGCAGGCGGCGGGCGCCCCGATGGCCGCCTCCGGGGCCTCGTCCGCATTCGCAAGCCAGGACCGCTCGTCGTGGACTCTGCAATCGCTCTCACGAGCCTTGCGCTCCTAGCGGTGCTCCAGAACGTGGACGTTATCTTCGTCGGCCGGGACGACCCGGCACACTCGGGCGCGTACGCGGCGATATCCGTAGCGTCCAAGGCGCTCGTCTTCGGGGCGCTCGGACTCGGCAGCTACCTGCTTCCCGAGGCCGCCATCCGCTGGCAGCGCGGAGGGCACGCGCTGCGGCAGCTGTGGGCTACAGCGATGATCCTCGCCCTGCCGGCAGTGGCGCTTCTCGGCGCAGCCCTCGTTGTGCCGGACCTGCTGCTGAAGATCGTCTTCGGGCAGAGCCTCACCTATGCCGCGGGGGCGTTCGCGACGCTGGCCGGCGCGATGATCTGCCTGAGCGCAACTGTGGTGATGACCAACTACCTCCTCGGAGTGGGACGCAGATGGATAGTCGCTGCCCTCGCAGCCGGCGCAGGCGCAGCAGCGCTGCTCGTGAGCCGAGCAGCGGGCAACGTGCTCGCTACGGCCAGGGCCGACCTCGCGGTGCAGGCGGCGCTCGCGGCTGCCGTCGGTGTCGCGTTCGTCCGGGTCCACCACCGCGCTGCGCGCAGCGGCACGATACCGGTATGAGAGAAACGGCGTGCCCCTTCTCCCTCTCGCGCTCGGGCGTTAGTATGAAGGAGAGGGCCACCGAGGAGGGTGCTTCGCGCGCTCGGCGGCGTCCCGATCCAGAGGGGGCCGAAGGGGGCACTAGAGAGTGAGCGAGGTGCGAAGCGACGGTAGTGGGGTCGCAGCAGCTGTTTCGGCTGCGCGTTCTGCCGGGATCGAGCGCGTCCACTTCCTCGCATGGCGCGACCTCGATGACGAGGAGGCTGGCGGATCCGAGCTTCATGCTCACCGCATCGCGAGCCTCTGGGCCGAGAACGGGCTTCGCGTGACGATGAGGACATCGCGGGTGAGTGGCCTGCCAGCCCGCGCTAAGCGCGACGGCTACGAGGTCGTCCGAAAAGGGGGTCGCTACCTCGTGTTCCCTCGCAGCGCGATGAGGGGGATCGCAGGAGGTATCCGGCGTCGTGACGCGCTGGTGGAGATATGGAACGGCATGCCGTTCCTGTCGCCCCTGTGGGCACGTTGTCCCCGGGTGGTGTTCTTGCATCATGTGCATGCTGAGATGTGGCGGATGGTCCTACCGAAGATGCTCGCTTCGGCTGGCACCAGGATCGAGTCGCGGCTAGCACCGCCGCTTTACCGCAGCACGCGCATTCTCACCCTCTCGGAGTCCTCCCGCGAGGAGATAGTCGGACTCCTCGGGATGAAGCTCTCACAGGTGAGCGTGGTGCCGCCCGGCGTGGAGCCGCGCTTCAGTCCTGGCGGAAAGCGCGCCCCCTACCCACTGGTGGTGGCTGTGGGAAGGTTGGTGCCGGTAAAGCGCTTCGGCGTGCTGATCCAAGCAGCCGCAACGCTCCGAGATCGCTATCCCGGCCTTCGCCTGGCCATAGCCGGCGAAGGATACGAGCGCCCGGTGCTGGAGGAGCAGGTCAGGTGCCTGGATGCCGGGTCGTGGGTGGAGCTCACAGGGCACCTGCCGGACTCGGAAGTCGTCGACCTCTACAGGAGCGCCTGGGTGGTTGCCAGTGCCTCTCAGCGCGAGGGATGGGGCATGACGATCACGGAGGCAGCTGCGTGTGGCACACCTGCCGTCGCGACGGACATAGCCGGGCATCGTGACTCCATAGTCCATGGCAAGACCGGCCTTCTCGTGGACGAGCCATCGGCTATAGCGGGCGCTCTCGACATCATCCTCGGGGACCCTGCGCTCCGGGAGCGCCTGGGCCGCGATGCACAGGCCCAAGCCGCCAAGCTCACCTGGGAGGCTACTGCGGCTGGTGCCCTCTTCGCCCTGGCCGCCGAGGCAGCGAAGGCCAACGGTGAGCCCGTGGGATCCGGCTTCGGGCATCGGTTGCCCGTAGCGGGGGCCTGATCCGCCGGCCCGCCTCGATCACCGCGTCGGCACCGAGGAACACCACTCCCATCCACACCATCGTCGAAGCCGGATCGAACTGCGCGGGCCAGAACCCGCCCGGCAGGAAGTGTCCGGTCGCCTGGTGGTAGACGACGTAGGCGCCCGCCCCGCCGACCAGGCAGACCGACCCGACGGTGAGGATCACGCGGCCCTCGGAAAGCGCGAGCGCCGTCGCGGTGGCCAGCGCGACGGCGACGCCCGTGAGCGGTGCCGTCAGGAACCCGGATAGCGCTCCGGTCGCGACGGCTATGACGGCGACGCGCCACCAAGGCGGCCGCGTTCCCCCGAGCACCAAGGGAGAAGCGAGGCGAGGCGTGGCATCGTAAGGATCCGGAGCCTGCAGAGGCACGTCGGTGCGCGGGTCACCCGGCGCGCCAGCGGGCTGCCGGGGGAGGTGACGACCGCGACGCCTCCGGCGTACAGCACGCCGTGCGCGGCCGGCACGCCCGCGGGAAAGGATCCCGGCGGTCAGGCGGCGGAGCGCACGGCCTGCAGCATCCCTGGATCGCCGCGGCCATATGGCTATGAGGAGGCATGCTAGAAGCGCCCCGCCCGATATGACGAGCGCCCACCAGACCCGGGATTGAGGAGCCCAGTGGAGTGTCAGCACGAGGCTGCCCGATTTCCCGAGCGTGCCGAGCGCCTGGGGGTCGACAAGCCATCCGTTGGCGAATCCGTCCACGAGTGTCGGCGAGCCGAGCGAAGGACCGCCCGAGACCTGTGCCTGCCAGCCCTTGTTGATGCTCTCGCCGAGCACCAGCCAGAAGGGTCGGGTCGCTCCCGTGACTACGACCTTCGCCGAGGTGGCGCTCTGCGATTGGACGATCAGCCTAGGTGCAGGCTGGGGGGGCAGGGGAGCAAGCCGGCCGCTCTGGCTCGCCGGCCGCCCGGCTCGCCCGCCGGGGGCGGAATCGAGCACCAGGCGGTCGATGTTGAAGCCGGTGAGGTGCCCGTTGGCAGACTGCACCACATGGCTTCCCGGTCCAAGGGTTATGCCGGCCGCGTCTGGTCCGCAGGTCTGCACGTGGAGACTCCTGCCTGCGAGGGCGGCTGCAGTGGAGCCGATGACCCGGAGCCATACTGGCTTGGAGTCGATAGTGAGGAGGCTGGGCGTGCAGGTCCCAGGGAGCTGTGCGGGGTCGGGTGGCTCGTGCACGCCTGGGATGCCGAGCTCGGCGATGCCGAGCGGCATGGTGATGGGAGCGCCCGAGTAGAAGTCCTTGGTGTGCTCGTCGCGCACGCCAGTGACCGTCACCCGGATGTGGCTGCCGGTGAGGCGCGGGAAGTAGACGGGCACCGAGACTGTGGCATTGCGCTGGCGAGCGTCTGCAATGGGCGGGAGCTTCACGTTCACCGTGCGTCCCCCTGCCGAGATGGACAGGCGCGTCGGCACCGAGTGGTACCCGTCTGCGACGACCTGAAGGTTCAGGTGGTCGAAGCTCACCGGGTGGGGGACGTTCACCTCTATCCAGTCCCCGATCTGGTGCGACGCGCCGAAGCCGGGAGACCACATCGTGGCCGGGTTCCCGTCGAGAGCAGAGGAGGCCGTGTCCTGCAAGTCGCCCGGGAGCCGCCCGCGTGAGTACGCGACGATGCCCGTGCCGTTGGACCCCGGCCTGCCCATCAGCCTGTCGATCATGTTGTCGGGGATGAGCGCGCTTACCCGTGCGGTTCCGCTGAGTGTGAAGGTCCGCTTCGTAGGCAGGGAGAACGAGCGGCTGAGCTCGCGCTCGGGGTCGGTGCGAGGCGGGTAGGGAGCCACCCGGCGCCTCGTCATCACGACGACCAGGCGGTGGTCGAGGCTCGAAGGGCCGAGTGCCCTGAGCAAACCTCCGGGCAGGGCGAGCGTCTTGGAGGCTTGTATCCCGCCGAGGCGCACCTCGGCGAACCCGACGGCCGATAGCCCCGTGCTCTGGTCGAGCTGGTTCTGGCTCACTGAGTCGATCGTGATGCGCAGGGTCTTGAAGGTCCGGGTCGGGAAATAGATCGTCTGGCCCGAGGCCGTTCGCGACGCGGGACCGAGGGGGACGCTCAGGGGGTGGCGCCCGTCGAAGGTCAGTGTGACCTTTGTTATCCAGCGGGTCGGGCTGCCTTTGATGGCCTGCACGAGGTTTACGTGGTTCGTGGTGAGCGGCGAGAGCGCGCTCACCTGCCACCACTGGCCGACTGGGTACCCGAAGGCCCCGGTGACCCAGGCAGTGTTCAGGTTGCCGTCGATGGCCATGATCGGCTGGTCCTCGGGCGTGTAGGTGACCGAGTTGCCGTAGGACGAGGCGCTCACAGACGCGATTCCGTGGAGGACGGCGGTCGTCTGGGTACCTGGCGGTGCTCCGGGAAAGATGTTCAGAGGGGCGTCTGTCGGATCGTAGGTGTCGCGCTTTTGCGCAGCGGTCTCCGTGTAACCGGCGTTAGCCTGGAGTGTGTTCCACCTGAACCCCTGCTTCGCGTTGGTATCGGTCAGCACTATCGTGGCGTTGCCGGCCATCGTCGCGGCGAGCAGCCTCGGGTTCTCGAGCAGGGTGGCGGCGTAGAGCACGGTGGGGTTGCCGTGGAGGAGCCCTGCCGCCGCTGCTTCTGCGATCCCCTGGGCGTTTCCGTTCACGACGAGCGCACCCGATGGCGACTCGGCACGGATCACCGGGCGGGGATTCGCGACGGGGAGCACTTCGAGGGGCGCGGGCCACGGAAGGCCTGCGGGTGTGGACAGGTACTGCTCGTCGACGTTCGGTATGAGGCTGACGTTCGGGCGCGGGCTCCCATAGGGCACCGGCTTGCCGATGCCGGCAGGAAGGTGGGCGAGCGCGAGGGCCATCTCGCGCGGGTTGGGCAGGCCGTAGCGCTCGTATGCCAGGTTGTTCTGCACCAGCAGGGCGCCGGCACTGATGAGCCGGAGCATTCCCGGCAGGGCCTTCAGGTCCCAGGTGCCCTGCTGCATTGGCGCATCGATCGCGTACAGGACGTCCTGAGTGGCGAGCGAGCCCATGACCTGCTGCTCGCGCGTGACAAACGGGCGTGAGAGCAAGCCGGGGTAAATAGGGTCGATGGTGTCTCCGAAGCGGTATGCAGCGAAGTCCTCGCCGGGAAGGGCGTACACCCGGGTGGTCGGGTGCCCGGCGTCGAGGGCCTTGGCCGCCTGGTACTCGTAGGAGGGGAGCGGGGAGGGCTGGGTGAAGTGATCGGCCACAGTGGTGCCGTTCCACACAGGAGGGTTCGCCGCTGCGACGATTGCCACCACGGCCGTAACGGCGACGAGCCCGGCGGCGCGCTTGTAGCGCGCAAGAGCGGAGATGCCCGCTCCGAGGAGCATCGCGGTGCCGAGCAGGACGAGCGGGGAGGCCCTGTCCGTCGAACGCATGGCCAGGCCTGCAGTGGTCTTCGTCATGAAGATCTCGAGCAGGTGGCCTACGGGGGAGGGGTGCGAGAAGGGGTTGGCACCCACCGCGAAGACCATGCCCACCACGATCAGGATCACGAAGAACGCCCGGTGACGCCAGCGTGTCAGCGCTGCGGCAACGAAGGAGAGAGCAGGAACGGTGAAGCTGGCCCCGAGGGCCCATAGCTGCTGGGTGAGCTGCACCGAGGTGACGACCCAGGGTCCGAGGCGGCCCCCCCCGTAGAAGTACCAGTACCCGAGCCCGCGCAGCACCTCGGCGGAGGAGGACGTCGAGCTCACCGCAGGAACGGTCTCTGTGTACTTCAGGATGTCTACCCCGTAAGCGGCCTCTATCTGGAGCCCGGCCGCCCACCAGAGCGACACGAGCACCGTCAGGAGACCCACACGCCAGAAGACGCCCCACGCCTCGCGCCAGGTGTGCTCTTTCGTCACCAAGACGGCGTAGGGAAGCCATATCACCGGGGCAAGCCCTACGTAGAGGAGCGAGCTCGCGTTGATCCCGCCGACGACGGCGACGACGATGGCGAAGAGGGCCGGATCGCGCCAGCCTCCGTTTCGCAGTGCCCGGGCGACGAGCGCGACCATCCACGGGAGGCCCGCCCAAGGCAGGAGCACCACCGACATCCGACCGACATACTGCAGGAAGTACGGCGACACCATGAACGCGAACGCAGCTACTGCGCGACCCGGGCCTGTGAGGCCTATGGTGCGCGCCAGGAAGAGAACGCCTGCAGCCGCGAAGAAGAGGATCGCTGCCATCCATACCCTCTGGCCGATCCACAGCGGTACGCCAAGCGCGTGGACCAGCCAGAAGAAGGGACCCATTGGCAGCAGGTAGCCGATCTGCTCGTGGGTCACGGTGCCGAGGCCGACCCCGGGGTCCCACATCGACGCAGACTGGGCGATGAAACGGCCCGGGTCTATGTAGAGGTAGCTCTTCGTGTCGGACTCCACGACACCGGGCTGGGCGAGCAGCTGTGGCACGAGAGCGACCAGCGCGAGTGCGAGGTGCTCGGCCAGAGAGACGAGCCGAGAGCGTTGCCCGCTCCGGCCGCTCACCGGGCTCGAGGGTCCCTCGGGGCGCCGGCGGGCGAGCGCGCGCAGCCTCGCCGGCATGCGGGTGCTCTCCCGGGCTCGTCCGTTCGAGGGGCCGAGGGACGTGGTCCCGGCCCTCCGTGCGGTCAGGCTCACCTGCTGTTCCTTTCGTGCCTGCCGTTGCGTCGTGGCCGTGCTGCCATGTCCGCCGATAGTGTAGAGGCGCCCGGTTGCGCTGACGTCGCGCCGGGTTCCGCTGATCCACCACGACCAGTGCATGAGCCGGAGGGCCGCAGATGCCGAAGCTTACGGGGGAGAGGCCGGTAGAGGGGCTGACCCCCGACTCGCTCCTCGCCCTGCATGCAGCCGGGTACCAGGCGGTCGTGGACCGTCTTGGTGCCGGCAGGGTGCTGGACGTCGGCTGCGGACGGGGGTTCGAGTCAGTGCGCTTCGGCGGGCCGGACCGATCTGTGATAGGTGTCGACTACGACCAGGGCGCGCTGGTAGAAGCCACTCGCCGGCATGGCACCATGGGTCTGCGCCTCGCCCGGATGGACGCTGCCAAGCTCGGCATTGCCGGTTCGAGTGTCGAGTGGGCGTGCTCATCGCACCTGATCGAGCACTTCACGGAGCCAGAGCATCACGTGAGCGAGCTGGCGCGGGTGCTGAGCGCCGATGGCAGCGCGTTCTTTCTCACGCCCAACGCTCCTGCAGACTTCGAGAACCCCTTTCATGTTCACCTCTTCGACGCAGGTTCTCTCGGCGCCATCCTCGAGCGTCACTTCGAAGACGTATGGATCGGGGGCATAGACGCGCTCGGCTGGGTGAAGGAGGACTTCCGCCGCCGCCGTGAGCGAGCAGAGCGAGTGCTCGCCCTGGACGTGCTCGACCTGCGCCATCGGATCCCGCGCTCGTGGTACGTCGCTGCGTACACGCGCCTCCTCCCAATCGCGTACAGCCTCATAGCACGTTCGGATACCGGCGGCTCCACGGGGATCGGCGCGGGGGACTTCTTCGTGACCGACGAGGTGGACTCGACGACGCTGGTCCTCTTCGCGATCGCTCGCCGGCCACGGCGCTGAGCCACGTGTATCCCGAGGCTGGCGGATGCTCGCTGCAGGCTTGACCGGGGGGATCGGCTCGGGGAAGTCGACTGTTGCCGGCATGCTCTCCGCACGCGGAGCCGTCGTGATAGACGCCGACCTCATTGCCCGCGAGGTCGTCGCCCCCGGGGGACCGGCCTACGAGCCGCTGGTGCGCCGCTTCGGGAGCTCGGCATTGGCCGCGGACGGTCAGATCGACCGTCCAGCCCTTGCCGCGATGGCGTTTGGCGACCCCCAGGCTCTGGCTGACCTGAACGCCATCACCCACCCTGCTATCGGCGCGGTGATGGCTGCCAGGCGCTTCGAGCATCAGGGGGACGGAGAAATCGTGATCCTCGACATACCGCTACTCGTCGCCGCCCATCGGGGAGCTCTCCAGCTCGACGCAGTGATCGTCGTGGACTGCCCCCCGGATCTGGCGCTCGAGCGGCTGGTCGGCCTGCGCGCCATGGAGCCGTCCGACGCCGAGGCGCGCATCGCCGCTCAGCCGAGCCGCGAGGAGCGCTTGGTGGGCGCCGACTTCGTGCTCGACAACGCCGGAACCCGGGATTACCTGGCCGGCCAGGTCGACTCGCTCTGGGCTCGGCTGGTGGAGCTCGAGGCCGCAGGGCGCTGACGACCCGCTGCCAGGTGGTACAGCGCCCGGCCAGGGCGCTCAGGTCGTACAGCGCCCGGCCAGGGCGCTCAGGTCGTACAGCGCCCGGCCAGGGCGCTCAGGTCGTACAGCGCCCGGCCAGGGCGCTCAGGTCGTACAGCGCCCGGTCAGGGCGCTCAGGTCGTACAGCGCCCGGCCAGGGCGCTCAGGTCGTACAGCGCCCGGTCAGGGCGCTCAGGTCGTACAGCGCCCCTTGTCCTACCATGGGCGTGCATGGCGCGCTTCGAAGTGGTGTCCCCGTTCCGGCCCGCCGGAGACCAGCCGCAGGCAATCGCCGCTCTGTCGGAGGGCATTGCCGCAGGCGAGCGCTACCAGACACTGCTCGGGATAACCGGGAGCGGCAAGACGGCGACCATGGCCTGGGTGATCGAGGCCGTCCAACGACCGACCCTGGTGATAGAGCCGAACAAGTCGCTTGCAGCGCAGCTCGCCGCCGAGCTGCGCGCGCTGTTGCCGAAGAACCGGGTCGAGTTCTTCGTCTCCTACTACGACTACTACCAGCCCGAGGCATACCTCCCGACCAGCGACACCTACATCGAGAAGGACTCCTCGATCAACGATGACATCGATCGTCTGCGCCACGCCAGCACGTCGAGCCTCCTGTTGCGCGAGGACGTGGTGGTGGTGGCGTCGGTGTCGTGCATATACGGCCTCGGCTCGCCCGCAGAGTACGCCGGTCGTGTCGTAGCCCTCGCCCCCGGCGACGTCGTCGATCAGCGCGAGCTCCTTCGCAAGCTCGTCGATCTCCATTACGAGCGCAACGACCTAGTGGTGACCAGGGGGCGATTTCGCGTGCGAGGCGACACGATCGAGCTCCACCCGGCCTACGAGGAGATGGCTGTGCGCATCGAGCTCTTCGGTGACACGATCGAGCGGATCTGCCGCTTCGATCCCTTGACCGGGGACCTGGGCGAAGAGCTCGGAGAGCTGGTCGTCCTCGCTGCCACGCACTACGTGGCGGGCGAGGAGACGCTCCGGCGGGCGATCGCGTCCATCGAGGCCGAGCTGTCCGAACGCCTCCGCGAGCTCCAGGCCGAGGGCAAGCTGCTCGAGGCCCAGCGGCTCAGGCTCCGCACCGAGCACGACCTCGAGATGCTGGCGGAGGTGGGGGTATGCAACGGCATCGAGAACTACAGCAGGCACCTGGACGGACGGGCGCCGGGCGAGCCGCCGTACACCTTGCTCGACTTCTTCCCGGAAGGATTCCTCACCGTGATCGACGAGAGCCACGTCGCCGTTCCCCAGCTGCATGGGCAATACGAGGGAGACCGCTCGCGCAAGGCCACCCTCGTCGAGCACGGCTTCCGGCTCCCCTCCGCGCTCGACAACCGGCCGCTCAGGTTCGAGGAGCTCTCGGAGCGCCTGGGGCAGGTGGTGTTCCTGTCGGCCACTCCGGGTTCCTACGAGCTCGAGGTCTCCTCCCGCGTGGTGGAGCAGGTGATCCGGCCTACGGGTCTGGTCGATCCGGAGGTCGTGCTGCGGCCTACGGTCGGCCAGATTGACGACCTGCTGGAGCGCGTCCGTGAAGCCGTGGGAAACGGTGGGCGGGTGCTCGTGACGACCCTCACGAAGAAGATGGCGGAGGAGCTCTCGGACTACCTGCTCGAGCTGGGGGTCCGGGTCCGCTACCTGCATTCCGACGTCGACACCCTCACCCGGATCGAGCTGCTGTCGGAGCTGCGGCGTGGTGTCTACGACGTGTTGGTGGGGATCAACCTGTTGCGAGAGGGCCTCGACCTGCCCGAGGTATCGCTGGTCGCGATACTCGATGCCGACAAGGAGGGGTTCCTGCGCTCTGCTCCGGCCCTCATCCAGACGATGGGGCGCGCCGCTCGCAACGTCGACGGCCGTGTCGTGCTCTACGCCGACACCATGACCGACGCCATGCGAAGGGCCATCTCGGAGACCGAGCGCCGGCGCGTGCTGCAGCGTGCCTACAACGAAGCTCACGGCATCGACCCCGTGAGCGTGCGCAAGTCGGTAACGGACATCCTCTCTCGCATAGCCACCGGCGGAACCCCTGGATCCGGCGAGACCGGCCGTGCCAGGGGTTCTGTGCGCAGCCATTCTGTTGCCGGAAGCGCTGCAGCAAGCAGGGCAGGGCGGTCTCGCTCCGGCCGCCCGAGCGCCCGTGCACGACCGGGTATCGGCAAGCGGGATCAGGGGGATAGGGCCCCTGCTCAGGCAGCCTCCAGCCTTGGCGACGCACTTGGCTACGTGCTCGGTGACGCGCTTGGTGGTGCCGGCTCGGGCAGCGAGCTCGGAGTGGACGGGCTCGCAGCAGACGATGTTGCCCTGGAGGCGAACTTCGACCGGCGGAGCGTCGAGGAGCTGATCGGCCGCCTCGCCGAGGAGATGGGCCGTGCGGCGGAGGACCTTCGCTACGAGGAGGCGGCTCTCATCCGGGACGAGATCGCCGAGTTGCGCAGCCTGCTCTTCCGCCAGGAACCTGCCTGAGCACCTGCCTGAGCACCTGCCTGAGAATTGCCCGCCTCGCCAGCGGCGCTCCTGCGCCTCGCTGGAGATGGACTGTCGCCCCGGCGAGCAGGTTGTTGCGCTCCGGCGACCGAGCCGCTGGTGCCGGTATCCTCCATGCGTGGCCAATCGCCTTGTCATACGCGGCGCACGGGAGCACAACCTACGGGATGTCTCGCTGGAGCTGCCCCGCGACCGGCTCATCGTCTTCACGGGACTCTCGGGTTCGGGGAAGTCCTCTCTCGCCTTCGACACGATCTACGCGGAAGGCCAGCGCCGTTACGTCGAGTCGCTCTCCGCCTACGCACGCCAGTTCCTCGGGCAGATGGACAAGCCCGACGTCGACTTCATCGAAGGCTTGTCGCCGGCGATATCGATAGACCAGAAGTCAGCCAGCCACAACCCCCGATCAACGGTAGGCACGGTTACCGAGATATACGACTATCTCCGCCTTCTCTATGCCCGCACGGGCGTACAGCACTGCCCGTCGTGCGGCAAGGAGGTCGCGCGCCAGACGCCCCAGCAGATAGTGGACCGGGTGCTCGAGCTGCCCGAGGGCACCCGCTTCGAGGTGCTGGCTCCCGTGGTGCGCGGTCGGAAGGGGCTCTACGAGGGACTACTCGAAGACCTGGCGCGTCAGGGCTATGTCCGCGCTCGGGTGGACGGCGAGCTGGTCGACCTAGCGGAGCGTTCGGAGGAGCGCCTCGCGCGCTACGAGCAGCATACGATCCAGGTCGTGGTGGACCGCCTCGTGAGGCGTGACGGCATAAGGCAGCGCCTGACGGAGTCGATGGAATCGGCACTGCGCCTGGCCGAAGGCATTGCCGAGGTGGCGCTGAGCCCCGCCGTGCGCCCGGGCTCGGACCCCGGCTCGGACCCCGGCTCGGACCCCGGTTCGGGCCTCGGTTCGGGCCTTGGTTCGGGCCTCGGTTCGGACCGTTCTGCGGACCCTGGCGCCGGCGGCGAGGAGATCCTCACCTTCTCGGAGCACCTAGCCTGCAACGATTGCGGGAGGTCCTTCGAGGAGCTCGCGCCGAGGAGCTTCTCGTTCAACTCTCCCTACGGCGCCTGCCCGGGATGCGACGGCCTGGGCACCCGCTTCGAGGTGGACCCCGAGCTCGTGGTGCCTGATGCCTCGAAGAGCCTGGCCGCCGGGGCCGTGGCCCCGTGGGCGGGCGCGCGGAGCCGTTACTTCGAGCGCCTGCTCGAAGCTGTCGCCGGCGAGATCGGGTTCTCCACGGACACGCCCTGGAGGAAGCTGAGCAAGACTCAGCGCCGGTCGGTCCTCTACGGCACGGGGTCGCGGCGCTTCGCACTGCGCTACAGGAACCGCTTCGGGCGTGAGCGCTCCTTCACCACCAGCTTCGAGGGGGTCGTGCCATGGCTGACGCGCCGCCACTCCGAAGCGGAGTCCGACACCTTCCGCCAGTCGATAGAGGAGTACATGCGCGAGGTTCCCTGCCCCGCATGCGGGGGAGCGCGCCTGAAGCCCGAGTCGCTGGCAGTCACCGTCGCCGGCCGTAGCATCGCCGAGCTCTGCAGCCTGTCCATCTCCAGAGCTGCCATCGCGATGGAGGAGATGGAGTTGACCCCCCGCGAGCACATGATCGCCGACCGGGTGCTGAAGGAGGTGCGCGCGCGGATGACCTTCCTCCTCGACGTCGGCCTCGACTACCTCTCCCTCGCGAGGGGCACGGCGACGCTCTCGGGCGGTGAAGCGCAGCGGATCCGGCTGGCCAGCCAGATCGGATCCGGTCTCGTGGGAGTTCTATACGTGCTCGACGAGCCATCCATCGGTCTGCACCAGCGTGACAACCGGCGCCTCCTCGACACTCTCGAGCGTCTTCGCGATCTCGGGAACACGGTGATCGTCGTGGAGCACGACGAGGAGACCATCGAGGATGCGGACCACGTGGTCGACATCGGGCCGGGGGCAGGCGAGCACGGGGGCGAGATCGTGTACTCGGGGCCGGTGGCGGGTCTGCGTCGCTGCCGAGGCTCCATCACCGGGCAGTACCTCTCGGGAAAGCGGTGCATAGCCGTGCCGGAGCAGCGCCGAGCTGGATCGGGGGACCGGCTGGTGGTGAGAGGAGCGGCCGAGCACAACCTGAGAGGGATAGACGTGGCGTTCCCCCTGGGCTGCATGGTGGCCGTCACCGGAGTGTCCGGCTCGGGGAAGTCGACCCTCGTGAACGACATCCTGCTCAGCTCCCTTCGCTCGAGCGTCCACGGTGCCCGTACCTCACCAGGACGCCACCGCGTGATCGAGGGGATAGGACACCTCGACAAGGTCGTGGCGATCGACCAGGCGCCCATAGGACGCACCCCCCGGTCAAACCCTGCGACCTACACCGGCGTCTTCGACCACGTGCGCAGGCTCTTCAGCCAGACCCCCGAGGCGAAGGTACGCGGTTACATGCCCGGGCGGTTCTCGTTCAACGTGAAGGGCGGGCGATGCGAGGCATGCGCCGGCGACGGCACCCTGAAGATCGAAATGCACTTCCTGCCCGACGTCTATGTCCCGTGCGAGATCTGCAGGGGGGCGCGATACAACCGCGAGACCCTGGAGGTCGCGTTCAAGGGCAAGACCATCGCGGACGTGCTCGACCTGTCGTGCGAGGAGGCTCTCTCGTTCTTCGCGAACCAGCCGCCGATTGCGAGGCACCTCCAGACGCTGGTGGACGTAGGTCTCGGCTACATACGCCTGGGCCAGCCCGCGCCGACGCTGTCTGGCGGCGAGGCGCAGCGGGTGAAGTTGGCATCGGAGCTCTCCCGCCGGCCCACCGGCCACACCCTGTACGTGCTGGACGAGCCGACCACTGGCCTCCACTTCGAGGATGTCCGCCACCTCCTCGACGTGCTCTCACGCCTGGTCGACAACGGGAACACCGTGCTCGTGATCGAGCACAACCTGCACGTGGTCAAAGCCGCTGACTGGATCGTCGACCTCGGGCCCGAGGGGGGGGACGGCGGCGGCCTCGTCGTGGCCGAGGGAACGCCGGAGGACGTCGCTGCGAGCCCCGACAGCTATACGGGGAGGGAGCTGGCGAAGATCCTCCTCAGGTGATGGCGAGCATCCGCTCGAGGGCGACCCGTGCCCACGACGCGGTCTCTTCGTCCACCGTGATGCGGTTGCGCACCTCACCCTCGACGAGCCCCTCCAGCACCCAGCACAGGTGGGGAGCGTCGATGCGGAACATGGTGGAGCAGGGGCAGACGAGGGGGTCGAGGGAAAGGACCTGCTTGTCCGGGTTCTCGTCGGCCAGGCGTTTCACCAGGTGGATCTCGGTCCCGACGCCGATCACCGAGCCTGGCGGAGCGGCTCGCACTGCTCGGATAATGAAGTCCGTCGAGCCCACCGCATCGGCCAGCTCCACCACCTCGTGGGAGCACTCCGGGTGAACCACCACCTGACCACCAGGGTGCGCCTTGCGGAAGGACTCCACGTGTGCGGGTGCAAATCGCTGGTGAACCGAGCAGTGGCCCTTCCAGAGCACGATGGTCGCTTCCTTCAGATCGGCCTCGTCGAGGCCTCCGAGCTCTGGGCGGGGGTCGAATACCCGCATGTGCTCTTCGCCGTAGCCGAGCTGGTAAGCGGTGTTGCGCCCCAGGTGCTGGTCAGGGAAGAAGAGCACCTTCTGACCGCCTCGGGCGCCGCGGTCGAGGGCCCAGGTGAGCACGGCCCTCGCGTTGGTGGATGTGCACACCGAGCCGCCGAGCCGGCCGACGAATGCTTTCAGCGCTGCTGAGGAGTTGATGTAGGTGATGGGGACCACCTGCTCGATGTCCACCACCCGCCCGATGTCCTCCCATGCTTCCTCCACCGAGTCGATGTCGGCCATGTCTGCCATAGAGCATCCGGCGTTCAGGTCGGGGAGGAGAACCAACTGGTGGTCGGCCGTCAGGATGTCGGCAGCCTCGGCCATGAAGTGCACTCCGCAGAACACGAGGAGATCTGCGTCGGTGTTGGCAGCTGCCGCCCTCGAAAGGGCAAGCGAGTCTCCACGGACGTCGGCGAAGCGCATCACCTCGTCACGTTGGTAGTGGTGTCCGAGGACCATGAGCCGCTTGCCGAGCGCGGACTTGGCCTGGGCTATGCGCATTGCCAGGTCGTCGGGCGCGGCCTTCGTGTAGCGCTCGGGAAGCGCCTGCTGGAGCCTTGTCATTTGGACCCCCTTCGGGGTTAGGCCCCGATCTCAGCCGGCGGGGACAGCCTGGTCGCCCATCCGCGGGGTTGTCGGCCTCGGGGCATCTCGAGCGCCGGGATACCAGGCCGACGCTCTCCACAGTCTAACCTCGTCAGGCGCGCTTCACCAGCACGGCCTCGTGCACGAAGCGCCGTGTGACGCGCCAGAGTGGTGTAGTGCTAGAGCGTCCCCAGACAGCATCCATCCCCGACGCCCCCGGCTCTTATCAGTTCCTCGACGCGGACGGCCGAGTTCTCTACGTCGGGAAGGCCAAGTCGCTGCGCAGTCGTCTGAACAGCTACTTCGCCGATCCGGCGACTCTCGCGCCGAGGACCGCGCAGATGCTGTCGAGCGCACACAGCGTGCAGTGGACCCAGGTGGCGAGCGAGGTCGACGCGGTGATGCTCGAGTGCTCGCTCATCAAGGAGCACCGTCCCCGCTACAACGTCCGGCTGGTGGACGACAAGAGCTACCCGTGGGTCGCGTTGACGGTCCGCGACGAATGGCCTCGGGTGGCGGTGGTACGGGGCAGGCGTCGTAGCGGAGTGCGCTATTTCGGTCCCTACTCACAGGCATCGGCCATCCGGGACACGGTCGACCTGCTGGTCAGGTGCTTTCCCCTCAGGACCTGCTCCGACTCCAAGCTCGAGCGCCACCGCCGCCTCGGCTCACCCTGCCTTCTCGCCCACATCGAACGCTGCGCAGCACCGTGCGTTGGAGCAGTTGCCCCCGAACGCTATGCAGGGCTTGTGGAGAACTTCGCTGCCTTCCTCGGTGGCGAGACGGAGGCCGTGGTTGCCCGGATACGCGAGGAGATGCGCGAAGCTGCCGGCTCGCTCGAGTTCGAGCGCGCCGCTCGCCTGCGTGACCAGCTCGAGTCGGTCAGCCAGGCAATGGAGCGCCAGCAGGTCGTGAGCGACCGCCACGACGACATCGACGTGATCGGCGTGGCAGAGGACGAGCTGCTCGCATCGGTGGCAGTGCTTCACATCAGGCATGGTCGGATCGTCGGCAGGCGCGGCATGCTCGTGGAGAAAGAAGAGGACATCGATGCCGCAGGGCTCGTAGCTAAGGCGATCGAAGAGCTCTACGCCTCGAGCCCGCGGGCTCGGCTGGGCGTGGGCCGGAGGCCTGCCGGACGCCCGGCGACGGACTCGTGGGTCTCCGGATCCGGGAACCCGGCTGCCGGTCGCAGCGCTCCCCCGAGGGAGCTCGACGTTCCCCGGCGTGTGGTCGTGTGCGCCATGCCCGAGGAGGAAGACCTCTACCGGGAGCTTCTCCGTGCCCGGCGGGGCGGCCCGGTCGACCTCGTAGTCCCGCTTCGTGGCGCGGGGCGAAAGATGTTGGAGCTGACCACGATCAACGCTCGCGAGGACCTGGCCCGCCAGCGCCTGCGCCGAAGCGCCGATCACGACAGCCGTTCCCGGGCTCTCCACGCGCTCCAGGAGCACCTGGGCCTGGACCGAGCGCCGCTTAGGATCGAGTGCTACGACATGAGCCACCTCCAAGGGAGCGACTACGTCGGCTCCATGGTCGTCTTCGAGGACGGGCTCGCACGGCCGTCAGAGTACCGGCGCTTCAAGGTTCGCGGCGTACCAGGCAACGACGATTACGCGGCCATGGAGGAGGTGCTGACCAGGCGGCTCACCGCTTTCCTGGACGCACGCGCGGCGCAAGGGGACACGCCTGGAAGCGACGGGGCAGCTCGGGATGGGGCACCTGCTGCTGAAGGCGGCCCCGTGCCTGCACGCCGGCGCAGCTTTGCTTACCCGCCCCAGCTGCTTCTGCTCGATGGCGGCAAGGGCCAGCTCGGCGTCGGCGTCAGGGTGTTGGAGCGCCTAGGTCTCACGGAGGAGATCCCCGTTGCCTCCCTCGCGAAGACCTTCGAGGAGGTGTTCGTGCCCGGCAGATCCGAGCCGGTTCGCGTACCCAGAGGGTCCGAAGCGCTCTTCTTGCTCCAGCAGGCCCGAGACGAAGCTCACCGTTTCGCCATCTCCTACCACCGGACGCTTCGCTCGAAGCGGCTCCGGGCAAGCGAGCTCGACGGTGTGGTGGGGCTCGGAGCCAAGCGCAAGGCTCGCTTGCTGCGTGAGCTGGGCAGCGTTGCCCGGCTCGAGGAGACGAGCCTGGATGATCTGCTCGCCATCGGCTGGCTCCCCGAGGCCGTGGCCAGGGCGCTCTACGCCAAGCTCCATCCCGGTTCAGTGACGGCCGGGCAGCCGTCGCGCCCCGCAGTGGACGAAGATGCGGCTGCCACGGACGAAGACACGTCTGGCATGGACGAAGACACGCCTGGCATGGACGAAGACACGTCTGGCATGGACGAAGATGTAGGGCCGTGACCGATTACGTGCTCATGACAGGCATGTCCGGGGCTGGCCGGTCGACCGCCGCGGCCGCCCTCGAGGACGCCGGGTGGTACGTCATCGACAACATGCCGCCCTCGTTGATCGATGCAGTCTCCGACGCGGTGGGCGAGCTGGCAGGCCGTGGGCAGGATCGTGTCGCCCTGGTGATAGGCAGGTCGGGCGGGGGCAAGGCGGAGGAAGCTCTCGACGCTGCCGAATCGCTGCGCGCGAAAGGCGGGAGAGTCCGCGTCGTCTACCTAGATGCGCCAGACCATGTCCTAGTTCGTCGTTTCGAGGGAACTCGCAGGCGACACCCTGCTGGCGCCGTCAAGGTCGAGGAGGCGGTCTCGGAGGAACGCAAGCGCCTCGGGGTGCTACGCGACACAGCGGACCTGGTCCTCGACACAGGGGAGCTGAACGTGAACCAGCTCCGTGCGCGCATCATGGAGCTCTTCGGACCCTCCGGCGGCGACGGGGCCATGCATGTCTCGATATCGTCCTTCGGCTACAAGCACGGCATCCCGCTTGATGCCGACCTCGTGTTCGACTGCAGGTTCCTTCCGAACCCGTACTGGGTGGAGGAGCTGCGTGCGCTTTCCGGCCTCGACGAGCCCGTACGCGCCTTCGTGCTCGGCTCCGAACCGGCGGAGAGCTTCCTCGGTGCGCTCGTGTCGTTGCTGGATCTGCTCGTTCCCGGCTACGAGCGCGAAGGGAAGACCTACCTGAACATCGCCCTCGGCTGCACGGGTGGGCGGCATCGTTCGGTGGTCATGGCATGTGAGCTGCAACGGCGACTCGCACTACGTGTGCGCCCAGGCGAGCAGCGCGAAGAGGATCCGCTCGCGGCCGCGTCCGGCCAGCTGATGCGCCCGATGGTGTTCCACAGGGACGTCGACAGATGACTGGCACCGCGACCTCCGGCAACGGCGACGTGAGCCCGGACGCCGGGGTCCCCGCGCGGACCAGCGGGGTGGATCCTTCCTGGAGGGGCGGCAGGAGGCCGAATGTCGTGGCGATCGGCGGCGGGCACGGGTTGGCCGTGACCCTGCGAGCAGCCAAGGCGTACGCCGGCGAGCTCACAGCGGTGGTCTCGGTTGCCGATGACGGCGGCTCGTCGGGGCGTTTGAGGCAGGAGCTGGGGATCCCGCCTCCGGGCGATCTGCGGAAGTGCCTGGCTGCCCTCGCCTCGCCATCCAGCCCCTTGCTGGCGGTGATGGAGCACCGCTTCGCTGCCGGAGGCCTCAACGGGCATCCGCTGGGCAACGTCCTGCTGGCCGGCTTCTTCCAGGTGATGGGGGATACCCAGGCGGGGATCGACGTGACCGCCGAGCTGCTGGGAGTCGAAGGGCGCGTGCTCCCGGCCACGTCGGTCGCGCCCCGGCTCGTTGCCGACTCTGCACGGGGGACGGTAAGGGGCCAGAGTGCCATCATGGCTACCGAGGGCATCGAACGCGTCTATCACGAGCCGTTTTGCCCGCCTGTGTCCCGGGAGGTGATTGCGTCGATATCTGAAGCCGACCAGGTGATCATCGGCCCGGGATCTCTCTATACGAGCGTCCTCGCTGCCGCCGCTGTGCCGGAGATAGCCGCGACGATCTCGTCCAGCGGCGCACAACGGGTCTATGTCGCAAACCTCAGGGCCCAGGCGCGCGAGACCGAGGGTTATGACCTCGCCGCCCACGTCGCCTCCCTGGAGCGTCATGGGATAGAGGTGGACGTGGTGCTGGGTGACCCTTCCGGGATCGATCTTGGCACGCTCGCCCACCCCCGCGTCGTCCTAGCCGACCTGGCCAGGTCCAACGGGCTGGCCCACGACTCTGCAAGACTGGCGACGCAGCTGTCCGGTCTGCTCGGATATGGCCCTGCATGACTGCTCGGGTCGTGCCCCGACGTTCTTCTCGGCACATTGACGAGGGGCCGGAGGAGCGCTCGGGTCGAGGCCGGTTCACGGAAGCGCCCGACCCGAGCAGCGCCGGGTTGCGGCGGGATCTGGGAAGTGTGGTGATGAAAGGAGCGCTGGTGAGATGACAGTGCGCGTCGGGATCAACGGCTTCGGTCGGATCGGCCGCAACTTCCTGCGGGTTGCCCTCGAGCGGGGGGGGGCGGCAGGCGTGGAGGTGGTCGCGCTGAACGACGTCACCGACGCGCGTACCAACGCGCACCTGCTGCGCTTCGACAGCGCTCACGGCCGGCTCCCCGAGCGGGTGGTAGCCGAGGAGGGGGCCATCCTCGTCGGCAGCACGAGGATCGCAGTCATTGCCGAGCGCGATCCCAAAGCGATCCCGTGGGGCAACCTCGGGGTGGAGGTCGTGCTCGAGTCCACCGGGCGCTTCACGTCTCGCGCGGCTGCAGCGGCACACCTGGAGGCTGGTGCCAGGCGTGTCGTGGTGTCGGCTCCTGCGTCTGACGCAGACGCCACCTTCGTCGTCGGGGTGAACGACGACGCCTTCGATCGGGAGCGACACTTCGTCGTGTCGAACGCGTCGTGCACGACGAACTGCTTCGTGCCGATGGTCAAGGTGCTCGACGAGGCCTTCGGGGTCCGGCGGGGGATGATGACCACCGTCCACGCGTACACCAACGACCAGAACCTGCTCGACCTGCCGCACACGGACCTCCGAAGGGCCCGCGCCGCTGCAGTCAACATCATCCCGTCGTCTACCGGGGCGGCGCGCGCGACGGGCCTCGTGCTCCCCGAGATGCAGGGTCGGCTCGACGGCACATCTCTGAGAGTGCCGGTAGCTGACGGGTCCATCACCGGCTTCACCG
>JAJYXW010000162.1 GCA_021801525.1 Actinomycetes bacterium
CGGCTCGTCGATGTCGGGGAGCAGAGCGAACGCGGCTGCGACCACCCCGCCGACGCCGAGGGGCACGGGAGCGGCGGGCAGCCCGGCGACGGCGTGGTGCAGGACCGGCGCGAGCGCCATGAAGCTGGCGCCACCGTTGAGTGCATGATCGCGACCGAGCACACCATTCCTGTGCAGGGAGCCGTGAATCTGAATCGGGTCAGCCTGCTGACTACGCGCTACCCCGAGCGGCCCTCCTGGCTCCAGCGGCTCGGCGCTGGAGTGCCAGTCCATGAGGGCCGTTGGCGTGTCGATCGTGTCGTTGACGAACTCGATGAGCTCCTAGATAAAGTCATCTCGGACCATCCAGCTGCGGTGCTCGATCAGCAGCTCGACGGCTGCTTCGATGCAGAGGTCTCCTTTTGCGTGCTCCCGGAGCGCCGTCGCGGGGTCCTCGAGGGGGGTAGTAAGCGATGGAGTCGTTCGGCCGTCGAGAGCGTATCGACGACATCGAAACCTGGAGGGAGAGGGAGTCGTTCTTCCGGGATGAACCCTGGGGGCGACCTGCTTACTGCCCAGGCGGTGTCCGTCACAAAGACGGCGTGAGCTCAGTTCAGGCCCTGGTGCGGAACTGTCAACCTGTCGCTCCGACACCGTCGACCGGTCTCAATGGGCGTTTGCTCCCCTCGGTCGCTCCAGTCATCATCACGGCCCAGAGCTGGCTGCAGTCCGGCGCGCAGTGGTAAATTCAGATCAACGTCCGACCGCGCTCGCACGAGGAGGTGATCCAGGTGCCATCCGAACCTCCCAGTACCTGGCGCTCTCCTCGCCTTGCCCGGATCTGACGCCTCGCTTTCAGTTCGGGTCTGTGCCCGAAGCCCTGTGTAGCAGCTGACTCGTTCGGCCCTTTTCGACGGGTAGTCCGGCGGCAGGAGACCGGCTTCCCCCTCGTGCGCCTCGCGCCGTGTCCGTTCTTCCCCCGCGCCCGCGCGGCTTCGCGCTCGGGCGCGCGCTTCTCGTACAGGAGTCCTTCCGTGCCCTTCAAGCTGCTCGCACCACCCGGCCGCTCCCGCGGCCCGGTCGCCGCCGGCGACGACACGCCCATCCGTGACCGGGCCGCCACCTTCAGCCACATGCCCGAAGAGGGTGCCCTCGACTTCGCCCCCGCCGTCTTGGACCCGGCCCACATCGGCGACATCGAGGGGTCCCTCGGCACCATCTCGATGCACGACCATGCCCCCCGCGGTAGCTGGCGCAAGCGCCTGCTCACGCTCGCCGCCATCATGGGGCCGGGCCTCATCGTGATGACCGGCGACAACGACGCCGGCGGGGTCCAGACCTACACGCAGGCCGGCCAGCACTACGGCACCTCGCTGCTGTGGGTGCTCGTGGGGCTGTTCGTGGTGCTCTACGTGGCCCAGGAGATGGTCACCCGCCTCGGGGCGGTGACCGGGGTCGGCCACGCCCGGCTCATCAAGGAGCGCTTCGGGCGCTTGTGGAACCTGTTCTCGGTGGGCGACCTGTTCTTGCTGAACTTCTTGACCCTGCTCACCGAGTTCATCGGGATCCGCTTCGCTCTCGGCTACTTCGGCATCTCGCAGTACTACAGCGTCCCTGCCGCCGCCTTGTTGCTCTTCTTGTTCGCCGCGACTGGCAAGTTCCGTCGCTGGGAGCGCTTCATGCTCCTCGCCGTGGCGGCCAGCCTCGTCGTCGCCCCCTGCTTCTTCCTCGCCCACCCAAGGACCGGCCCGATCCTCGCGGGCTTGGTCCCCGGCGTCCAGGGCGGGGTGAGCGGCACGGCGATCCTGCTCATCGTCGCCGTCGTCGGCACGACGGTCGCCCCCTGGCAGCTGTTCTTCCAGCAGTCGAACATCTTGGACAAGCGGATCACCCCGCGCTGGCTCAACTACGAGCGGACCGAGACCTTCCTCGGCGCCATCCTCACCACGCTCGCCGCCGGCGCCATGATCGCCTTCGCCGCGTTCGCCTTGAACCACACCAAGGCCTTCGGGCCCCAGGCCACCTACGCCGACTCGGGCTGGTTCAACGACGCCATCCGCGCCACGTTGGGACCGGTGGCGGGCGCGCTGTCGGCCATCATGCTGCTTGTCGCCGCCATCTTGGGGGCAGGGGCGGTGTCGCTGTCCACCTCCTACGCCTTCGGGGACACCTTCAACCAGCGCCACTCGCTGCACCGCTCGGTCCTCTCGGCCCCCCTCTTCTACGGCGCCTACGCCGGCCAGATCGTCCTCGCCGCCGCCGCCGTCCTCGCCGGCAGCTCCCACCTGCTCGGCACGCTCACCCAGTACGTCCAGGTGCTGGCGGGGATCCTGCTCCCCTCGGCCATCGTGTTCCTGGTGCTGCTCTGCAACGACACCGAGGTCCTCGGTCCCTGGGTGAACACCACCTGGCAGAACGTGCTCGACTACACGATCATCGCCGTGCTGGTGGTGCTGTCGTTGATCCTCGTCACCTCGACGCTGTTCACCTCGGTCAACGCGGTGGTGCTGACCGAGGTGCTCTTCGGCGTCGCTGGCGCCGTCGGCGTGCTCGTCGTGGCGCCGCTCGCCTTTCGGGCGCGACGACTCGCCAGCGGCACCGGAGCCGACCGTCTCGCCGAGGTCCGCCAGCTCGACCGGGCCACCTGGCGGATGCCGCCGTTGCACGTGCTCGCCCGACCCACCATGTCCACCGGGCGACGCGTGGGGCTGCTCGTTCTGCGCGTCTACCTCGTCGCTTCGGCGCTCCTCGTGGCGGTCAAGGTGTTCGCCAGCTTCGTCCACTGAAATGCCCTCGTGACTTGCGGCGTGCCGCGATACGGCGGCGAGCTCCGTCGGGCCATCGCCACCGCCCTCGCTACGAGGCCGCTCTTTCGCCGAGCAGTTTCTGGAGCACCTCGTCTTGGGCGGCGAGATGCTCTTGGAGCTTCACGACCTCGTGCAGCACGGCATCCGCGTCGTTGTAGGTGGCCTCGGCTCGCTTGTCCGCCGCGGTGGCGAGCACGTTCTGCCCGACGATGATCACCGACAGGAGGACCAGCTGGAGGAAGGTCTGGGACACCCACGAGACAAGCGTGTCGGCGTTGTGTGAGCTGAGGGCCGAGGGAAGGCTCACGAGCGCCAGGGCGGCGAACGCATAGGCGCACCACATGGTGCCCACTCCGTTGGTGACCTTCACCGCGAACCACGAGTTGAACCGGGCGGCGAGGTTCCCGTGGGGCAGCTGCTCACTCACCTTGACAGGGCGCGCGACGTGGTCCAGCTTCTCTTTCGTGCGGTGATGAGGCACGTAGTCGTAGAGCGAACGGGCAGCCATGGTGGTCCTCCTGGGTGGAGCAGACGGTCTTCGCGAGTCTCGCCGAGAGTGGGCCGCCACGCGCGGCTCTGCCAGCGGCCCTGCGACGTACACACGCATGACCGATCTGTGCAGCGAGCTCGAGATCGGCTCGCCTCGTGCATCTCAGCGGATCGGGCAGGCTCCGCCGGCGCATTCGCCGTCGTTCGAGTCGCCGACCAGAACGAGGCCCCAATCAGAGCGTGCCAGGTACTCGTCCTCGCTGAGCGGTTCATAGGGGGCGAGCTCGCGAGAGACCCTCGGGAAGACAGTGATGCCCTTGAGCCTTCCAAGATGGCAAACGAGGGCGGCGATCAGCTCGTCCGGGTCGGTGTCGGGGGCGATCTGGGCCGTCGCCGAGA
>JAJYXW010000100.1 GCA_021801525.1 Actinomycetes bacterium
GCAGTTCGCGGAGATGCTCTGCGCGCGCGAGCACGACCGGGTAGACCTGCGTCTATACCCGGCAGCCAACCACTACACGGCTACCGTCGTGTCACGCTCGGCTGTCCTGTCGTGGGTGGCGAAGCGCTTCGCCGGCAAGTCCGGTCCGCCGGGTTGCACGGGCGTACCAGCTCCGCCAGGTGGCGTGGTGCCCAACGTATGAGCGCTGGATACAGTTCGCGACCCCGGCGCACAGCGGCGCTCCGGGACTGCGGCTACTTGCCCCTCTGACGACTTGCCGCTGCGGCACCTCGCGGATGGGGTGCCTTGCGGATGGGGCTACTCACGACGCAGAGGGAAAGCGGGGATCGCGCTTCTCGCGGATAGCGTCCACACCTTCGCGCACATCGGGACCGAGGAACCCGAGCATCTCGAGTGCGAGGGACTCCCCGAAGATCGGCAGCGCCTGGCGCATCCACTGGTTCATCACCCGCTTGGTCCAGCGCAACGCGAGCTGGGGCCCCGCCGCCAGCCGCTCGGCCACGGACATAGCTTCCGCTAGCACCTCGCCGTCGGGAACGCATCGCGTCACGAGCCCCATCTCCGCTGCCTGCCTGCCAGTCACGAACTCTCCCGTGAGGAGGTAGTACTTCGCACGAGCCATCCCGCAGAGCAGCGGCCAGAGCGCGGCAGCGTGGTCCCCGGCCGCCACGCCGAGACGCACGTGTCCGTCGGAGATACGCGCGGACTCCCCGATCACGCTCACGTCCGCCAGCAGCCCGACCGCCAAGCCCGCCCCGACTGCAACACCGTTGATGGCCGAGACGATCGGCTTCTCCGCCGCGAGCATCTTCTCCACGATCGCCCCTGCGTCGCGCCACTGGGTGACCATGGCTTCGTAGCTCGTAGTCATCTCTTCGATCATCTCCAGGTCGCCGCCGGCGCTGAAGGCGCGCCCCGACCCGGTCACCACCGAGACGCGGACCTCGTCGTCCGCGTCGACGACAGCCCACACCTCGGACATCTCGCGATGGAGCCTGACGTTCGCAGCGTTCAGAACCTCGGGCCGGTCGAGGGTGACGAGCATCACCCCCGGAGGCCGGCGCTCGAAGGTGATGTGCTCGAAGTCCTCGTAGCCGCTCAGTCTCATCCCCTCGACCCTAGTGCTCCGTCCCGGAAGTACCACGCACGCTCACACGACACCGAAGAGGGGGTGGCGCAGGCCCAGCTCCACCAACGTCGCTTCAGGTGAGCGAGGATTCGCGATGCGTCGAGGAGCACCCGGGGCCTCCATCACGTAGATGTTCCAGGCCACAGCCAGCCCGGCAGGCTCGATGTCGGCGTATATTCGCCGCTCTACGTCTGCCCTGCGCTCGAAGCCCACTGCCTCGAAAGCCTCGGTCCACCACCTGTAGGACGCAATCGTGAGGTGGCCTTCGACCGGGTTCCCTTCCACGTCGCGTGCCAGGTCGTCGTATGGCACGGGGCCGCTGTAGCCAGGCCCCAGCGACTCGTAGTAGGGCTCACGCTCGGGGCGCACCTTTCCCTCGAAGAACCCGTCGGGCCCGCCCCCGCCGTTGGAGCCGAACGACGGGATGGTCGCGTAGACGAACCCGGCACAGACTCGCCGAAGCTCCGACAGGACAACGGGGACCGACTCCGGAGGCAGGTGCTCGAGGGTCTCGAGCGCGCAGACGACATCGAAGCTCCGGTCGGGCCACGGCAGCCCCGAAGTCACGTCCGCCTGGCGCACGCGGCCCCTTGCTCCGGGAACGGCGTTCTCGACGGCGAAGGCGCTCACGTCGCATCCTTCGGCCTCGATCCCGAGCTCGGTCATGGCTTCGACCACGAACCCCTTGGCGCACCCGACATCGAGCACACGAGTCGCGCCTCCGAAGGTGCGCCAGACGACCATCGCCGAGACGTCTGCATTGGAGGAGACGCGGTCGTACGACGCGTACCCGGAGCGCCCTTCACGGTCACCGCCGGGATCGCGCCCGACCCCGAAGTACGAGCCGTCGTACATGCTCGATCCGGCACTCGCTCGGACACTCGATCGGCGGCGTGCTCGCACTCCGAGGACAATACCAAGCGAGACCGAGCGGGCTCAGGTGGCTCGAGGTACCTCGAGATCGAGCGGGCCCGGGCCCTGCGGGCCGCCGCGGCGATCGACGTCGCCTTCCCTCACCACGTCTCCCATGTAGTTGCCGCCCACCTCTGCGGCTTCGAGGAGCACCCGGCTACCCGACCTGGCGAGAACCCCCACGTGGGCCCCGTCCACCACGAGAGAGCGCCGCACCTCGACCCTGCAACCGCCGGCGGCGTCGATGCCCGCTAGAGCGTTGGCGCTCACCAACCCCTCCTCGATCACCAGGCTGCTGCCATCGTCCACCAGGAACCCCACGTGGCAGCCGTCGCGAACGGTCGTCTTGTACACGTCCGCATGGGCACCGCCCGAGAGCTCCATGCCAGCGAAGGCGTTGGCGAACACGTCGCACGACCTGACGACGGCACTTGCCTGGTCTGCAACCAGCAGCCCGATGTGCGCGCCGTGGTGGACGCGGGTGCCGGCAAGCTCCGCTCTCGTGGCCGGGCCGCAGGCTTCCACGCCCGCCAGGGCGTTCGCGTAGACGTCGCAGTCCTCGATCATCGGCGCCCCTCCGGTCTCCACCAGGATGCCTCCCTCGCCGCCGTCGTGGACGCGGCAGCGCCTGACGACCGGCGACGCCCCGTCGCGCACCTCTATCCCCGCCAAGGCGTTGCCGTAGACGTCACAGTCCTCGATCACACCCGAGGCGCTCGTCACCAGGATCCCTCCCTCGCCGCCGTCGTGGACGCGACAGCGCCTGATGACCGGCGAGGCCCCGTCGCGCACCTCTATCCCCGCCAGGGCGTTCGCGTAGACGTCGCAGTCCTCGACGGTCGGGGAGGCTCCGGCCTCCACGAATACTCCTCCCTCGCCGCCGTCGTGGACGCGACAGCGCCTGATGACCGGCGAGGCCCCGTCGCGTGCCTCCATCCCCGCGAGGGCGTTCTCGTAGACGTCGCAATCCTCGATCTTTCCCGACGAGCCGTCGAGGAACAGCACTCCCACCCCGCCGGAGCCATGGGCTCGGCAATTCCTCACGAGCGGCAAACTGGACACCCCCCGAACCAGCAGAGCGCTCGCGATACCACCTACCACCTCGCAGTCCTCCAGCACCGGCGAGGCAGACGTGATGTCGACCACGACAGCGCTCGGCGAAGAAGCGCCGGAAGAACCCACGAGCTGCAGGTCGCGTATGGTCGAGCGCGAGCGGACCTCCATGGCTGGGCCCTCGAGCGCCTCCACGACCACGCCAGATCGCGGCCCTCCCCCGACGAGCTCCACGTCCCGATCCACCACGAGCGACTCACGATACCGTCCGGGCATCACGACTATGCGCGTGCCGGCGGGCGCGTCGGCCAACGCGGCAGCGATGCTCCTGTGGTCCCCACTGCCGTCGGGGGACACGACCACTGTTGGTGCCGGTCCAGGGCTCCCCCGTGGCCAGGTCGGCTGATGCCGAGGCGACGAGCCGGGGGCGTTCTCCACACCCAATGTTGTATCTCACACGACGCGTTCGTCACAAACCGCGCAACGTGGTAATCACAAGAACCGCCCACACCTGGCCAAGCCCCCTGGCGGGATTCCAGAGCGCTCGTCGTGCTACGTCTCGTGGTGCGCCAACTTATCCGCTGGGCCTCTCATCCACCACGGTGGGTGACCGCGTGGTAAGCTTTGATGTGTAACATGCCGGCTCGGGGGAGCCGGGCGGGCGGTGCGGGGAAGGAGCCACAGGCAGACGACTTGAGATCCATGAGCCAGGCACGACAGCGGTCGTGGTCGCGCTCGCTTCGCGCGCCCAGCATCATGGTGGCTAGCTCACTAGGACGGCCTGCCCTCGACGAGTCGAGCGAGCTGGTACGCGAGCTGCTCCAGCGCTTGGGCTGGAGCACCGGCGCGAGGCACGGGGCGCTCGCTGATGCAAGTCGCGCATGGGCGCGCTCCAAAGACGGGATAGGCGAGGTGATCGAACAGCTCGCGGTGATCGAGGGAGACCTTTCCCGCCTCGAAGGCTACGACGAGGCTCAGGTCATCGCTGCCGTCGACGTCGTCCGCGAGGTGGCCACCACGGAGATCCTGAGCCAGCGCGAGCACGAGTCTCGTACCGATCCCCTCACCGGTGCGCTGAACCGCCGTGCTCTCGACGAGGCGCTCCGTGCCTCTCTGTCCTCGGCGGAGCGCTCCGGAGCCCAGCTCTGCGTGATGATGATCGACCTCGACGGTCTGAAGAAGCTAAACGACACCGTGGGCCACAAGAGCGGAGACCTGGCTCTGTGCAACCTCGTGGAGGCGCTGCGGTCGTCCACTCGCGCACAAGACTCGGTCTACCGGATCGGGGGCGACGAGTTCGTCGCCCTGCTGCCCTTCACCTCCCCTGAAGTCGCACCGGTGATTGCGAGCCGTGTCGCAGTTCTCGGTGCCCCTGCCTTCAGCTGGGGCGCTGCCGGCTACCCGCACGACGGATCGGACCCGCGCACCATACTCGCCTCTGCCGACCAGGACCTCTACCTGAGGAGGTCTGCTGCGAAAGCCGGCACGCTCGCGGCATCTTCCTAGTGGTCCGGCCCGGCCACTGCCGCAGGGAGCCCGACGCTGCGGGAGCAGCAAGGTGCGCTCGACCCGGTAACGGCTGCGCCGAGCTTTCCTGACACCGAGCAGGCAGCCCGAGCTGTAAAGCCTCTAGTCTCTGCACCCATGAACGGCCCGGCGATCACCACGGAGGGGATAGGCCGCGCCTTCGGCGACCACTGGGCAGTGGACGGCGTCGACATAACCATACCGGAGGGCGAGATCTACGGCTTCCTGGGGCCGAACGGCGCCGGGAAGTCGACGCTCGTGCGGATGCTGTGCACCTTGCTGCGCCCGAGCCGAGGGCGAGGAGTAGTAGCCGGGTTCGACGTGGCACGCGAGCCCGAGCAGGTGAGGCTGCGCATAGGGGTGGCCCTCCAGGACGCCGCCCTGGACGACCGCCAGACCGGCCGCGAGCTGCTCGACCTCCAAGCGCGTCTGTACGGTCTCCACCGCCTGCAGCGAAGGGCGCGCGTGGCGCGTGTTCTCGATCTAGTCGACATCGGGGATGCCATAGACCGCCGCGTCGCCACCTACTCGGGGGGCATGAAGCGGCGCCTGGACCTCGCTGCCGCATTGGTGCACGACCCGAGCGTGGTGTTCCTCGACGAGCCGACGACCGGCCTCGACCCGGTCAGCAGGGCGGCCGTCTGGGAGGAGGTCCGGCGCCTGAACGCGGAGCTCGGCACCACGATATTCCTCACCACCCAGTACCTGGAGGAGGCAGACGGGCTGGCAGGACGGGTGGGCATCATCTCGCACGGCCGCCTCGTGGCCGAAGGAACCCCAGACGAGCTCAAGCGCAAGGTCGGCGACGACCTCGTGGTAGCGCGGATCGACGAGGTAGGGGAAGACACTCTGCAGGCGCTGCGCCGTATCCCCGGAGTCGGCGAGGTGGTTGTCGGCCAAGGCGAAGTCACCGTGGTGGCGGACGACGGCGCGGGCATAATGAGCCCGATCGCTCTCGCTCTGCATGGATGCGGGGCAAGGGTAGAGAGCTTGACGCTCAGGACTCCGACCCTAGACGACGTGTTCTTGCAGCTCACCGGATCACACCTCCAGGCTGACGCCGAGGTGGCAACTTGAGCACGCCGGCTGGCACATTGGCGGCACCTCGCGCGGAGCCGCCCGGTGCTTCACGAGTCGAGCCCCGGCCGGCCGGCTTCGTGAGTGACCTCGCGTCGATCGCGCTCAGGGCGATCCGCCAGATACCCCGCGAGCCCGAGTCCGTCCTCCCGGCAGTGATCGTCCCCGCCTTCTTCTACGTGATGAACGTCGGAGCCCTCTCCAAGGTCACCCACCTCGCTGCCGGTCTCGACTTCAAGGCATTCGAGCTCCCGGTGTCAGTGGTCTTCGCGGTGACAGGTGTGTCGCGGGCCTCGTCGCTCGTGACCGACATCCAGAACGGGTACTTCGACCGATTGTGCATAACGCCTGTTCGCCGGCTCCCTCTCCTCCTCGGCCTGATGACAGCCGACTTCGCGCTGGTGATGACCCTCACCGTGCCCGTCATCGCACTCGGCCTCGCCTACGGGGTGCGCTTCGCCACAGGCCTGCCCGGGATGCTCGCGTTCATGGTGCTGTCAGGCCTGTGGGGGCTCGTCTTCACGGGCCTTCCGTACTCGATAGCCCTGAAGACCGGAAACCCCTCGGCCGTAAACTCCAGCTTCGTGCTCTTCTTCCCCATAACCTTCCTCACGACGGCGTTCGTGCCCAAGCAGGCACTCGCGGGATGGCTGTCCACGGTAGCCACGTACAATCCGATGACCTACCTGCTCGCCGGCCTGCGCTCGCTCGTGTCGAGCGGGTGGCAGCCGGCCACCCTCGGCTACGCGCTCGTAGCCATAGCCGCCTTCGGCACGGTGTCGATGAGCCTGTCTCTGCTGGCCCTGCGGGGACGGGTGAAGCACCGCTGAGCAGCCCCGGGCTGCTGGTCCTCGGGGCACCAAAGCGTTGCGGGGAGCTTCGGTGAGCGGGTGAGCGGGGAGCTTCGGTGCGCGGGTGAGCGGGTGCCGGCTCGGGCTCAGGGATCAGGGATCAGGGCTCAGGGCTCGAGGTGGTGGCGCAGGGCTTCGAGGCTCTGACCGTAGACCTGCTCCATCACGGGGACCATGTCCTCCGGCTCCACCTCGACTTCCCAGACGACCCGGGAGCCTCCGCCGTCGGTCTCAGGAACCCTAGCGACGGTGATGGTCGCCCGGTGGGAGTCCACCGGCACACTGCCGCCAACGATGCCGTACACGAGCTCGCGCTTGGAGGCATCGCTGTTGTAGAGCTTCTCCACCACCTCCATCCCGAGCATTCCGAGCACCCGATCCTCTCCCTCTAACCGGCAGGACTCGACGCCCGGCATCCACTTGTCGATCCCTCCGAAGTCGGAGACAACCGCCCAGACGTCCTCGGGCGAAACCCCTATAGATATCTCAGCTCGGCCCAGTCCCATCCTCACGTCCCCTTTCCCGTCGGCCAGGTGGCAGCACGTCTAGGCTGGCGCTCGCAGCCCGGCTGACATTGCACACCACGGGATCTTCCCACGCTGCAGTTGGCCGAAGCCACAAGCGGGGCAAACTGCCGGTCAGGACAGGGCCGGTCAGGACAGGCCAGGGGGCGCTTTGCAAAGTTCCTCGACCGTGGGGATACTCGCGGCCATGATGCAATCCAGGCTCCTAGGGAACAAGCTGAGCGTCTCTGCCATCGGCCTCGGCTGCATGGGGATGAGCGAGTTCTACGGTGACGCAGACGAGGCGAGCTCTACCGCTGCCATACACAGAGCGCTCGACCTCGGCATGACCTTCCTCGACACGGCTGACATGTACGGACCCTTCACAAACGAGGTGCTCGTGGGCCGGGCGATCGCCGGACGTCGTGACGAGGTCGTCCTCGCCACCAAGTTCGGCAACGAGAGGACGCCGACCGGAGAGCGCCTGGGGGTGAACGGCAGGCCCGAGTACGTGCTGGCGGCATGCGATGCCTCGCTCCGGCGGCTCCAGGTGGACTACATCGACCTGTACTACCAGCACCGTGTCGACCCCAACACCCCCGTTGAGGACACGATCGGGGCCATGGCACGCCTCGTCGAAGCCGGCAAGGTGCGCCATATCGGCATGTCCGAGGCCGCGCCGGAAACGATAAGGCGAGCGCAGTCGGTCCACCCGATCACAGCACTCCAGACAGAGTGGTCGCTCTGGACGCGCGACGTCGAGGTGAACGGAGTGCTCGACGTCGTACGCGAGCTCGGCATCGGGTTCGTCGCCTACTCGCCCATCGGTAGGGGGTTCCTCTCAGGGGCAATCTCGAGCGTAGACGACCTCGCCGAGAGCGATTTCCGGCGCCACAACCCCCGTTTCGTGGGAGACAACTTCTCGGCGAACATGGCCCTCGTGAGCCGCCTGCGGGTGCTCGCTGCTTCCATGGGAGCCACGCCCGCGCAGCTTGCTCTGGCCTGGCTCCTGCACCAGGGGCCCGACGTGGTACCGATAGCAGGAACCAAGCGGGTGCGCTACGTCGAGGAGAACGCTGCGGCCGCCGAGTTGCAGCTTGCCGAGGAGCACCTGCGCGAGCTCGACGAGATGTTCCCGCCCGGGATCGCAGCCGGGGATCGCTACGGCGACATGTCCACCGTCCACCGCTGACGTGCGCCGCGCTGGGCGCCGCGCTGGGCGCCGACTCTGCCCAGGGCCGGTCAGGACAGGGCCGGTCAGGACAGCTTCAGGAACAGCTCCTCGAACAACGCGCGCGCGTCGCCCGCACTGACGCCCCCGGCTTCCCCCGCTTCCCCGGCCTGCTCGAGGCAGGAGCTGAGCCCTCCGGCAAGGAGCCGGAACCCGGCCTGCTCCAGTGCCCTGATGGCAGCTGAGAGCTGGGTGATCACCTCCCGGCAGTCGCGGCCTTCGGCGAGCATCCGCTCCACAGCGCCAACCTGCCCGCCGGCTCGCCGGAGGCGCTTGCACACTTCGTCTACGACGTCGCCGGGAAGGTGCGGAGCAACGTTGCGCTCGTTCGGTGCCGCTTCCAGCGCTGCCGTTACCGTTCCCGTTGCCGATGCTGTCGCCGTTGCTGGTGAAGCTGCCGGTGCCGGTGCTGCACCTTTCATCCCCGGAGTGCCGGTCACGGTCCTCATGACATCCCTCAGCATATACCCCTGGGGGTTAGGTACAGCAGACCTGCCCGACAGACCTGCCCGACAGAGCTGTGGAAGCCTGCCTGCCCACACAGCCTGCTTCGCGGCGGCCGTGCTGGCACACTTCAGGGATGGAGAAGAGCGCCGAGCGCACGGATTCGAGGCGCACGGATTCGAGGCGCACGGATTCGAGCGCCAGCAGCAAGTCGCCACCAACCCTGCCGTGGCAACTATTCGTCTCCGAGCTCGTCGGCACCGCTCTTCTGGTCGCGCTCGGCCTCTCCGTGGTGATCATCGACTTCGGCCACGGAGGCGCCGTCACGGACCTGGTGCACAATGCCGCAGCACGCCGAGCAATCACCGGGTTCGCCTTCGGCTTGATCGGGGCGCTGATCACGTTCTCCGCTGTCGGAAAGGTGAGTGGCGCCCACCTCAACCCCGTGATGAGCATCGCGTTCTGGCTCGAGCGCAAGCTATCGGCGCGCCACCTAGCCGGGTACCTGACAGCCCAGTTCCTCGGTGCGCTGGCAGGTGCCGTTCCCCTCCTTGCATGGAAGAGCTTCGGTGCCGGGGTTCACTACGGTGCAACCATCCCGGGCCCGCAAGGCTCCCTCATAGCAGCTCTGGGTGAGGCCGCCACGACGTTCTGCCTTGTGTTCGGTATCTTCACCCTGCTCGGCTCGGCCAGCCTCAGGCGCTTCACGCCGCTTCTGCTTCCCCCTTTGTACGCCCTGATGGTGTGGATCGAGGCGCCGCTCTCGGGAACGAGCACCAACCCGGCTCGCAGCTTCGGCCCTGCCGTCGTGGCCGCCGACTGGCAGAGCTTCTGGGTGTACTTGGCAGGACCCATAGCGGGGATGCTGCTGGCGGTTGCCCTGAGGCGCCTGCCCTTCCTCGACCGCCTCGAGGTCGAGGTCGCCAAGGTCTACCACTTTGCCCACGACCCGCACAGGGTGTTCCGTTCGCCGGACGTCCGGCGGACGGCCAGAAAGTAGGAGAGCATGGCGGGCACGAAGCTGCCGCCTCCATCCCGAAGTGCCGGGCTGCCTGGCAGTAGCCGGAAGGAGACACCGTGGACATCCGTGTAGGACCAGCATCGGTCACTATCCACATGGACGACGAGGTGCTCGTGTGCGACTCGGACGCCAAGATGTCGAGCGACCAGGAACAGGGGTATTTCGCCCGCGACACCCGCTTCGTCTCGGGGTATCGCCTGAAGCTCGGGGGCACGCACCCGCTCCTGTTGAACAGCTCGGCGACCGAGCCGTCCTCTTCACGCTTCGAGCTCACCAACCCGGAGTTGCAGGACTCGAGCGGCCCCGTCCCGGCTCAGAGCCTGCACCTTCGCCTCGACCGCGCCATCGGCCATGGCGTCCACGAGGACTACGACGTGACCAACTACTCGGGTCGTCGAGTGGTCGTGGACCTGGAGGTGAGCGTCGAGTGCGACTTCGCCGACCTGTTCGACGTGAAGGCGCACCGGCGGGTCCGGAGGGGGATCCTGCAGAGCACCTGGGAGGAGAAGGCGGCCACCCTGCTCACGACTTACCGTAACGGCGACTTCGTGCGCTCCATATCGCTTCGCGCTCGCTCGAAAGGCACGCCGACGGAGTTCGCGAACGGCGGGCTCCTGTGGCGCCTGGAGCTGGATCCCGGTACCACGTGGCATACCTGCCTACTCTGGTCGGTCGACACGGGGACCGGCGGCATGTTGCATCCAGGAGAAGAGTGCCATGCGCTCCAGGGGCACGACACCGTGCACCGCCGATTGCGTCGCCAATGGGTCGCCGGCGCAGCACGCTTCGAGGCTGACGAGCCGGGGGTCAGTGCAATAGCCGCGCAGGCCCTCGACGACCTCTCGAGCCTGCGCATCCACACGCACGACGAGGCCGCGGCCGGAGCACGGGGCACGCAAGCGGCTGTCGAGGCGTGGGTGCCTGCAGCCGGCGTCCCTTGGTTCGTGTCGCTCTTCGGGCGTGACGCTCTTGTGGTATCGCTCCAGACGCTTGCTCTCTCCCCACGCTTCGCCCTGGGCGCCCTGCACGCCCTGGGAGCGCTTCAGGCAGGCTCCTACGACGACCAGCGCGACATGCAACCCGGCAAGATCGAGCACGAGGTCCGCCACGGAGAGCTCGCAACCCTCCATCTGGTGCCCCACACCCCCTACTACGGTTCGCACGACGCAACCACCCTCTACGTTCTCGCGGCCGCAGAGGCCTGGCGCTGGCACGGGGACCGCTCGCAGCTCGACGCCATCCGCCCGCACGTCGAGCGTGCCCTCGCCTGGATCGACACCGACGGCGACATCGACGGCGACGGCCTCCAGGAGTACAGGACCCGAGCCAGGAGCGGTGGCTACTACAACCAGGGATGGAAGGACTCCGGCGAGGCTATCGTCCATTCGGACGGCCGGCTGCCTCCCTTGCCGATAGCGCTATGCGAGCTGCAGGGGTACGTTGTCGCCGCCAAGCGGGCCTGGGCGAAGGTGCTGGAAGAGGTCTATGCCGAAGAGCTCGAAGCCATTCGGCTGGCTGCGGAGGCAGACCAGCTCGCTGAGCAGATCGAGGAGCGCTTCTGGTGGGAGGCGGAGCAGACCTACTACCTCGGGCTCGACGGCGACAAGCATCCCATCCGCTCCGTCACGTCGAACCCCGCTCACCTGCTGTGGTCCGGGGCGATTCGACCGGAAAGGGCGCAGGCAGTCGCCAGGCGCCTTCTCGCCGACGACATGTGGAGCGGGTGGGGCATACGAACTCTGTCGGCGGCTCACCCGTCCTACAACCCCTTCTCGTACCAGCTCGGCTCGGTATGGCCTCATGACAACGCGATCGCCATCGCGGGGTTCAGGCGCTACGGCCTGGACTCCGAAGCAGCTCACGTCGCAAGAGCCATATTCGACGCCGGCGAGCGGTTCCTCTCGCGTCGGCTCCCCGAGCTCTTTGCGGGGCTGGCTCGCGACGAGGGGGCCTTCCCCGTGCAATACCTGGGAGCGAACGTGCCCCAGGCGTGGGCTGCGGGCGCGGTCGTCCACATTCTCACCAGCCTGCTCGGGCTCAGCGCCGACGCACAGGCTCGCACGCTCTGCGTCGACCCGGCCCTCCCCGAATGGCTGGGGGAGCTGAGAGCAACCAACCTCTCCGTAGGCGACGCGTCGGTGGACCTGGTCGTTCGCCGCGACGCGGGTGGGCGCCACTCCGTGGAGGTGCTGTCCGAACGAGGCCAGCTCGAGGTGCGGCTCGATCCTGGCAAGCTTGCCTCCGGACACGGTTGAGCATCTGCTCCTACCCGGGCGCAGCTACTCGGGCGCAGCTACTCGGGCGCAGCTACTCGGGCGACTCGGCGGGACCCCTTCGGGCAGGGACCTCGATCGCGGCAGCGAGGACAGCGGCTACCTCTTCCCCGTAGAGAGTAACGCCGGCAGGTCCGAGCTGCACCAACGACATGAGGAGCGAGAGCACGATCGCCACGAGCCCATTGGCGATCACCACTGGGTCTATGTCGCTGCGCACCTGGCCTTTGTCCTGGTCGACGCGGAGCTGTTCCGCAGCGGCTTTGCGCAGCTCCGCGAGCGCCGGCATGTCGAGCACCCGCACCGTCACCTCGGGCTCCAGCCCCGCCAGCAGCCTCCGGGCCAGCGGGTGGCGCTCGAGGGCATCGAGGAGCGTCAAGATGACTCTCTCGGGCCAGGCACGGATGGAGGTGACCTCGTCGAGGCTGGACAGGCCCTCCCTGATGACGCCGGCCGCGTCCTCGTCCACCGCAGCGAAGAAGAGAGCCTCCTTGCCGGCGAAGTAGGCGTAGGGAACGGTGCCACCTACTGAGGCATCACGTGCTATGTCGGCCACCGAGGCCGCCCTGAAGCCCTCCCGCCCGAAACGGGCTATGGCAGCATCGAGGACGGCCTGGCGCGTGATCGACCCCCTGGCTCCCTGACCCGGTTTTGCCTGAGCCGGTTTGGCCTGAGCTCCCGAACCACCATGCCTGGACACCGGCGCCATAGGTGTACATCGTACCACTAAGCGAGGACTTGAGGCTTTCTATCAAATCCTCTACTATGGACTACGACCCAGCTTCAGGGACCCGAGGAGACACCAAGACAACCATGACCGAGACACCGACGACCGAGACGCCGACAACCGGTCCATCCACCAGCCCACCGGCAACCGCGCTCGGCGGCGGTTCCACTGGACCTTCCGCAAACACACGGATGGTTCCCACCAGGCGCGTAGCCCTCGAGCAGTCCTTCCACGACGTTCCGCGGCACTTCGCCGCCGGTGGTGACTTGCTCCACAGCCACTTCGCTGCGGCGCTGTCGGCACTCTTCCCCGACGGCGAGGACTTCTTCGTGAGATCGGTACGGCGCTACCGCGACAAGGTCACGGACCCCGACCTGAAACGTCAGGTTGCAGGCTTCATCGGGCAGGAGGCGATGCACGGTCGCGAGCACCGTGCGTTCAACGCACGGCTCGCCGAAGTCGGCTTCCCGACCAAGCTCTTCGGGCGCCTCACGAAGCGAGCACTTGCACTGCGCGACCGGCTGGCACCGCCGATATCCAACCTTGCAGCAACGGCAGCCCTGGAGCACTTCACCGCGACGATGGCCGAGCTCTTGCTGGAGAACGAGGAGGTGCAGGCGCTCTTTGGCAACCAGCCGGTCAAAGATCTGTTCATGTGGCACGCCCTCGAGGAGTCCGAGCACAAGGCAGTTGCCTTCGATGTCTACAGGGCAGTGGGAGGCGGCGAGCGTCTACGGGTGGTGACCATGAAGATGCTCAGGATCGGGTTCGTCGTCGTGATGACCCTGCAGATGGCCTGCTCGCTCCTAGCAGACCGCGACACGTACCGCCGCGGGGTTCTGCTGAGGAGCTGGCGTAGCTTCCGCCGCTCCCCCCTGGTCAGCCGGGAGACTTGGTCGAAGCTGAGGGAGTACGACAGGCGCGGCTTCCACCCCGACGACCGTGACACAACCGCGCTGGTGGAGCACTGGCGCGAGGAGCTCTTCGGGGAGCACGGCTCGATGCGCTCCAAGCTCGCCGGCTCGACGACGAGCACCGCTGCCTAGGGGCCGGCAGGTGGAAAACCTGGACGTCGTCGTGGTCGGCGCCGGCCTGTCGGGCATCGGCGCGGCGTGCCGCCTCGAGAGGCGATGCCCCTGGGCCTCCTATGCGGTGCTCGAGGCACGCGGGTCCGTCGGGGGGACCTGGGATCTCTTTCGCTACCCGGGCGTGCGATCCGACTCCGACATGTTCACGCTCGGGTACTCGTTCCGACCATGGGAAGAGGAGCGAGCCATCGCCGACGGGGCCTCTATCCTTCGTTATATACGCGACACGGCGGAAGAGCACGGTCTCGGGGAGCGCATCCGCCTGCACCACAGGGTGGTGAAGGCCGACTGGTCCAGCCTCGCTGCCCTGTGGCACTTGCTCGTGGAGCGAGGCGACACGGGCGAGCTCGTGGAGATCGGGTGCAGGTTCCTCTTCTGCTGCACTGGCTACTACCGCTACGAGAACGGTCATGTTCCCGACATCCCGGGCGCGGAGCGCTTTGCCGGAGCTGTCGTCCACCCCCAGCACTGGCCCGGGGACCTCGACTCTACTGGGCGTAACGTCGTCGTGATCGGAAGCGGGGCAACCGCAATCACCCTGGTACCGGCGTTGGCCACGCAGGCTGCCCATGTGACGATGCTCCAGCGCTCCCCCACCTACATAGTCTCGCTGCCCGCCGAGGATCCCCTGGCAAGCGCATTGCGCCGCCTCCTTCCTGAAGGGATCGCGCGACCCGTCGTCCGCTGGATGAAGGCTCTCCTCATGGAGGGCAGCTACCAGCTGGCCCGCCGGCGCCCGGCACTGGCGAGGCGCCTGCTCCGCAAACAGGTCGAGCGCCAGCTCCCGGCAGGCTACGACGTGGAAACCCACTTCGCCCCCCGCTACGACCCCTGGGACCAACGTCTGTGCGTAGTGCCCGACGGCGACCTCTTCAAGGCAATCAGTGCCGGGAAGGCCTCTGTAGTCACCGACCGGATCGCCACCTTCACGGAGACGGGCTTGGAGCTCGAGTCGGGCCGCAAGCTGCAGGCCGACATCGTCGTGACCGCCACGGGCCTGGAGCTGCTCTTCCTCGGCGGCATGCAGGTAGCACTGGACGGTGAAGCCATAGACCCCGCCAAGCGCCTCGTCTACAAGGGCATGATGCTCGAGGGGGTGCCCAACCTGGCGATCGCCGTCGGTTACACGAACGCCTCGTGGACGCTCAAGTGCGAGCTCACGTGCGACTACGTGACACGCTTGCTGGTCCACATGCGAGATCGCGGCTGGCGCCAATGCGTCGCCCTGAACACAGACCCGGGCGTGGTCGACGAACCGCTCCTGGGGCTCCAGTCCGGCTACGTGCTCCGCGCGCTGGACCGGCTCCCCAAGCAGGGATCGAAGTTCCCATGGCGGGTCCACCAGAGCTACCTGCGCGACTACGGGGCGATGAAACTGAGCAGGGTCGAGGACGGTCGAATGGTCTTCTCGAACCCTGGAAGCTTCACCCTGCCGAACCTGACCAGGGGCTCGGCTGCAACCATCTCCGCTCGAAGCGCCTGGAGCCAGCAATGACCGCTCCACCTGCCGGCCACTAGTGGTCCGTCCCGCAAGTGGCGTGACGTTGGCCGCCGAGCCAGGGGCGTCATCTGGCAAGGCCGAGGACGAAGGCGTAGCTGGAGCTACGGCGAGGACGAGAACGCCGCCAGGGGCGTCAACTTGCCGGCGGAAGCCCAAGATCATTTGCGGGACGGACCACTAGGCTGGGGGCGTGCCGGGTGGCGACAAGGACAGGAACGCGAGTGTGGGACCTGGCGCGACCATCCCTGTCGAAAGCGTCGACTTCCACTTCGACGTCATGTGTCCCTTTGCATATGCAGCATCGAAGTGGATCAGGTCCGTCCGTGATCGCACGGGCCTCACGGTGAACTGGCGCTTCTTCAGCCTCGAGGAGGCGAACCGCGCCGAGGGGAAGAAGCACCCGTGGGAACGCGAGTGGTCTTACGGCTGGTCCCTGATGCGCGTGGGTGCCCTGCTGCGCCGGCGCGACATGTCCGAGCTCGACGCGTGGTACGCGCGAGCCGGCCGCGCCCTGCACGAGGAAGGTCAGAAGCCGCACGACCCGGCCGTCGCTCGTGAGCTCCTGGGCGAGATCGGCCTCGACCCGCATCTCGTGGACGAGGCCATCGCCGATGCCACTACCAACGACGACGTCCTGGCGGATCACCGCCGGGTGCTCGACCTAGGCGGGTACGGCGTGCCGACGCTGGTGTTCCCCGACAGCCAGTGCCTGTTCGGTCCCGTTCTCCTCGACCCACCGGAGGGTGACGCAGCTCTTCGATTGTGGCAAGCAGTGACCGCGTGGACCGAGCTGCCTCACCTCTACGAGCTCCAGCGCCCGAAGTCCGCCGCCGATCTCGCCTATATCGCCATGAGCCTCCGTCCCTACCGTGAGGGTCGTGACTGGGTGAGCGTCGATCGGGGCAAGGTGATCGATCTCGACTCGTTGGACTCTGCCGACGAGGCTGGCTGCTGAGAGGCCCAGCGGACAGGCGCGCGGCCCTGCGGCTCAAGCAGATGCCAGCGCGGGCAGCACACGTTCGGCCATCAGCTCGAGCGGCCGCATGGAACCGACATCTATCACGGTGCCATGAGCGAGGTCGATGCCGAGCTCGGCGAGCGCTCGCAGGTGGTCGATAGTCTCGTCCACCCGCTCCCCGTTCGGGCCGAGATCGAACCTGGTCTGCACCGTCTTCTCGATCGTGCCATAGTCCCGCCCTTCCCGCTCGCAATGCTCCCGGAGCACGTCGAGCTTGTGAGGAAGCTCCGGGCTGTCGAAGAGGTTGCACGCGTCGGCGTAGCGGGCCACCAGCCGCAGCGTCTTGCGCTCGCCGGACCCCCCGATCAGTATCGGCGGATGTGGCTGGGTGAGCGGCTGGGGCGAGCTCAGGGTACGCGCCAGATGGTAATGCTTGCCTTCGTACGGGCCGTCGTCTTCGCTCCACATCTGCAGGCAGATTTGGAGCGCTTCCTCCAGGCGCTCGAAGCGCTCGCTGATAGGTGGGAACGGCAACCCGAGTCCGCGGGCCTCGTCCTCGTTCCAAGCCGCGCCGATGCCCAGCATCGCCCTGCCGCCCGAGACGACGTCCAGAGTCGAGACCGCTTTGGCAAGCAGCCCGGGTTCGCGGTAGACGACCGCGCTGACTACCGCCAGCAGCTTCACCTGCTCGGTGCAGCCTGCCAGGTAACCAAGCGTCGTGTAGGACTCCAGCATCTCCTGCTCGGGTGCGCCGATGTGACCGATCTGCCAGACATGGTCCATAACGCTCACCCGGTCGAACCCGGCACGCTCGGCGGTCTTGGCGATATCCGCCAACCGTTTCCCGAGCACTGGAGGCCCGCCTGCCCAGGTGAAATCAGGGATGTGCAAGCCAAATCTCATCGCGCCTCCTCATGGCATCGTTCATACGTCCCCTCTTCAGCCTAGGCACCATCGGCACCATCGGCACCATCGGCACCATCGGCACCATCGGCACCATCGGCACCATCGGCACCATCGGCACCATCGGGGCTCGGCAGCCCTAACGGACAGGTGACCTACAGCCTCGGTCGGCAAGGCGGCGGCGAAGGGTCGCCTCCACGTCCGGCCAGTCGGCGTCGGTCACCGAGAACATGGCCGAATCCCGGAGGAGTCCCTCTTCACCAGGCGCGTGAGATGGCGACCAGTTCCGAAGCACTCCCTCGAACTGGGCCCCGAGCGCCTCGATGGCCGTACGGGACCTCTGATTGCGGGCATCTGTCTTCAGGTCGACGCGAACCACGCCGAGCACCTCGAACGCGTGCCGCATGAGCATGAGCTTGCTCTCCAGGTTGATGCCGGTGCGCTGAGCGGAGGCCGAGAGCCACGTCCAGCCGATCTCGATGGCACACAGATCAGACCGGCCTGGCCAGCGGCGCGGGTCCCAGAAGGCGGTGCAGCCAACCGCGCGGCTGTCGCTCTTGCGGATCTGGGCAAACGGCGCCATCTTGCCCTCACCAGCTCGCCCGAGCTGGGCGCTTATGTACTCATCGACCTGATGGGCCCGGGGAACGTAGGTGTAACGATATTCCCCGCGATGCTCTTCTGCCGCCATGCGCAGGTCCTGGGCGTGGCAGGACGACAACGGCTCCAATCGCACGAGGTTGCCGTCGAGCACGGGAACTTCGAGGGGTTGATCGAGAACAAGTCGCTCCATATCGGGCGACCCAGCGTATGCCATGAGGATGGGTCGTGGAGGCGGGTGTCACGGCAGCTCGGACCCGAAGACGAGCCGGCCCGCCACCCATGTCTGGGCAACCGTTGGCGGCGGTTCGGGCGCCAGAGCACCGTCGAGCACGACGAGGTCGGCACGTTTACCGACTTCGAGCGACCCGCGCTCGTGTTCCTGCCCCCCGGCGTAGGCCGCTCCGACCGTATACGCCTCGAGCCAATCCAGCATCGGGACCGATTGGCCCTCGTCGATCACGGCCCCGCTTCCTGCGCGACGGGTAACGCCCAGCCCCGAGCCGAGCAGCGGCTCGGAGAATGCGCACGGGCAGTCGGAGGAGGCGGCCAAGGTCACCCCCGCTTGCCGGATGGCGGCGAAGGGAAGCCACTGGGCATCGTCGAAAACCACGCCTTCGATCTGGCGACCGAGATGATCGAGGAAGGCCGGCTGTACGACGGCGACGCCGCCGAGCTCGGAGAGCCGCCGTAGCTGGGCGGGCGATGCCAAGCAGGCATGTTCGACGCGGAAACGGTGGTCGTCGCCCGGGTGCCTTCCGGCCGCTGCCACGAACGCATGGAGTGCCTCCTCCAACCCGGCATTCCCTATTGCGTGAACGGCAACTCGGTATCCACGTGAGATGGCCAACTCGACTTGCTCGGTGAGACCACCAAAGATCGAACCCAAAGTAAGCCGCTGCCCCTGCAAGTGCACGTCGATCGCAGGGGCGACCCCGCCGTCTGCGAAGAGCTTGACCGGCCCCGTTCGCAGCCACTCGTCGCCCTCCCCCGTTCGTGGGCCCTCCAAGAGGCGCACCTCTTGTGGCGGCGCGAAGAGCGCCGAAGGATGCGGGCAGGTCATGACCGAAATGGAAAGCCGGCCGCGTTCCGCGAGCGACCGGTAGGCGCGCTCGGCCGCCGGGGAGCAGGCGGTGTCGTGCACAGCGGTGATGCCCTGGCAAAGCAGGGCCCGGGCAGCCGTCTCGATGTGCTCAGCCAGACGGTCGGGATCCTCGTAGGGGGCGAGCGATCGCCGATGAGCCTCCGACCATGCCCTCTCGATGAGCAGGCCGCTCGGAGTCCCGTCGGGGTACCTACCGATGCTCCCGCCCGGTGGATCAGGGGTCGAGGCTCCGATGCCGAGGAGCGCCAGACCCTTGGAGTCGGTGACCGCCTGGTGGAGGCTGTAGTGGGCGACTAGCACCGGGCGGTCGAGGCCCAAGGTGTCGAGGTGGCGGCGATGGGGGACGAAGCCCGAGCCTACGTCGCTCCACCCGGCGGCCCTGATCCACGGCGTCGACGGCTCGCGCTCTGCCTGCGCCTCGAGGACCGACGCCAGCTCCTCGTCGGAGCTGACCGTGCGCAGGTCGGCCCAGCGCGGGTGGAGCGCCGAGATGGACAGGTGGTGATGTGCGTCGATAAAGCCCGGGCACAGGGTGCGCCCGCCCAGGTCGTGCACCACCGAGCCTGGAAAGGCACGCAGCAACTCGGCGCTTCCCAGAGCGGCGATGCGGTCGCCGACGACGACCAGCGCCTCCACCGGACCTGCTTCCGGCGCCATCGTGAGAATGGTCCCGCCCACGAAGGCGATGGGCCGTTCAGCCGATGCTGCTCCCGTAGATGCCGAACGAGCGGCAGGGCTTTCCGCCGAAGCGGGCAGCCGTCGCCTTGGAAGGCTCGTTGTTCTCGGCGACCAGGGCATACTCGAGATGCCGAAAGCGTAGACCGGCTGCTGCCCGGCATGCCGCAGCCACCAGTGCCGTGCCCACCCCACCACCCTGGTGCTCGGGGGCGACTGCCAGCGACAAGAGGCCCACCCCCGTCGCCCGCTTCCGCACCCGCGCCAGCCTGGCCACTCCCCTCGGCGAGGTTAGCGGTACGTGCAGCGGTGCCAGGGCGCCGCTCAGGTCCGGCATGCACAGGACGAACCCGATCTCCGTGCCACCTGCCATAGCGAATTGGAACAGCTCGGGGACGATCGCCAGCCGGGACCGCATTAGCGTCTGCAGTGCTTCGACGTCACTTATCTCCACTTCTCCCCATACCGTCCGGAAGGCTGTGTTGTGGAGTCGCACGTAGCTGAGCACCTCGCGCCGGAACTGCAGCCGCGACGCCGGGCGGAGCCTGACTTCCATGCGTTCTATGCGGGTAGCGTCGAAGCGCTCCCAAGGTCGCGACGTCAGGTCGATCTCGAAGTTCAGGTAGCGGTTGACGAGCTCGAAGCCCGCCGCCCCGAGGAATCGAGTCGTGGTCGGCGGGTTGTGGGCGCAGCCGATGAAAGGCGGCTCGTCGAACCGGTCCTCGCGGGCGCCCATCTGGTTGTAGGGATTGCCGTTGAAAGGCGCCCACACCTCGCGCACGCCCTCGCCTGCCAGCCATACGCGTGCGGCATCGAGCACCTCGGTCGACGCCCGCTCGTCGAGCGCCTCGAAATACCCGATGCTCCCCGTCGCCCGCCCAGTCTTGAGCTGAAGACCGGGGTCGACAAAGGCTGTGCAGAAGGCGGCAGGTTTCCCGCTACGGTCGAGCGCAGCGAAAGCCTTAGCCTTCCCCCTCCGGAGGTAGGCGGCCTTGCCTGACAGGATTCCTCGGAGCAGCCCGACATCGGGGTAGACGAAGAGCGTGTCGCCTGCGTAACGCCGGGCCACCACCTGGGCGTAGTCCGCGAATCGCGGGGAGCGGGCGAGAACGGTCACGTCTCTGCGGCGCCGTTCTTCTCGATCGAGCAGCAGCCGTGGACCCCGTGGCGCTCGGTGAAGCTGAGCTGCTTCGCTCGCTGCACGAAGTGGACGCTCGGGGAAGTGGAGGCTCGGGGAAGTGGAGCGGTGGACCACCCTGAGCAAGCAGGGCCGAGCACCCGGTCTATGGCCACGATGCCCATGTCGAGAACATACCGCAGCACCGAACGCCCTACTCAGCTCACCGCCGTGCTCGCCGGCGGGTAATTTCGTACGCGGCGGTTCTCCCAGGGATCTCCTGCAGGGCTGACCTGCCTTGATCAGCGGAGCCTCGCTCGCGGAGGTGATCGGTCCGGCATTTTGGACCGTCGCTCATCTCCTACGACCAGGTGATCGGCCGCTTTGCATTGTTGCGCGTCGTCGATGTCTTCTCACACGTCGGGGGCTGCGCCCACCACCGGAGCGTTCAGCGGGTGGCCTCCCATAGACCCGTAGAACTTGGCGTCGCCGAAGCTGAACACCCCGCCGTCTTTGGCCACCTCCCAGTAGCCCTTGCCGTCGGGGGTGGCCGCCATTCCGACTATCGGCGCGTTCAGCCGGTGGCCTCCCATCGAGCCATAGAAATTGGCGTCGCCAAAGCTGAACACCCCCCCGTCTGCCCCAACCAACCAGTAGCCCCCGTCGTGGGAGGTAGCGGCCATCGCCACGATCGGGGCGGCGAGCGCTTTTCCGCCCATCGAGCCGTAGAACTTGGCCCCGCCGAAGGCGAACACCCCGCCGTCGGAAGCAACCAGCCAATAGCCCCACCCATGGGGTGCTGCCGCTATGCCCACGATCGAGGCGGAGAGCGCTTTGCCGCCCATCGAGCCGTAGAAGGTGGCGTCGCCGAAGCTGAACACCCCGCCGTCCTTGGCCACCTCCCAGTAGCCCTTGCCGTCGGGGGTGGCGGCAATGCCGACCATCGGCGCATTCAGCCGTTGGCCGCCCATCGACCCGTAGAAATTGGCGTCGCCGAAGCTGAACACCCCGCCGTCCTTGGCCACCTCCCAGTAGCCCTTGCCGTCGGGGGTGGCGGCCATGCCGACTATCGGCGCGTTCAGCCGTTGGCCTCCCATCGACCCGGCAAAGCCCGACGCACCGAAAGAGAACACCCCGCCGTCGGAAGCTGCCTGCCAGTAGCCCTGTGTGATCGGCAGAGGAGCCAGTGAGTTGCCGACAGGCACCGAGGAGCACCCGTTGCGAAAC
>JAJYXW010000017.1 GCA_021801525.1 Actinomycetes bacterium
AGGCTCAGCGGATAGGGAGGTTGGATCAGGGAGCCGTTCATCCAGACGAGCAGGGCAAGGCGGAGGAGGAAGGGCAGGCTGGAGTGCCTGTCCGACGACGACAACGCCGCAATGCGAAGTCTGGGGGGCGGCAAGCCCGGCACCCCTATCCGCTGAGCCTCTTAGAAGCCGCCGGGATCGGCTGCGAGAGAGGGCACTGCCGGTACGCTAACGCCGCTACCGGAAAGCGCGTCGTGTCACTGGCTGCAGTGGCGGGTAGTTCAACCGGCAGAACGCCTGACTTTGGATCAGGAGGTTGGAGGTTCGAGCCCTCCCCCGCCAGCTGGATAAGTGCGATTGGGAATCAAGGCCTGCTCGACGGCGTCGGCTGTGGCGGGAAGAAGGTCCAAGATCACCATGGGGTCGTCGTAGCTCACCTCGAAATCCCACGCTCTGATCCTCAACAATGTGCGACTGGCGTTCTGCCTTGCCGCTGATCTGTCGGCCCCGGTCAGCTGGCAGGGACGCGCGCCAGCCGGTCGTACGAGCGCGTCGTCATGGGAGCCTTGTAGGTCCCAAAGGAGCTCCGGAAGTACCGTGAGAGCCCTGTCGGTCATGATCTGACCGTGTATCAGAAATGCTTGCAGAGAGAAAACGGTCTGCGAGATAGCGCGAGCGGTACACAGTAGGGCACTTGCTGTGTCATTGACTTCAACCTTCGTGGTACCACGAAGGTTGAATGATGGTATTCTAGATTCATGGAGCCACGAAGAGTGAAGGATGCAGGGGAGGAGGTCGTCGAAGCGCTGGGCGAGCTCGCCGTTCCCGCATACCTACGGTCCGACCTCCTTGTCGAGGCATGCGGTCGTTCCTTTGTGGTTGAGGTGAAGAACCGCGTGTCAGCGGGGGACGCGCTCGCCGTTGCCGCGCAGCTTCACGAGTACGCCCGCCGCTTCGGTGCCGGCGGCGCGGTCGTGGTCGCTGATCGCATCTCGTCGGAAGCGCGGAGGGAACTGACCGATGCCGGGATCGCTTGGCTCGACCGGCGTGGACACCTGAGCATCCGATCCGAGGGTCTCATCGTGGATGCCGACGTGCCCACCGTGCTACCTGTGGTGAGCGAGCGCGTCGTGGAGCTCTTCTCGCCGGTCGGCCTTGACGTTGCCATCGCGCTGTTGCTTCAGCCTGACGAGCGGACGGGGACTATGGAGCTGTCCCGTCGCACGAAACGCTCGCCTGGGCGGGTTTCGGAGATCCTCTCTGCGATGCGGGAGCGCGGTCTCGTGGACGGCGACGGGAGGCCGCTCATTCCCGAGCTGTTCGAAGAGCTCGCCGAGGAGTGGTCCCCACGGTGGTACGGGCTGTCTTCGGTGCCGCCCTTCGACTCCTCCTACCGCCTATCGGGAACCCTTGGTGCGCTCTGGCACGGGGCGCCGCTGGTCGCTACCTCGAAATGGCCTCCGGATCTCTACGTAGCGGACCGGTGGGCTGTGCGCCGTCTGCTCACTTCCATGGCAGCCACCGGCGACGAACAGGCAGCCGCGCGGGTGGCTGTCTGTCCTTCAACCTATGGGTTTCAGACCGAGGCGGGGAAGAGGGGCGGGTACCCGGTAGCGAGCCACCTCATCGTCGCACTCGATCTTGCTCAGGACCGGGCGAGGGGCCGGGAGGTACTGGCCTCCTGGAACCCGGAGGGGCACGTCCGTGTCTGGTGACTCCGTCGTTCTCGGCGGAGGCGAGGCGACGCGGCGACTTCTTGGGGCACTGAAGGCGCTCGCAGAGGCGCTCGGGACCGAGTGCTTCGCGCTTATCGGCGGATTGGCGGTAATGGCGAGACTCGGCGACGTGCACCGGGCTACCGAGGACATCGACACCGCCGTCGTCCAGGTGGACGATCGTCCCCCGGCTGTGTCGCTCCTTCTCTCGTCTGCATCAGGTCCGGAGGAAGGAACGATCGCAGGTGTCAAGGTCGATTCCATCGAAGTTGGTTCTGTGCCGGCCGCCGATATTGCCGCAGAGGACCTGCCGGAGGACGAGTTCGACCGGGCGTTCATCGTCGCCCACCGATGGGCGTTCGACACCGCCACCGGTCTGACGCTCGCGGTCGAGGGAGGCGTGGGAGCAGCTGCTTCCTGCCGTGTCGCACGACCGGCAGCTCTTGTAGCGATGAAGCTCCAGTCGGCACCTCGCCGCCGTGAAGTGCGGGCCTACAAGGGTTCGAACGACTACCTGGACATTTTCCGATTGGTGTCGCACGTCGGCCTCAGCGTCTCGATAGCCGAGGAGCTGCGAGGTGCCCCTCACGGCCTCGGTGCCTGGTGCGGTAAGAGGATTCGCACGGAGCTGGTGGAAGATGCGGCGCGTACTGCTTCGAAGATCCATCGCGGGCCGACCGGTTACTTGGCGACGCCTGAGGACCTGCGCCAGGCGGCGATCGCGTTCCTGGAGAGGCTTGGAAGGCTGGGCGACGAGACGGCGGCTGAGGGAGAGGAATCGTGAGCACGAGCGCGGGCGCTCCTTCACTCAGGTCATCAGCGACCCCGTAGAGTCATCATTAGGGTGAGGGTGTCGACTGTTGTCGGACGCACTCGTTGAACACGTGAGCGACGGTCAGAATGGCGATGCTCGAGGGCCTACGTCATAACGACCAAAGCCCGCCGATGTGTGGCTGACCGAGGCGAGGGCGCTATGACCGGGAGCCCTCTCTGTCGACGCGCTCGTCACCGCCTGCGAGGCGTATGCCGATTTCGCGCTCGAACATCCACAGTGGTATGGCGTGCTCTTCAACGAGCAGCGCCTTCCGAGCGGTTACTGCAAGCCGGTACCGCTCGGCGATGACGGGAGGCCCGTGCTGGCGTTCGGAGCGGAGAGCTTTTCGCTGCTGTTCGACGGTGTCATGTCCTGCGTCAAAGCAGGGAGATCTGCGACGACCGACGTGTTTGCCGACAGCACGGCGATCTGGGTCGCCCTGCACGGCGTCGTGACGCTTCGTACGGCCTTGCCCGGTTTCCCGTGGCCAGAGAAGAAGGAGTTCGTGCGGAACCTCGTCCTCCGGCTGGCTCGCATCCTGCCCGACGAGTCTTAAGAGGCTCAGCGGATAGGGATGCCGGGCTCGCCATCCCCCAGACTTCGCATTGCGGCGTTGTCGTCGTCGGACAGGCACTCCAGCCTGCCCTTCCTCCTCCGCCTTGCCCTGCTCGTCTGGATGAACGGCTCCCTGATCCAACCTCCCTATCCGCTGAGCCTCTAAGAGTTCGAGGCGACGAACTCCCGGCCGATCCGCGCGAACTCCCTTCTCACGTCCTTCGGCTCTTGGCCAACGACGTTGGCGCCGAAAGGCGCAAGGTTCACGGCCGCTGCAAGCGCGTCGGGCATATGAAGGACGGATCGGCGACGGCCGCGATGCAAAGCCGACCGCGGGCGTTCACGACGTCTCTCCTCAGCGGCCGCGGAAGTACGGCTCGCGCTTGGAGAGGAACGCGCTCATGGCTTCGACGAGGTCGTCGGACTGGAGGAAGCCGGCGTTCCACGTGGCCACGTAGTCGAGGCCTTCCTCGAGGGTTCGGTTGCGGCAAGCAGCAAGCACTGCCTTCGTCCCTTGTACCGCCAAGGGGGAGTTGGCTGCGATCTCGGCGGCGACGGCGCGTGCCGCGTCCAAGGCTGCCGCAGCGTCGGGCAGGACATCGTTCACGAGGCCGATGCGCAGGGCCCGTGCGGCGTCGATGTCCCTGCCTGTGAACGCGAGCTCGGCCAGGTGGCCCGCGGGGATGATGGCCGGGAGCCGCTGGAGGCTGCCCAGGTCCGCAACTATTGCCATCCGGGTCTCGCGGACCGAGAACAGAGCGTCGGAGCTGGCGAGGCGAATGTCGCAAGCCGCCGCGAGGTCGACGCCCCCGCCGATGCAGTATCCGTGGATTGCCGCCACGACTGGTTTCGTGCACTGGGCGACCGATGTGATCGCACCCTGCAGGCGAATGATCTCCCGGCGGGCAGCCTGGGCTCGATAGGCCATCGACGGCTGGGCCGGCTTCTCAAAGCCGGGATCGCCTGGCCTAGGGCCACCCGCAGTGCCGTCTCCTGCCAGCACTGACGCCATTGCCTTGAGGTCGAGACCGACGCTGAAGTGCGGACCGCGGGCAGCCACGACTATCGCACGAACCTCCGGGTCTGCGTCGAGTGCGCCGACGACGCCAGGCAGGTCATTGAAGAACGCGGGACCCATGGCGTTGCGTGCTTCTGGACGGTCGAGCCACAGGATGCCGACGCCTGCATCCACCTCCACCGAGAGCACCTCGGAACGCGAAGCGTCCATGCCGGAGGTGCCGCTCGCGTCCACCGCACCACTCTAGCCAGGCATGTCACGGTCCCCTGGTACCCCGCCTATGATGGAGGCGGCTCGCGCCAAGCGGATCGGCAATACTCTGCTTTGCCAAGCAGATCTTGGCGCTCGCCAGCACGCAGCGCGTGCTGCCAAGCTGACCAGCGACCCGAGGTTCCCATCCTGAGCGTGCAGAGCAGACCGAGCGCCTTCGACGAGACCTCGTCCACCCGCATCCCAGGCTCTCCTGCTATGCGCGAGCGACGTGCCAGGGCCTGGGAGCGATTTGCGGTCGCGCCTATGCCCGGCCAGAAGGACGAGGCGTGGCGCTACAGCCGCGTCGGTGACCTCGACCTCGGCTCCTTCGCACCGGCCGTGCTTGCCCCGAGGGCCGAGGAGCACGCGGACCTGGTGTCTGCTGCACGCGACCTTGCCCGGTCGCTCGGTCCCTGTCGCGCCCTTGCCGTTACCGTGCCGGGGGGAGTGATAGCCGTGGAGCTTCCAGGAGGAACCGGCGAGCAGCTTCGGGTCGCCGGATCGCGATCTGCGGAGGATCTTCCGGTGGGGCTGGGATCGATCGCTGGGCTCTCGGGCATCTTCGGCGAGCTGCACGACGCCTTCCTTGGCGAGGTTCTGACCATCTCGGTGCCGCCCGGCACCGTGCTCGACGCGCCCGTGGTCGTCGTGAACATTGCCGGAACACCGCCGGGGAAGGATGATCTCGGGCGCCTGGCGTCCTTTCCTCGTACGTTCGTCGAGCTGGGTGCCGGGGCATCGGCCACAGTCGTCGAGGTCGCGCTCGATGCGGCGGAGGGAGTGATCATCGAGACTCCTCAGGGTCGGGCCACGACCTTGCGCGCAAGTGGGGAAGGACAGCACATGCGCACGGCTACGCCGGGTGCGAGCTCTACGTCATCGGCGTCGCTCGTAGTGCCGGTGACCGAGCTCGACGTAGGGGAGAGGGCTCGTCTCAGCTATGTGAGCGTCCAGGCCCTGGGCCGGGAGAGCTGGCAGATAGCCACCCAGGCGAGCCGCGTGGCCACCGGGGGGGAGATCATCTCGTACTCGGCCGGCCTCGGTGGCCTGTACGCCCGCGTCTCGACGCTGTGTTCCCTGGATGGCGAAGGTGCCAGGTCGACCCTGCTGGCCGCCTACCTCGGAACTGGAGAGCAGGTTCACGACTTCGAGACCGTTCAGGACCACCGCGCTCCTAGCAGTGCGAGCGAGCTCGTCTTCGACGGGGCCGTGGCTGACCGGGCCCGGTCCGCCTACAACGGGCTCATCCGCATTCGCCGCGGCGCGCACGGAGCCGACGCATTCCAGACGAACCACAACCTGGTGCTCTCCGAGGGCGCGCACGCCGACTCGATCCCGAACCTTCAGATAGAGGAGAACGACGTCCGCTGCAGCCATGCTTCGACGGTGGGCCCCGTCGACGAGGAGCAGCGTTTCTACCTGGAGTCGAGGGGCGTGGAGCCAGCCGAGGCCGAAAGGCTCGTGGTTGCGGGCTTCTTCCGTGAGGCCGCCCGGCGTGCCCCCCTTTCCGGCGTCGGGCGCTGGGTCGAGGAGGAAATGGCGGCTCGCCTCGAAGCCGGAAGGCGGGTGACGGGCGGTGGGTGAGCAGGTGCGGCTCTGCTCGCTGGACGAGATCGCTTCGGGCGAGGCCCGGCGCTTCGAGGTGGCGGGGCGCGCCGTTGCCCTGGTGCGGGTGGGCGACCAGTTCTTCGCCGTCGACGACGTGTGCAGTCACGAGGATTTCCCCTTGTCGGAGGGTGAGGTCCTCGTCGACGAGTGCGAGATCGAGTGCGCTCGCCACGGCTCCACCTTCGATCTGAGGACAGGCGAGCCGCGCTCGTTTCCGGCGACAAGATCCGTGCCCGTCTACGAGGTGAGGACGGAAGGATCGGACGTTGTGGTGACCCTGCCGTGAGCGACCACGTCCTGGTTCTCGAAGGGTTGCGCGTCTCGGTAGCGGGGACCGAGGTTCTCCGAGGCGTCGACCTCACTGTGCGTAGCGGAGAGGTCCACGCTCTGATGGGTCCCAACGGGTCTGGAAAGTCCACTCTCGCGCACGTTCTCATGGGAAAGGGGGGCTACGAGGTCACAGCAGGTGCGGTGACCCTCGACGGCGCCGACCTGCTCGCCATGGGGACTTGGGAAAGAGCTGCGGCAGGGTTGTTCCTCGCGATGCAGCAGCCGGTCGAGGTCCCGGGCGTAGGCCTGGCTCAGGTGCTTGAAGCCACGGGCCGTGACACGAGCAACTTGGCGGGCGAAGCGCAGGATCTGGGGTTGGACGGCGCCATCATCGACCGCTCGCTCAACGTCGACCTCTCGGGCGGGGAGAAGAAGCGAAGCGAGACTCTCCAGCTCGCGATGCTGCGGCCCTCGATAGCGGTGCTCGACGAGGTCGACACGGGCCTCGATGTCGATGGTCTCAGGCTGGTGGCCGGCCGTCTGAGGCGAGCGGTCGAGGAGTGGGGCATGGGCGTCCTTGCCATAACCCACTTCCGCCGCCTTCTCAGCGTGCTGCGACCCGACGCCGTCCATGTGCTACTCGGCGGGCGCGTCGTCGAGAGCGGCGGCGCTGAGCTCGCCGAGAAGCTCGAGCAATCTGGATACGAGGTCTACGCCGGAGCCGCGGGTACCTGACAGGGCGCGGTTGGCCAAGAGGGCGTAGCTGTCGGGCTATTCCTCGCCGGAGGAGCTCTCAGCCTCGTCTATCGCCTGGACCAGCGTGTTCCACGCCAGAGTGGCGCACTTTATGCGGACCGGGAACTTGACGACACCCTGTAGTGCTGCCAGCTCGCCCAGCTTCTCCAGGTCCACCGGCTCCTCACCAGGTCCGCCCTCCCCGCTGGAATCGCCACTGGTGCCAGAGGCGTGCTCCCCGTCCTCGCCCCCGTGATCGCCGTGCTCGTCTATCGCCGCTTCGTGGAGCGACATCATCGACTTGAAGGTCCTGATGACTTCTCGCACTTCGCCGAGTGGCAAACCCTTCACCGCAGTCGACATGAGCGACGCAGACGACTGGCTGATCGAGCAGCCCTGGCCCGAGATCCGGATGTCCGCCAGCTTGTCGCCGTCGACCTCTGCGTAGACCACGACCTCGTCGCCGCACAGCGGGTTGAAGCCTTCGACCCTGCGGGCAGGCGGTACGGCGAGCTCGCCCCGATTGCGCGGGCTGCGGTAGTGGTCGAGAATGATCTCGCGGTATAGGTCTTCGAGAGCTGGCATCAACCGAACAGGCTACCGGCCTTTCCGAGCGCTTCTGCAAGGGCGTCGACGTCCGACTCGTCGTTGTATACGTAGAGCGAGGCCCGAGCGGTGGCACTCACCCCCAGCCGGCGCATGAGCGGCTTGGCGCAATGGTGACCTGCGCGGATGCAGACGCCCGACTCGTCGAGGACCTGAGCCAGGTCATGGGGGTGGATGTCACGGTAGGCGAGCGACAGCACGCCACCGCGGGCCACTGTCCCAGCCGGCCCCAAGATCCGGAGGTCGGCTCCGAGCGTGCCGGCAAGTGCCTCCTCGGCATAGGCGGTCAGGTGGCTCTCGTGGTGCTCCACCGAGGTCATGCCGATATCGGTCAGGTAGCGTATCGCTTCAGCCAGGCCGATCGCCTCGGCGATCGGGGGCGTGCCGGCTTCGAACTTCCCTGGCGTCTCGTCTGGTACGAACCCGTCGAGCTTGACATCGCGGATCATCCCCCCTCCAGTCATGAAAGGAGGCATGGCATCGAGAAGATCCTCCCGGCCCCAGAGAACCCCGATACCAGTCGGGCCCAGCATCTTGTGCGAGCTGAAGGCCAGGAAGTCGCATCCTAGGGAACCTACGTCCGTAACATGGTGGGGGACGGACTGCGCTCCGTCGGCGAGCACGACGGCACCCGCGCTGTGCGCTGCCTCTGCTATGGAGGCGAACGGAGGAATGGTGCCGAGCACGTTGGACATCACTGTGCAGGTGACCAGCTTCGCGCCCTCTACCAGGCGGTCCAATGAAGACAGGTCCAGCCTGTAGGAGTCGTCCATCCGCAGGTAGCGAAGCTCCAACCCGAGGTCGGCTGCCAGGACGAGCCATGGGACGAGGTTGGAGTGGTGCTCCATCTCCGTGAGAACGATCGCGTCACCAGGCTTCAGGTTCGCACGGCCCCAGGAGAATGCCACCAGGTTCACCGCCTCGGTCGCGTTCTTGGTGAAGACCACCTCGCGTGCAGGGTGGGGGGCGCCTATGAAGTGGCCGACGGTCACGCGCGCCTGCTCGTAGAGCCGGTCGGCCTCCTCGGCGATCGCGTAGACACCCCGGTGGACGTTGGCATGGGTGGTCTCGTAGTACGCGTCCATTGCCTGGAGAACGGCTCGCGGCCGTTGAGAGGAAGCCGCGGAGTCGAGGTAGACGAGGCGTCGACCGTGGACCTGGCGTGCCAGAAGCGGGAAGTCGGATCGGATCCGATCGACGTCCAGTCGCCTGCCAGGCGCATCAGCCCCCTGCAGGCTCGAGGCCCCCTGCAGGCTCGAGGCCCCCTGCAGGCTCGAGGCCCCCTGCGGGCTCGAGGCCCCCTGCAGGCTCGAGGCCCCCTGCGGCTGCCCTGGCTCCTGGATGGTCGACTTCACGTGCGCCATGCTTCGTACCCTGTCCTCTCGAGCTCGTCAGCCAGGTCAGCGCCACCCTCGGCCACGATACGACCGTCGACGAGGACGTGGACGCGGTCGGGGCTGAGCTGCGACAACACGTCCGTGTGATGGGTGATGAGCAGCACCGACAAGCTTGGCCTCTCCTCGCGTACGGCCTGGACCCCGCGGGCGACGACGCGCAACGCGTCTATGTCGAGACCGGAGTCGGTCTCGTCGAGCACAGCGAGCTCCGGGTCGAGGAGGGCCATCTGCAGGATCTCGTTGCGCTTGCGCTCTCCCCCGGAGAAACCGTCGTTCAGGTGGCGCTCGCCGAACGAGGGGTCCATGCCCAGGCGGTCCATCCACTCCATCATCTCTAGCCGTACCTCGAGGACGGACACGTCCTCGCCCTTGCGCTCCGACATCGCCTGCCGCAGGAACTGGAGCACGGACACTCCTGGGATGGCCTCGGGGTGCTGGAAGGCGAGGAACATGCCCGCCTTGGCGCGCGCGTCGGGTGGCCACAGCGTGACGTCCTCGCCGTGCAGGCGGATGCTTCCCGATGTGACGGTGAGGGAAGGGTTTCCGAGCAGGGCGTTTGCCAGAGTGGACTTTCCGGATCCGTTGGGGCCCATGATGGCATGGACGGATCCCTCGCTGGCATCGATGGCGACGCCGTGCAGGATCTCCCTGCCGCCTGCGGACACGTGCAGGTCGTTGATCTGCAGAAGGGGTTCCACGAGGCCGAGTCTAGTCCCAGCGAAGAATTTGCACTACCACGGTAGTTGGAATTGACGGCTAGCTGGGCCGTGGTCTACAGCCGGGCTAGCGGGTGAGCACGGACCCGGCCCGCTCTCCGGTAGCGTCGGTCGTGATGGCTGAGCCGTGGGCGCACGTGGGAAGAGCAAGCTCTCTGGACCCGGGGAGCGGCGTGGTCACCCTCGTCGATGAGTCGACCTTCGCGATCAGCGGGCGGACAGGCGACATGGTGCCGGGCTCGGCCCAGGGCTTGTTCGTCCGCGACACGAGGATATTGAGCCGGCTGGAGATGCGCGTCAACGGTGCTCGCCCGGAGCCGCTCACTACCTTGTCGGAGGAGCCGTTCTCCGCGGCGTTCGTCTCGCGCTGCCAACCCAGGAGCCAGAGCGCGGACTCGACTCTGATGGTCTTTCGCAACCGCCATGTCGGGCAGGGGATGCGAGAGGACATAGCCATCAGGAACTTCGGCGACGAGCCCACCTATTGCACTGTCGAGCTGTTGGTGGATGCCGACTTCGCAGACCTGTTCGCGGTGAAGGAGGGTCGCGAGAGCAACGCCGACGGTGAGACGACGAGCCTTGCCGAGGATGGAGTCCTCGCCTTCGCGTACCGCAGAGGGGCGGTGAGCAGGGGAGTGGAGATGCACTTGTCCCCGGCCCCGAGCCGGCTCGGAGAGGGCCAGGTCGAACTCGAGGCGATCGTTCCCGCGCGGGGGAGCTGGTCGTGCTGCATCGAAGTCCATCCGGTGATCGAGGGGAAGGTCGTGGATCCCAGGTATCTCTGCGGCCAGCCTGTGGAGCACGCCGCACCAGCCGAGCGCATGGCGCGCTGGCGCAGGCACCTTCCCCAGGTGGCGAGCGACGACGACCGCTTCTGCCAGATCCTCGAGCGAAGCGCGGAGGATCTGGGGGCGCTCAGGATCTTCGACCCCGACTTCCCAGAGAGAGTGGTGGTGGCAGCAGGCGCGCCCTGGTTCATGACGGTTTTCGGGCGGGACTCCCTCATCTCGTCGTGGATGGCGCTCATCGTCGATCCCGACCTCGCTCTCGGTGTGATGCAGACGCTCGCGAGGTTCCAGGGCACCGACATCGACCCGCGCAGCGAGGAGGAGCCAGGCCGCATCCTGCACGAGATGCGCTTCGGGGAAGCCCCGTCCTTGTCCCTCGGCGGCGGCAATATTTACTACGGCACGGCTGATGCCACGCCGCTGTTCGTCATGCTGCTCGGGGAGCTGCGACGCTGGGGGCTCGCACGCGAAGCCGTGGACGAGCTCATGCCGAACGCAGAGCGCGCCCTCGAGTGGGTGGAGAGCTTCGGGGACGCCGACGGCGACGGGTACGTGGAGTACCACCGCGCTACTGATCGCGGGCTCGTGAACCAGGGGTGGAAGGACTCCTTCGACGGCATCCGCTTCGCCGACGGAACTGTGGCCAGGCCGCCGATTGCCCTGGCGGAGGTCCAGGCCTACGTCTACGGCGCATACCTGGCCCGTGCCCACTTCGCGCACGAGGAGGGTGACGCGAATGCCTACGAGCGCTACCGCGCCAAGGCGGCCAGGCTGAAGGCGAGCTTCAACCGTGACTTCTGGGTGGAGGAGAAAGGCTGGTTCGCAATCGGGTTGGACGGCGACAAGCGCCAGATCGACTCGCTCGCTTCCAACATGGGCCACTGCCTGTGGACGGGGATCGTCGACGAGGAGAAGGCCCCGGCAGTTGCCAAGCACCTTCTCGGTGAGGAGATGTTCAGCGGATGGGGCATCCGCACCCTGGCCATGGGTATGGGCGGTTACAACCCGATCAGCTACCACTGCGGCTCGGTATGGCCCCACGACACCGCCATCGTGGCGGCCGGCCTCGCCCGGTATGGGTTCGTGGAAGAGGCCATGCGTGTGACGGCAGGCCTGCTCGAAGCGGCGGGAGCTCTGGGAGGGCGGCTCCCGGAGCTCTTCAGCGGGCTCGACAGCTCGGAGCTGGCCGTGCCGGTCGCATACCCGACGTCGTGCTCTCCCCAGGCGTGGGCGGCGGCGTCTCCGTTCATGTGCCTGAGGACCATCCTGCGTCTCGACCCCTGGGTTCCCTATGGCAAGACATGGCTCTCCCCGCACCTGCCCGACGGGATGACGCGGCTTCGGGTGGAGGGGATTCCCCTGGCCGGATCGCGTGTGACCGTGGATGTCGACGAGGGGGTGGTCTCCGTAGAGGGCATGCCGCCTGATGTGGAGCTGGTGCGCTCCCCCCGCGACCCAGCGAGCGCGCTGTGACCGAGGAGGACGGAGCGAAGCCGAAGCCCGGCCAGCGTCGCGCGGCCGGTGCGTCTCGTATCCGGCGTACTGCGGGGCTGGCAGCCATGAGTGCCCGCCTTGGGGGAGGCGCGGCGGCGAACAGGGCGCGGCGGGTCTTTGCCTCGGCTGAGCGAAAGGAGGCTCTGGACCGCGAGCTGGAGCTCCGAAGCGCCCGCGAGGTGGCGGCCACTCTCGGGAGCATGAAGGGCGCGATGATGAAGCTGGGGCAGCTCGCGAGCTTCGTCGACAGTGGCGTTCCCGAGGCCTTTCGCCAGGCACTTACCGACCTGCAGGCAGATGCACCCCCCATGTCATCGGAGCTGTCGGCCAGCGTGGTGGCAAGCGAGCTGGGGCAGCCGCCCGACGAGGTGTTCGCTCAGTGGGATCCCGTTCCCATAGCGGCGGCGTCGATTGGCCAGGTGCATCGCGCCATCACCCACGACGGCCGCGCTGTCGCGGTCAAGGTCCAGTACCCCGGGATAGACCATGCGATCGCCGCCGACCTCGACAACATCGACCTCGCAGGTCTGATAGCGCCGATCCTGTTCAAGGGGCTCGACGCGAAGGCGGTGGCCGCCGAGCTGCGGGCCAGGCTGACCGAGGAGCTCGACTATGCGCTCGAGGCGCGCCGCCAGCAGCGTTTCGCAGACTTCTACAGGGGCCATCCGACGATTGTGGTTCCAGACGTGCTGCCTGGGCTCTCCAGCGCCCGAGTGCTAACCACCGAGCTGGCCGAAGGTGTCCGCTTCGCCGAAGTGGAGTCATGGGATGCCGCCGAGCGGGACTTGGCTGGTGAGACGATCTACCGCTTCGTCTTCGGGAGCATCTACCGGATGCGCGCGTTCAATGGCGACCCTCACCCGGGAAACTACCTTTTCCGGCCCGGCGGGACCGTCACCTTTCTCGATTTCGGCCTGGTGAAGGAGTTCAGCGTGCACGACGTCGCGCAGATGGTCGCGATGATCGACGCGGCGGTGCTCGATCGCAGACCCGGCTCCCTGCGCCAGGTCTGCGAGACGCTCGGCTTCATAGTCCCGGGCGCACCCGTGTCCGACGAGGCGGTCGACGATTTCATGGCCGTCTTCTTCGAGATGGTGCAGCGTGACGAGGTGACCACGATCACCGAGGAGTGGGCCGGAGAGGTTGCGAGGCGTCTCCTCGGTGGGCGCTCCACTCACGGCGCGGTGGTCAAGTGGGCGAACATGCCGGCTCAGTTCGTGATTCTCCAGCGGATCAACCTGGGAGTACTGGCTGTCCTCGGACGCCTTGGGGCGGCGGGGAACTGGAGGGCCATCTCCGAAGAGATATGGCCAGGGGCCGGCGGGCGCCCCTCTACGCCGCTCGGAGAGGAAGAAGCCAAGTGGCTTGCCGAGCACCATCCCGAGCTCGCGTCGAACGAAGCGGAGCTTCTCGCGGCGGTGCCGCTCGTCACCGAGCCCAGCCGACCCGGCCAGCTCAGCCAGCCCGGCTAGCTCGTGATGTCCTTCCTCGAGAACCTCCACCACGCAAGAGCGCAGAATGCTCCGGCATAGACGACCTGAATGATTGCTCCCCGGACCATGTCGGCGTACCGGACGGGGTCCACGAAGAGGCCGTTCCACGCCTGCCAGTAGTGAGAGGGGAGGCCGTAGCGCACAGCGCCGAAGGCGGGGATGCCGTCGAGGATCTCGGAGACCACTCCGAGCGCCACGCCGCCCGCCACGGCGCCGAAGGCGCTGTCTGTGAGGGTGGAGAGCAAGAACGCGAACGACACGACCCCGGCCATCGACCACGCCACGTAGATTGCCGAGACGGCGAGGCGGATGATCGCCTGGCCCTCGGGCATGACGAGACCGAACGGCGTGACGACCGGATGCCAGCCGAAAGCGGCTGTGCCGGCCGCCAGGGCGACGATCACCAGCACCAAGGTGGCTACGAGGGACAGGAGTGCTGCCACGGAGAGCTTGGCGGCGAGCAGCCTGCTCCTGCGGACCGGACGGACGAGCAGGTAGCGGAGCGTGCCCCACGACGCCTCTCCGGCAACGGACTCACCCGCGAAGAGAGCGACGACGACTATCAGGAGGAAGCCCTCCATGGCGCTCAGTGCGGCAAGCGGCATGTCGAGCCCGGAGCGGGTCGCGACCGAAAAGAACCCCACATGGCCGTGGTGGTGGTGCGAGGTGCCGCCGAGAGCGAATGCGATCGTTATGAGCACCGGGACGAGAGCCGTCACGCCCAAGGCCAGGTAAGTCCTGAGGCGCCACAGCTGCTTCGACAGCTCCACTCCTGCCAGCGTCCGCGTGCTGCTCACGGTGAGGCCTCCCCGACGAGCTCCAAGAACGCGTCCTCGAGGGAGTTGCGGGCATGGATGGTGTCAACCCCCACGCCCGCATGCACGAGGGCCGCGACGACCTCGTGGCGCGGGGTGCCCTTCAGGCTCACCGACATGCCGGGTGGCTGGTCCGTGACCGACGTCACACCTTCGAGCGCCGAGAGGACCCTCTTGGCGGCGTCGAGGTCCGTCGTCTCGATGTAGACGGTGCGCGAAGCTCCGGTCAGGTCGGCTACGGGTCCCGTGGAGACCAGGTGCCCTCGGTCCACCACTGCAACGTGGGTGCAGACCTGTTCGACCTCCGAGAGGAGGTGGCTCGAGAGCACGACGGTGGTGCCGCCCGCGGCCATTCTCGACACGACTGCTCGTACCTGGCGCATCTGATGGGGATCGAGCCCGGATGTGGGCTCGTCGAGCACGAGAAGGCTTGGCCGTCCGAGCACGCTCTGGGCGAGCCCGAGGCGCTGGCGCATCCCGTGCGAGTAGGTGCGGTACTTGCGGTTGATAGCCTCCCCGAGGTCGGCTACCTCTATCGCGGCGTCGACATCGGCCTCCGACCACGCCATTCCTCCCGCTTCCCAGAAGGTCTGGAGGTTGCGAATACCCGAAAGGTGAGGCACGAAGCCGGGGTTGTCCACGAGAGTCCCGACTCTGGAGAGCACGCTGGCACCGGGCAGCACCCTCTCGCCGTAAATACGCACCTCGCCTGCGCTCGGGAGCACGAGGCCGAGGAGCATCCGCAGCGTCGTCGTCTTGCCTGCACCGTTCGGCCCGAGCAGGCCGAGCACCTGGCCCTCCTCGACCGAGAGGTCCAATCTCTCCACTGCGAGCACGCCGCCTGCGTAGCGTTTCGTCAGCCCGCGGATCGCGACCGGACGCTTGTCCTCGGCGCTCATCGGCTTCAGGCTAGTGCGCCTGGGCGGCGTGCCAGCTCAGGGTGGAGGAGGTTCTTCTTCGCTTCGCAGGTCACTCTTGGTTACGTGGGCGCTCAAAGCTTCGTAGGATCGCCTTGCTTCGTAGGAGCGCTTTGCTTCGTACATCTTCTTGTCCGCTTCGCTCAGCATGCGCGTCACCAGGTCTCCAACTTCGACCGAGGCCTCAGCTGACGGCGTTGCTACGGCACCGCCGATGCTCAGGCCGATGCGCACCTGGTCCGCTCCTGCACTCAGAGGCTCGACACAGCACGACCTGATCCGGTCGAGCACGCTACCTGGTTCCTCGCCGACGCTGTAAATGTCTTCTGCCACCACTGCGAACTCGTCGCCCCCGATACGTGCGACGAGGTCACCAGCTCTCACGGCTCCGGCCAGGCGTTTCGCTACTTCGGCCAACACCTCGTCACCGACCATGTGCCCGTAGGAGTCGTTGACGTCCTTGAAGTCGTCGAGGTCGACTATCGCGATCATGATCTTGGTGCCCTGGCGGCGTGCACGTTCCACGGCCATTGCTGCCGCGCCCGTGAACGCCCTGCGATTGGGTAGGCCCGTGAGCGGGTCCAAGAGAGCGGTCGTCTCCAGTGACGAGCGCATCTCTATGACGCTCGAGGAGACCCAGGCGATGATCTCCCCCATCGCCACTGTCAGCGGGAGCGCCAGCAGCACGCCTACCGCGCGCCACGCCACCTCGTTGCCCACGATAAGCGGGACGACGCACGCTGCCGCGTTCACGGGCATGACCTTCACGGCGGTCCAGCGGGGTTGCGCGAGCCCGATCCATACGTTCGCGGCCACGAGCGCCCACAGCGCTACGGCAGCCTCGCTCGCGGCGGCTAGGTCCAGGCCGATAAGGGCTGCAGCCGGTGGAACCAGCATGGCCAGCTGCGCCCGGTGGCTAACCCCCTGCCACGGGAGCACCCACAGCAAGGCACCTCCGACGGTGGCGACGACTCCAACCGCGAGTGCCAGCGCGGTGTCCTGACCGGGCACGTGCGCCGCCACGGGCTGGGCTATACCGATCACTCCGCATGCTACGACGAGCATCGAGGCAAGGCGGCCGGACGCCCTACGGTCGAGGAGAACTCCCGCCGCAGACCCCCGCATTCCATCGAGGGCCGGAATCTGCTCGAGCAGACTTGGCGTCGCTTCGTTCACCGAGCCGGCGACCCGATCCCGCCCCTTCTTGCATTGCCAGCGATCATCCTCGGTGGACGCGAGCCTCACGCCGGTCGCCCCGGTGGCTTCTGCCGGAGCTCTGCGCCTGGTGCGGATCCTCATGACATCACGACCATGAGCAACTGTAATCGTGGTACCTGGCACTTGGCGCCAGCCGTTCCGGTGCAGGTGCTCGTGTGGGGATGGGTCAGCGGTACACGTCGCCTCGATGATCGAGGTGAACGATGTCCATGCACAGCGGGGCGTGGTCGACGCTGTAGACGACCCGGTAGCTCCCGCGCCGAGCGGAGCGCAGGCCAGCCAGTTGGCCGCTGACATGCCGGCACGTCGGTGCCTACGCCTTGGGTCAGCAGGGGGCTGGGCACACTGTGGAGGACCACGGCGGCGCCTTGCGCAGCTCGGCTTTGGAGCTGACGCCAACTTTGCGGTAGATGTGGGTGAGGTGGCTCTCCACGGTCCTTGGTGACAGGTACATGGCGAGGGCGATCTCTTTGACAGTGGCGCCGGTCACTGCCAGGTCGGCCACACGGGCCTCTTGGGGGGTCAGGGATCGGTCCTCGCCCTGGGGTTGGCGCCGGCGTCGTCCCCCCGCTGCTGCCAGTTCCGCTCTGGCTTTGGCGGCGAGCGGTGCGGCGCCACAGTCTTCAGCGAGCTGGAGGGCTTGGGCCAGCACAGGTCGAGCCCGCAGCAGCTCGCGGCTGCGACGCAGCCAGGCTCCGAACCGAAGGCCGATCCGCGCCCGGTCCAACGGGTTGGTGCCCGAGACCGCGAATGCCTCTTGGTAGAGGCGCTCGGCGAGGTCGGCTTCGCCGTCTGCGGCAGCGCAGCCGGCCGCGCCTGCCAGGGACACCATCTGCGGCCACGTGCCGAACGCCGCAGGGCGGTGCGCGTCGAGCCATGCGAGGACCCTGCGCGCATCGTCGGTCGCGCCGGTGGCGAGGGCGGCTTCGATCGCACCGGCACACCAGCGCGGCAACTGGGGATGGCCGACCCCGAAACCCACTACGAGGCGCTGCACTTCGCGGTACTGCTCGAGCGCCTCTGCGGGACGACCCTCGGCCAGGAGGCATTCGCCCTTGGCGATGCCCAGGCTCGAGGCGGCGAACCACACCTGTGGTCCAGTTGTGTGCTCGACCTGGTCGCATAGGGTCCGGGCCTGGTTCGTCTCGCCCAACCAGGCGAGTGCTTGCGCGTGCAGCAGCATGACGTGGGGGGCTTGTAGGGCGTCGAGCTCTATCTCCTCGGCGAGGTCTTCTGCTTCGACCACTACCTCGGACAATGCCCCCTGGCGCAGGGCGATGCCCATTCCGAGGATGCGAAACGGCACCGTGGCGCGAAGCGCCCCGGCGGAGCGAAACCGCTCGACTGCCTCGTCGATGAGGGCGGCAGCCTCGTCGTAGCGCTCGTTGATGACCCACGCGTTCGTCAGCAGATGCGACAACTCGAAGGAGATCAGAGCTTGCCTGCCTTGGCCGTCCCCCCCGCGCTCCGCCGCGCCGGCGGCCTCCTCGAGCTCGGCGAGCGCGGCGGGCTCGCCTACCTGGAGCGCGAAGTAGCTGCGCAACCCGGCGATCATCGGGCTCTGCCCGGTGTGCGTCGCCCGTCCAGCGGGCGCGCCCAGAGCGTTCAGGTCGTCCTCCAGTACGGCTAGCGCGGCGCCCGGCCCGTCGCGTTCCCACATAGATGCGCCCGCTCCGCGACGATCGCGTCGGGCTGCGTCCCTAGATCGCCGGGTCCGGCCAAAAGGTCGTGGTAGGCGTCGATTGCCTCGTCCAACGCGCCGGTAAAGGCCTGGGCTCTTGCCGCCTTGGCCAGGACCTCGCCCCGGCGGGCCGCGGTGAGGTCGCAATCGAGGGCCCGCCGGTAGATAACCACGGCATCCCCGGCGCGTCCGGCCATGAACAACGCGTCCGCCTGATCGACAAGCAGCCGGTCGCCTGGCTCTGGACCCGAGAGGGACACCGCCGCACCGAGCAGGTGCAGCGCGCCGTTCACGTCGCCTGCCGCGAGCGCTGTGGCACCAGCTCGTGCCACCACCTTGATCGCGTGCTCGTCACCGGTCATGGGCGCGCCCAGGGCGTGCGAGGCAGCCGCCGCGATGTCGTGGCGCGCCGCAAAGTGCTCGAAGGCCCGGGTGTGCAGCATCCGGCGCCGAGCTATCGCCATGTCGTCGCAGATCGCGGCGGCGAGAAGGTCATGGGTGAAGCGCGCGGACCCCGGCGCCGCTTCTTCCAGGACGCCCGCCGAGACAAGCGTGTCGATGCCCTCTGCGAACGCCTCTGGCTCCATGTCCGTCATGGCCTCTGCGTCAGCCAGGCGGAACGGTGAGCCGAGAACTGAGGCCACTTGGGCGCACGCGATGCTCGTCGGCGGCAAGCCGACCATGTGGCTCAACACCAGGGCGTCCTTCATCGGCTCCAAGTGCCCCGAGGCAGGCTCAGGCAGGTCGCCGTTGCCGAGCAGGATGTCGGCGGCCATCACGAGCAGGTACGGGTTGCCCCCGCTCAGCACAAAGGCCCGCCGGGAGAGGCTCGCCCCGAGCTTTCGGCCGAGGATCTCCTCGAGCATCTCGGCGCTGGCCTGCTCGCCTAGGGGCCCGGTACCCACGAGCTCGGCGAAGCTTTCTCGGGCTAACGAGCGGGCCAGCTGCGCGCTCGCCGGGGGCCAGGGTCGTAGCGTGGCCACGACCAGCACTGGCAGGTGCGACAAGCGGCGGGCAAGAAAGCCGACGACACCGAGCGAGGCAGGGTCGGCCCAGTGCAGATCGTCGAGCAGGATCAAGACCCCGGAGGTCTCGGCCCAAGCCCTCAGCTGAGCGCGTGCCGCCTCGTGAACCAGCGCTCGGCGGTCCATGGGGCTTGCTGCTCTCGAGCCTGGGGCGATCACGTCGGCGCCGGTCCCGGCTTCTGCGGCCTGTCCAAGTCGAGATGGCAGCCCCATGAACTGCTCGGCGTAGGCGAACGAGAGGTCCGCTTCCATCTCGCTCCCCTTGGCAGACACGACCGCCATCCCCGTCCCCGCCCGCGCCGCTGCGGTCTCCAGCAGGGCGCTCTTGCCGGTGCCGGCCTCTCCCGCTACGAACAGGACCTGGCCGTGCCCGCGGCGCGCCTCGCCCAGCAGGCGTTCGAGCGTCTCGAGCGCGTGCTCGCGCTCGCGCAGCGTCGGATGGAGGCGGCGAGCGACGACCTCCCCGGTGAAGGCTTGCTCCCCGGTCCCCTCCGAGGTCGAGCCCCGGCCCTGGTGGTCGCCGCTCACCGCCAGAGCTTGCCACAGCGCTTGCGAACCAGGGGATCTCCCCGATGCATTTGGGTGCTCGGCGGATCCACAGTGGGCTACCAGTGAGCACACCACCGATATCGCAGCGCTTCGAGCCCGCCAGCCCAGACGCTGGCGAGCACACGTCGGCGCCGGGTGCCGACGAGACCACGGTCGTGATCCGCTTGGCCCTCGACGCAGAGGGGCATCCCTGCGGCACCCTGCGTCACGGCAACAGCCAACCGGCGCGCTTCGCCGGCTGGCTCGGCCTGATGGCAGAAGTCTCTGCCGCCATCGGCCCCCGGGGCCCTCACAGGGTTGACAATCAGTGATCCTCCCGGATGCATCCCTGGTCTGAGACCCCGTTACATATCACCATGACCCACCGACAGAGGAGTCGTTCGTGATGCATGACCACGAGGGGAGCGGGGCGGGAGAGGCGCGACGCCCGACGTCGGGGGTCGCCGACAGAACCTATCTCGGCAGTGCCCGCTGGCCCGCCCGGGTGGTTTCGTCCCTGTTGGGACTGGCAATGCTGCTAGCGGTCGTGGGTGTCGCTCCGACCGTAGCAGGAGCAGCCACCTCCACCCCCCCAGTCACCTGGGTCCGGCAGTCCCCAGCGACCAGCCCGCCGGCTCGCAAGAGCGCGTTGATGGCCTACGACCAGGCGACCGGCAATATCGTTCTCTTCGGCGGGACCAACTACAACGTATTGACCGGCAGCGGCAGCAGCTTCGCAGACACCTGGACCTACAACGGCACAACCTGGGCCAAGCAGTCACCTTCCGCCAGCCCGTTTGCCTGCTACGACGCGTCGATGGCCTACGACCCGGCCACGGGCCAGCTGGTCCTGTTCGGCGGCATCGGCACCGGCCAGTCCATCTTGAACGCCACTTGGACCTACAACGGCACCACCTGGGCCAAGCAGTCCCCAGCGACCAGCCCGTCCCCCCGGTGGCGCGCCTCGATGGCCTACGACCCTTCGACCGGCCAGCTGGTCCTCTTCGGCGGCGCCAGCAGCAGCGGCAAGATTCTGAACGGCACCTGGACCTACAACGGCTCCACCTGGGCCAAGCAGTCACCCCTGATCAGCCCGCCGGCTCGCTACGGTGCCTCGATGGCCTACGACCCGGCGCTCGGCCAGCTGGTCCTCTTCGGCGGGAACAGCGCCTTCGGCAGCCTCGGTGGCACCTGGACCTACAACGGCATCATCTGGGCCAAGCAGTCACCCGCGACCAGCCCACAGCTTCGCGAGAACGCGTCGATGGCCTACGACCAGGCGACCGGCAATATGGTCCTCTTCGGCGGGATAGGCAGCAGCGGCGGCCTCCTGAACGGCACCTGGACCTACAACGGCACCACGTGGGCCAAGCAGTCACCCGCGACAAGCCCTCCCGGCCGCAACGGCTTGTCGATGGCCTACGACCAGGCGACCGGCCAGCTGGTCCTCTTCGGCGGGTACAACGCCAGCGGCTTTCTGAACGACACGTGGACCTACATAACCACCCCTTCGGCCCCGACAAGCCTCAATGCAACCGGCAGGAACGCTCAAGTGGCGCTGTCGTGGTCTGCTCCGTCATCTGACGGGGGGTCCCCGATCACCGGCTACGACGTCTACGAGGGGACCACCTCCGGTGGGGAGTCCTCGACACCGGTCAACTCCGCACCGCTCGCGGCCAGCGCGACCTCCTACACGGTGAGCGGTCTCAGCGACGGAACCGCCTACTTCTTCACGGTGAAGGCCCTCAACGCGGCCGGTCCGTCGCAGGCGTCCAACCAGGCCTCGGCGACGCCGGCGACGCCCGCTTCGACCGGCCAGATCCTCTACGCCGTCAACCCCGGCAACAATTCGGTGACCGGGTACGCGCCGGGGGCGACGGGCGACACGGCACCGGGGGTCACCATCTCGGGGTCGGCCACTGGGCTCAACTACCCGAGTGGCCTGGCCATCGATTCCTCTGGGGACCTCCTCGTCGCCAACTTCAGTGGCAACTCGGTGACCGAGTACGCGCCGGGGGCGACGGGCAACGCGACGCCGATCGCCACCATCTCGGGGTCGGCCACCGGCCTCGACGGACCGAGCAGCGTGAGCGTCTCCTCGTCGGGTGACCTGTTGGTCGCGAATGTCAGTGGCAACTCGGTGACCGAGTACGCGCCGGGGGCGACGGGCAACGCGACGCCGGGGGTCACCATCTCGGGGTCGGCCACCGGCCTCGATTCCCCTGCCGGGGTGGCCGTCGGCTCGTCAGGGGATCTG
>JAJYXW010000144.1 GCA_021801525.1 Actinomycetes bacterium
TCGGGAGCTGCCGTGCGAAGTAGTCCGCGCCCACCACCGGGATGATCCCGTAGGCGAGGGGGACGAAGAACGAGCGGAAGCGGCTCTTCGCGTCGACGAATGAGCTGGCCGTGGCCTTGGCGGCTGCAGTCAGCAGGCCGCCACCCGTGGTGCCGACTCCGCTGCTGCTGCCCGTGCCGCCGCCCGTGGCGCCGGCTCCGGCGAAGCTGCCCGTGCCGCCGCCCGTGGCGCCGGCTCCGGCGAAGCTGCCCGTGGTGCCGACTCCGCTGCCGCCGCCCGTGCCGCCGGCTCCGGCGACTGCGGGCTGCTCCTTGGACCCGAGCCCCCTGGACATGACCCAGGCGATCCCGGCAAAGGCGAGGGCGAGGATCCCGATGATACCGAGGTAGTCGATCGGGTTCGGGTACTGGGGAACGCCCGTCAGCTTGTTCAGCCAGTTGTCGATCACCGTGTAGCCGTTCGTCGAGTTGATCTGCTGGAACAGCACGAGGCCCCACAGGAGAGCCACTGCCCAGGCGACGTCCGCGCGCCGGCGCTTAGGGGCGACGACCGAGGTGAGCGGGCGCTGGAGGAAGAAGCCGACGTTGCCCGAAGGGCAGGCTTTGTAGCACTCGCTGCAAAGCCCGCAGGTGAGGTTCGAGTCTGCGCTGCCTGGCCAGGTGTACCAGGGGCAGCCAAATCCCTCGGCACCGCCGCGCATGCAGTCCTTGGTGGGGCAGGTGAGGCAGATCTCCCGGTCGCGGGTGCGGAACCCGGCGGCGGAGCCCATAGCGCCCACGGTGCCGATCAGGGCCGAGAGCGGGCAGACGTAGCGGCAGAACGTGCGCCGCTCGAACACGAGGAAGAAGATGAGGGCCGAGGCCACGATCCCCAGCACCATGTAGCTAGTGTCGACCGGGTTTCCCGGGCCGGCGATGTTGAAGAACTCCTCTATCCAGGTGAGGAGGATGAAGCTCCCCACCGACAGGAGCAGGCCCCAGCGGGCCAGCGGCTCCGGGAGCTTGCGCCCGAGGCCGAGCGCGCTCTGGGTTCGCTTCCAGAATGTCTTGCGCTGGATCCACTCCGCGAAGCCCCCGAAGGGGCACATGGCGCACCATGCCCGCCCCACCACGACCATCATCACGAACACCAGGCAGAACCAGATGTACCAGGTGATCGCAGTGCCGAAGTTGAGGCCGGGCACGATCGTGCCGAGAAACCCGAGGAAGATGACCAGCCAGAAGATGAGCTGGTTGGGAATGATGAGGAAGAACTGCAGGCGCCGGCTGGCCAGCAGCCGTGCTACCCGTGGATGGCGGGCGAGGTCCCAGCCGCGGGGCGGGTCGGTCTCTTCGAAGCGCTCGGCGAGCCCCTCGCGCCGGTGCGGGCGCAAGTGGACGGCGACCGGTATGGGGCCTGCGGCACCGGCTGTGGCAGCGGCCAAGTCCTTGTCATCTCCGGTGACCTGCGGGCGCTCTGTCGGGGCGACTGTCGTCATCCTCACCCTCCATCTGGTTGTCTCATCGGCACTACGTAAAGGAAATCACTAAACGTCAATGCTCACACTATCACCCCTTGCCAATAACGTCAAGTTGTGTGCTATACTTCTTGTTGTGAACATGACATTGTCCAAGCGTGGGGATTATGTGGTGCGCTCAGCCCTTGCCCTGGCCAGGGCCTGGCCTGGTGGCGAGCCGCGCAAGATTCGGGAGGTGGTGGCGGAGATGGGCGTCCCGCAGACGTTTGCGTCGCAGATCCTCGCCGATCTGGTTCGCGCGGGGCTCGCCACCTCCAAGGCGGGCAAGGACGGCGGGTACCGGCTTGCCCGCTCTCCCGAGGAGATCCCGCTCGTAGCGGTGGTGGAGGCCGGCGAGGGGCCGCTCAGGGCCGAGCGCTGCGCGCTCGGAGAAGGGCCCTGCCGCTGGGACGACGTGTGCCCCCTGCACGACACCTGGCGTGCCGCGACCGAGGCGTTGCGGCAGGTGCTCGGCACGACCAGCCTTGCCGATCTAGTCGCCCGCGACGTCGCAATCGAGGAGGGCCGTGCGGGGCCGCCGGTGGACCCCCACCGCCACGGGGGGGCGAGCCTCGAGGTCGACGACTGGGTCCACGTCGAGGCCGGGGTCGACGTGCTGGAGGCGTACCTGCACCACGAGGAGCGCGTCGCGGCACTGGTAGAGGCTGCCTACGAAGCAGCGGACGCGCTGCGGGAGGAGCTGCTTCCTGCGGGTCATCCGTGGGCCCCGGCGCAGGCGTTCGCCACCTGCTCCGCCCTCAGTGCCGAGCAGGTGAGCCGGGGGAGCCGCGGCGTTGCCAGGGCGGGGGCCGACAGGTCGTTTCGGATCGCGTGGGAGGCGGTGACCGGCGACGGCTCGACATCGCACGCGGAGCTCGAGCTGGCTGCTCGCCCGGTCGATCCCGAGCGCACGGAGATCAGGGTTGCCGGCCGCCTTCGTCCTCCGGGGAGCGGAGCTCCGGAGGAGCCCGACGCGAAGCTACAGGCACGGCTGGTGCAGGTGGCGCTAAGGGCCCTGTTGCGGAACCTCGCTCGCGAGCTCGCGAGCCAGCTCACTTCCCCGGCAGAGCGTAGCGAGCCCCGTGGGGTGAAGCCTGTCACGAGGAGCCGGCATCCGAGGGCCGCCTCGGCGGTCTGACCCTGGTCCACCCCGCCTATCCGCTGGGCCTCGTGGCTCAGTGGGCGCCTCGCTCCGCGTGATGCTCGACGAACCGGAGGATGTGGATGTGCTTGTCCGTGTCCTGGATGAGCATGTCCACGAGCAGGCCCCAGAGGCTTGTGCCGGCTACGGGCTTGAGCTCCTTGGCAAGCTTCGAGAGCTCGGCGCGGTCCTCGCGCTCGAAGGCGAGGAGCTTGTGAGCGGCCTCGGCGAGCGCCGCGTCCCGAGAGTGGTCGAGAACCGGGACGGGACCCGGCCGTGGGAAGGCGGCGATCGTCCGGGCCAGGCCGAGCAGCATCTGATGGTGGCGGGCCTCCTCGTCGAGGATCAGCCTGGCCAGGTAGCGAGTCGCCTCGGAGGTGGTGGAGGTGGCGAGAGCGCCGTAGCCGTCGAGAGCGTCCTTCTCCCGGTCGACGTGCTCTACCAGATGGTCGAAGACCCGGCGCTCCCATACGCTCAGGCCTGGCGGGGCCACCGGGATGGACGGGTCGTTCAGAGTTGTCTCCTCCATAGGACAATCATCGTACGCATGAGCTCCTGCGGCAAGGGGCGAAGGTCACATGGGTGGAAGCCTCGCAGGAGAGGCAGCCTCGCGCGAGTGGCAGCCCCGCACGGGGAGCCGGGCCCCAAGTGCGTGTAGCGTGGCCCACGGTGGGCGCAGCGTGACGACAAACCCCGGCCAGACAGGGCAAAGGCAAGCAGCGGAGACTCCGGGTGGCGGCGCTGCGTGGTTCCGCGATCTCGTGGCCGGCGCCCCGGACGGGGTGCTCGTGGTGGCAGGCGACGGGCAGGTCGTCTATGCCAACGCCGAGGCCGAGCGCCTCTTCGGCTACGCCCCCGGCGAGCTCGTCGGCATCGGCGTGGACACTCTGGTACCCCCTGAGGCGCGCCCTGCTCACAGCGCTCACCGGCTCAGCTACGCGTCGCAGCCGCGCACTCGGCTGATGGGAAGCGGCCTCGACCTCATGGCGTGCCGGCGCGACGGCACGACGTTCCCGGTCGACGTGAGCCTGAGCCCGCTCGAAGCCGGAGGTGATTCGTGGGTGACGGCGTTCGTGCGTGACGTGAGCGAGGCCAAGCGCTCGGCAGCGCGGAGCTCCGCGATCGCCGAGCTGACCCAGGCCCTGCTGCGTGGCACGCCCAGGAGCGAGGTCCTGGAGCTCATAGCCGCGCACGCGCGATCGCTGGCGGACGCCACGATCTGCTGGGTGATCGGCGACATGCGAGATGGTGGTCCGCGCGTGCTGGCGGCCTCGGGCGAGGCGGCCTCGGGCGAGGCGGCCTCGGACCTCGTAGGCATGAGAGTGTCCCCGGCCTCGCCGGCTGCGGCTGCGGTGTCCTCCGACGACCCTGTGCTTTCTTCCGACCTCTCGGGCGAGGGCGACGAGGGGCGGGCGCTCCCGGGTCCCTGGCAGGGGCTCGGCGCGGCGCTCTACGCTCCCCTTCGGGCGGAGGAGCACCCCTTCGCGGTGCTCTGCGTCGCCAGGCGCTGGGGTGCCGAGGCCTTCGGTAAGGCGGACGCAGACGTGCTGCGGCGCTTCGCCGACCAGGCGGCGCTCGCGCTCCAGTATGCGGAGCTGCGATCGGACCTCGAGCAGCTCACGTTGGCGGCGGACCGGGAGCGTATAGCCCGCGACCTGCACGACACCGTGATCCAGAGCCTCTTTGCCACGGGCATGGGGCTCCAGGCAGTGCTTCGCCTCGTGCAGGCAGCACCAGAGGTGCGCGACCGGATCGAGCGTTCCATAGACGACCTAGACGCGGTCGTGCGCGGCATCCGCAGCACGATCTTCGAACTGCGGCCAGCCGGAGACACTGCGATCCGCCAGAAGGTGCTCGACGTCGCGAGCGAAGCCGCGGGATCGCTCGGCTTCGTGCCCCGCGTTCGTTTCGAGGGCCCTCTGGACGTGATGGTTCCCGAGGATGCCTCGGCCGAGCTACTGCCGACGCTGCGCGAGGCGCTTTCCAACGTCGCCCGGCACGCTTGTGCCGGACTTGCCGAAGTGCTGCTCGTCGCCGGAGAGGACCTAGTGCTCGAGGTGAGCGACGACGGGGTGGGACCTGGTCGGAGCGGGGTTGCAGGCTCGGGCACCGGCGCCCCAGGGCCGGCTGAGCTCTCTCGTGATGCGGGCCGTGACACCCAGGAGGCCGGTGGCCAGGGTCTCGCCAACATGCAGGCCCGAGCGAGCCGCCTCGGAGGCACCTGCGTCCTCGAAGCTCGTCCCGGCGGCGGGGCAGTCCTGCGATGGAGCGTCCCGCTCGGCCGCTGACGCCGCCGCGGACGGCGCATAATCTTCCGCGGAGGGAGTGGGATTCGAACCCACGGTGACCTTGCAGCCACAACGGTTTTCAAGACCGGTGCATTCGTCCGCTCTGCCATCCCTCCTCGCGGCCATCCCTCCTCGCCGCCTTCCACCACGATACTGCCGCCTGCCCCTGCCCCCGGCTTCGCCACCGGAGCTGCTAGTCATTCCTGAGCGCGTACCTGGCTTCGGATCGTGCTCATCCATGATTCGGCTGCCTTCCACGCTGCGGCGGCCTCGGCCCGCCGTGCCGGCCCGTGGTCGCCCGCCGCGGGGTAGGACCCGAGGAACTTGACGCCCCCGCCGAGCTCCGCGTGAAGGTCTCTCAGGCATGCGGCAACCAGCTCGTCGGATATGTGGCCCTCTAGGTCGATGATGAAGCAGTAGTCGCCTAGACCTCGCTTGGTGGGTCGGGACTCGAGCTTCGTGAGGTTGATGCTCCGGGCTGCGAACTGGCCGAGGATCCCGTGCAGGTTGCCGGGCCGGTCGTCACTCTGGAAGCAAACAATGCTCGTCTTGTCGTGGCCGGTGGGAGCCGGTACCCCTTCCCGGGCAACGGCGACGAACCGCGTCTTGTTGTCAGGGTGGTCCTCGATGGCCGGCGCCATCACCTCGAGCCCGTAGAGCGTCGCAGCGAGCCGGGGGGCGATTGCCGCGCTATGGGCGTCGTGCTTCGCGCCGAGGATCCTGGCGGCTTCGGCCGTCGAGTTGGTGGCCACCACCTCGACGCCGCGCAGGTTGTCCGAGAGGAACCCCCGACATTGTGCTGTAGCCACTGGGAAAGAGAGCACCCTGCGAAGCGATCCGATCGCCGCTCCGGGGTGCGCCAGGAGGTTCAGGTGCACGTCCAGCACGACTTCGCGCTGGATGAGCAGATCTGCGTCGAAAACGAGGCTGTCCAAGGTGGCGTTCACGGTGCCCTCGATGGCGTTCTCGATCGGCAGGAAGCCGAGCGAGGCTCCCCCGCCCTTCACCTCGTCGATCACGTCTGCGAGCGTTGCCGCCGGGACCAGCTCCGCTGAGGCGTAGTCGGGCTGGGTGAGCAACGCTTCCTCGGTGAAGGTTCCCGCTGGTCCGAGGAAGGAGATACGCAGGGATGCCGGCCCGTCGCCATCAGCACTAGCAGGAGTCTCCATGTACGGGCAGGATAGTGCTCACGATGGACGAGCCAGCGCTTCGACGACTGCTAGCCGACGTGTCCTCGGGCACCTGCTCGCCGGACGAGGCGGTCTCGCGCCTCAGGCGCCTGCCGTTCGCCGATCTCGGGTTCGCTCGCGTGGACCATCACAGGGCGTTGCGCCAGCGCACCGGCGAGGCCGTCTACGGACCCGGAAAGTCCCCGGCGCAATGCGCCTCGCTCGTGGCCGAGCTGCTCGCAGAGCCCGGCGGCCCAGTCTTGCTCACGCGCGCGAGCCCCGCCCAGGTGGAGGCCGCCACGGCCCGAAATCCCGGTGGGCTGGTGACCGAGGTTGGTGCCGAGTCCCTGGCGCTCGTGTCCTGGCGTCCCGCGGCCGAGCGAGCTGCGAGGATCCTCGTCGTGACTGCCGGCACTGCCGACATACCGGTCGCAAGGGAGTGCGAGGCGGCTCTTGTCGCTTTCGGCTACCGGCCGGGAGTGCTCGTAGACTGCGGCGTGGCGGGGGTCCACAGGCTGCTCGCCTCCATCGAGGAGATCGACTCCGCCGACGCCGTCGTGGTCGTTGCGGGGATGGAAGGAGCCCTTGCCAGCGTGGTCGGAGGAGTAGCTGCCGCTCCGGTCGTCGCCGTGCCCACCTCTGCCGGGTACGGGGCCGGGCTAGAGGGCGTGACTGCCCTCCTCGCGATGCTCGCTTCGTGTGCGGCCGGGGTATGTGTGGTGGGCATCGACAATGGCTTCGGGGCTGCGGCTGCCATAGCGCGGATGCTCCCGTGAGCACGGTATCCCTATCCGCTGAGCCTCTTAGAGTTGTTCGGCCCCGGGCGCCCGGGGCCCGCGCGCCTGGGCTGGGATCATCGTGACGCTCGCCTGGTTCAACTGCTTCTCGGGGATCTCGGGCGACATGGCCTTAGGCAGCCTCCTGGACGCCGGAGCCGACCTGGACGAGGTTCGGGCGCTCCTCGGGCGCGTGCCCCTTCGCGGTTGGGAGCTTCGCTGCGAGCCCACCCTGCGGGGGGGCATAGCTGCCACGCGAGCGGTGGTGGTTGTACCCGACGACGTCGTGGTCCGTACCCATAGGCATATCGCGGCCATGGTGACCGAGGCCCGCCTCCCGCCACGCGTCGCCTCTCGATCGCTAGCGGTGTTCAGGGCTCTGGCAGAGGCGGAGGGCCGCATCCACCGCCGCCCGCCCGACCAGGTTCACTTCCACGAGCTGGGCGGTTACGACACGGTGGTCGACGTAGTGGGCACCGCTGCCGCCCTCGAGGTTCTGGAAGTCGACGAGGTGGTGGCATCCGCAGTGGCTACCGGCACGGGGACGGTGAGGACCGCTCATGGCCTCCTCCCGAACCCTTCGCCCGCAACGGTCGAGCTGCTGCGGGGCGCGGCCACCTACGGGCGGGAGATCGGCACGGAGCTCACGACTCCCACGGGTGCTGCTCTGCTAGCCGCCATAGCCGTCCGTTTCGGGCCCATGCCGCCCATGACGGTCGGTGCCGTAGGCTACGGCGCAGGCAGCAGGGATCTAGCGGAGCTTCCGAACTGCGTGCAGGTTCTCCTGGGCACCCCCAGGGAAGAGGATGCCGGCCCGGGCCAGGACATCGTGCTACTAGAGGCGAACCTCGACGACGCGACCGGAGAGGTGCTGGCGCATGCCGTTGGCTCCCTGCTGGATGCCGGCGCGCACGACGCCTGGGTGACACCCGTGGTGATGAAGAAGGGGCGACCGGGGCACGTGCTGAGCGCGCTCGCGGATCCCGCCCTGGCCCACCAGGTGAGGCAGGTAATGCGCGCGGAGACCGGCACTCTCGGGGTGCGCGCTTCTCGCCTGGAGCGCTGGCCGGCTGCACGCGAGCAGGCGGAAGTGGAAGTGGATGGGCATCGCGTGCGGGTCAAGCTGAGCGCAGGCAGGGTCAAGGTGGAGCAGGCAGATGCAGCCAGGGCGGCGGCGGCGACAGGGAGGCCGCTGCGCGAGGTCATGTACTTGGCGGAAGCGCAGTGGCGGTCGGGCCCCCCGGGGCGCCCGGTGTCGGGGGAAGGGCGCGCAGAGTGGGATTCGGGAGACCCGGACGGAGGGTCGGCGCCCGCCTGACGCGTGCGCAGCCGGCGCCAGCCCGGTTCGGGCCAGGTGCGCGATCTCGATGATCAGCGCAGGGCGGCTTCGATGGCGAACCCGGCTCCAAGGAGCATTGCCTCGCTCATCGCCGGCCCGACTAGCTGGATGCTCGCGGGGAGAGGGCCGCTCGAGGGTATCGGCAGGGCGAGCGCGGGCACGCCGGCCAGGTTCACGGGAAGGGTGCAGCGGGCCAGGAGCAGGTCGTCGCCGTCCTCGAGCGCGGGGGGAAATATCGTGATGGTAGGCGTGACGAGCAGGTCTACCTCTCGGAACAGCGACTCGAGGTGCCGCGTCCATTCCTCCTTGCGCCGAATCGCTCTCGAGAGCGCGTCGGCTTCGAGGTCGCGCCCCAGGTGAAGGCGCGCGAGCACGTCGGCGCCGATCTCGTCGGGGTGCTCCTCCGCGAGAGCGCGGTCCGCTCCCCATGCCTCGTAGACGAGGAGCACCCCTGCGTCAGCAGTGGCGCTGTCCCAAGCCGGAAGCCAAGCCGAGGTGTCGAGCTCGCGGATGTCCCATCCGGTGGCTTCTAGGGCGTGATCCAGGGCACGGTCGATGGCAGGGTCGGCGCCGACGTGCAGGCGGGCGATGCGAAGGTCCGATAGATCCTGGCCCGGTGCGCCCTCCAAGGAGAACCCGCTCTCGAGCATCGCCATTCCCGCGACGAGCCCGGCGACGTCGCGCGCGAGCGGCCCGACGGTGTCGAAGCTCGGAGCGAGCGGCCATACGCCCTCTACGTCGATGCGTCCCCATGTAGTCTTCAACCCGGCGACACCGCAACAGGCAGCCGGGATGCGTACGGAGCCGCCCGTGTCGGTTCCGTACGCGACGTCGGCCTCACCTGTGGCCACTGCCACGGCGGACCCGCTCGACGACCCGCCCGGCACCCTCGCCGGGTCCAGAGGGTTGACCGGTGTGCCGAAGAAGGGATTGACACCCGACACGCCGAGGGCTAGCTCGTGGAGGTTGGTCTTGCCCACGATCCGGGCCCCCACATCTCGCGCTCGGGCAAGGCAGGCGGCGTCGTGCTCCGCAGGAGCGGCTCGGTTGGCAACTGCCCTGCTCCCGGCCGTGGTGGGGATGCCCGCCACGTCGATGATGTCCTTGACGGCCAGCCTCACCCCGCTGGAGCCTGCCGGGTCGCAGCGGGTGATGAACGTGCTCTGGGCCCTCACCGGTGGCGGTGCTCGTCGAGATCGTAGCGATAGACGTTGGTCTGGCGCTGCGCGAACCCGAGGCGCACGTAGAGCCGGTTGGCCTCCTCGCGTGACGGCCTCGACGTGAGGTCCACCGTCCGCCCTCCTGCGGCCCTTGCCACCTCCAAGGCTTCCCCAACGAGCGCCGCGCCGACGCCGCGCTTGCGTGCTCCCTGGTCGACCACCACGTCCTCGACCCACGCCCTCTTGCCGGTGGGTGTGCGGAAGAGGACCAGCGTGAGGGACCCGAGCAGCGCTCCTCGCTCGTCCCTGGCCGCCAGCAGCGTCGTAGCCGGGTTGGCGACGATCTCCTCGAGGTCGGCCCTACTGGGCGCAGGGGCGGAGGACGAGAGCTGCGATACGAGAGCTCCGAGGTCCGCCACTAGCTCGTCGGATACCGCGCTGACTGCTTCGACGCTCGGTCTGGCGCGTGGCGAGCTCGAGTCCGCTGCGGTGGTCACCTGCCTGGATCCTCGCTCAGTGCTGGTCGTCGGGGTTGCCGCGCCAGACCGGCTGGCGCACCTGGTCGTAGAGCACGTCGACGTGTTCGCCGCGCAACGCTGCGAAGACATGGTCCCCCCAGCGCTCGGCGCCGGCCAGGGGAGACGGCATGGCATCGGGCGAGAACCAGCCGACATCGGCGCACTCGAGCGGGTGGGCGCGAAGCTCGCCGCCTACGGCACGGCAGTGGAACACCAGGGAGTAGAGAGGTATGCGCGTGAAGCCGAGCCGAAGACCGTCGAGCACCGCTATCAGGCGGACGGGCTCCGCCTCGATCCCCGTCTCTTCTGCCACCTCCTTGACCACGACCTCGGCTGCTGAGTAGCCGACGTCCGCCCATCCGGTCGGGTACAGCCAGACGCCCGAGTCTGCTCGTTTGATCAAGAGCAGCTCTCCCTTTTCGTTCCCGACTGCCGCGCCAACGGCGACCTTCGGGGTGACGTAGCCCGCGACGCCGTGCCCTACGACAGACATCCACTCGTGAACCAGCCCGCTGGCGTCCTCGGCGCCGTCCGTGCCGTCGTCTACAGCGACGCGGATGTCAGCGGCGACCCTCAGCACCTCCTCGAAGCGCTCCCTCTCGTAGAGGTTGTCGCTGAAGCCGAGGCCGGTACGGGCGATCGCCGCAAGACCCTCGCTCCAGCGCAAGAGCTGACGGTTCGAAACCGGTCCTCCCACGGGGCCGAGGCTACTTCAGGCGCCAGCGGTTGGTTTCGCAAGTCGCCCCACGCAGGCTTCGCCCACCATCCGGGTGGCGCCGCGCCCGCAGCACGCACGTGGTGAGGCATGATAGAGCATGGCTGTGAACGACGACTGCAGGCACTATGTCATGCAGACGACTGCCCGCGGCGAGAAGCTGGAGCGTTGCCGGATGGAGGCTAACGAGCCATTCCCGTTCGCGTGCCCTGACGGCTGCGTCTTCTACGAGCCTCGGAAGGTATCCTCTGCCGGCTGGCACGTATCGCCGCCCGGAGAGGGTGAGCGTCGGCGCTGAAGGGCCTCTAGGAGGCCCATAGGTTGGGCCTCTCAGCTCTCCACGATGTCCGCGAGCAGGTCGACACCCACGCCCTCGGCTCGGAGCCATTCGAGGGCGGCGTCGATCTCGGAGGGACCGCCCGAGATCTCGCACACGATCCAGCCTTCGTGCTCGCCGACGTTGGCCCGCCGGATGTTGGGCTCGACGTCGTGCTCCCGGACGAGGCGCGCGATCACGGGGGTCCGGACCAGGTCCTCGGGGAACGTAAGCTTGACCCGCACGTTGATCATCGGGCGATCTCCTCTGTGTCGATACAGCTCCTGGCTGTGGTGCCTTCCGGGAAGGAAGAGCTGAGGTTCCCCGAGCGCAGGCCTTCCAGGTCTATGGTCACGTAGTCGAAGCCCGCCCGCTTCAACGCTGCGACCACCTCTGCCCGCAGCGACACTGCTCGCTCTATGTCGGGATCAGGAAGCTCGACGCGAGCCATCTTGCCGTAATGGCGCACCCGAAGCTCGCCAAATCCGAGGGCGCGCAGCCCTGACTCGGCCACCTGCACTGCTCGCAGGTTCGCTATCGTGACCGGCGTTCCGTACGGAAGGCGTGAGGAGAGGCACGGCGCCGCGGGCTTGTCCCAGGTCCGGAGCCCTAGGGAGCGTGAGACGTTCCTGACGTCGGTCTTGGTGAAACCGGCTTCCACCAGCGGGAACAAAGCACCGCGCTCCGCAGCAGCCTGCTGGCCCGGCCGGTAGTCGTCCAGGTCGTCGAGGTTGACGCCGAGGACCACCCTCGACCCTTCCGATGCGGCCAGGGGCGCCAGGGCGTCCATGAGATGCGTCTTGCAGTGATAGCAGCGGTCGGGGCGGTTGGCCGCATAGGCAGGGTCCGAGATCTCCCCTGTTGTGACCTGCTCCCATCGGAGCCCCCACTGTGATGCGAGGCTCCGGCAGTCGAGCAGCTCCTCGGGAGCAAGTGACGGCGAGACTGCCGTGGCGCACAGCGCTCTGGAGCGTCCGAGAACCTCCGTGGCAGCCCATGCGAGCAACGAGGAGTCGACTCCGCCGCTGAATGCCACCACCACCCGCTCCAATGCCCCGAGCCGCTCGGCCAGAGCCTCCAGTTTGGGGCCTCCGGGCATCTTCAGGACTCCGCGCATCTTCGGTTCGGGGCGCATCTTCGGTTCGGGGCGCATCTTCGGTTCGGGGCGCATCTTCGGTTCGGGGCGCATCTTCGGTTCGGGGCGCATCTTCGGTTCGGGTCGACCTTCAAGCGATCACTCTTGCCAGCACCTCGTCGAGATCCGAGATCATTCCAGTGTAGAACGGCCCGAACTCCGCGTAACGAGCCGATGCCTCGTCGAAGCGCATCTGGTAGACGCACTGCTTCAGGTCGTCGGGGACGCCTGCGAACAAGGTCACGCCCCACTCCCAGTCGTCGAGCCCCGTCGATCCGGTGACGAGCTGAAGCACCCTCCCCCTGAACCTGCGCCCCACGGCGCCGTGCCCGTACATGAGCTCCCTGCGCTCCTCGAAGGGGAGCGAGTACCAGTTGTGCTCGGGGCCGCGGCGCTTGGACATCGGGTAGAAGCAGAACGCGCTCTTGCCCTCGGGCGGGAGGTGCGGGAAGAGCCGTTCTTGCTTCAGCTCCTCGGGGACATCCGCCGAGTACTCGGAGACCTCGGTCAGCGAGACGTAGGAGCTTGCAATCTCGAGGCCGGAGCCGCGAAGGCGCGTCTGGAGGTCGCGCAGCACCCACAGATCGGGGCCAAGCGCGAGGAAGCCGATATCGGCCTTGTGGCCGAGCATCGCCACGGGCACGACCTGCACCCCCGCGTCGACGGCCTCCTTCACAGCCGAACGGACCCCTAGGGGGTCCGTTCGGCTGTCCGCTCGGCAGAAAAGGTGGAGCACCCCCAAGCCGGCGGAGGGGCGGAGGATCCGGAGCACCGGATGATCTCCTGCGAGGACTGCTAGAAGTCCTCCATGCCGCCGCCGGGCATGGCGGGTGCCTTTTCCTCGGGCTTGTCGACTATGACGGCCTCGGTGGTGAGGAACAGGGCTGCGATGGAGGCGGCGTTCTGGAGGGCCGACCTGGTCACCTTCGCGGCGTCGATCACACCGGCGGCGAAGAGGTCTTCGTACTCGCCAGTGGCGGCGTTGAAGCCCTCGGCCGGCTTCTTCATGTTGCGCACCTTCTCGACGACGACCCCACCTTCGAGCCCTGCGTTGACCGCGATCTGCTTGAGCGGCTCCTCGACTGCGCGGGCGACGCTTCGCGCGCCGGTCGCCTCGTCACCCTCGAGCTTCTGCGCCCGGTCCAGGATGTTCTTCTGGGCCCTGAGCAGGGCGACACCGCCACCGGGTACCACGCCTTCCTCGATTGCCGCCTTGGTCGTCGACACGGCGTCCTCGATGCGGTGCTTCTTCTCCTTCAGCTCCACCTCGGTGGCTGCACCCACCTTGATGACTGCCACGCCGCCGGAGAGCTTCGCCAGGCGTTCCTGGAGCTTCTCCCGGTCGTAGTCGGAGTCGGTGTTGTCGATCTCGGCCTTGATCTGGTTGATGCGGCCCTTGATGTCGGATTCGGACCCTGCGCCCTCGACGACAGTGGTCTCGTCCTTGGTCACCACTACCTTGCGTGCCCGGCCGAGCATGTCGATCCCGATGTTCTCGAGCTTGAGCCCCACCTCCTCGGTGATGACCTGGCCGCCAGTGAGGATCGCCATGTCCTGAAGCATTGCCTTGCGCCGCTCCCCGAAGCCGGGAGCCTTGACGGCCACGCTCTTGAACGTGCCGCGGATCTTGTTCACAACCAGAGTTGCCAGGGCCTCCCCCTCGACGTCCTCTGCCACGATGGCGAGGGGCTTGCCGCTCTGCATCACCTTCTCCAAGACGGGGAGCAGGTCGCGCACGGCCGAGATCTTCGAGCCTACGAGGAGGATGTACGGGTCCTCGAGGACCGCCTCCATGCGCTCGGAGTCGGTGACGAAGTACGGCGAGATGTAACCCTTGTCGAAGCGCATGCCCTCGACCAGGTCCATCTCCATGCCGAAGGTCTGGGACTCCTCGACCGTTATGACGCCGTCCTTGCCGACCTTGTCGATCGCCTCGGCGATCATCGCTCCTATCTCCTCGTCTGCGGCGGAGATCGAGGCAACCTGGGCGATCTGCCCCTTGGAGTCGGTCTCGCGTGAGATGCTCTTCAGCGAGTCGACCGCCGTCTCCACGGCCGCCTCGATGCCGCGCTTCAACGACATCGGGTTGGCACCGGCTGCCACGTTGCGGAGCCCTTCGTGCACGAGGGCCCAAGCGAGCACGGTCGCCGTCGTCGTGCCGTCCCCGGCCACGTCGTCGGTCTTCTTCGCCACCTCTTTCACAAGCTCGGCACCCACCTTCTCCCATGGGTCCTCGAGGTCGATCTCCTTGGCAATGGACACGCCGTCGTTGGTGATGGTCGGCGCCCCCCACTTCTTGTCGAGGACGACGTTGCGGCCCTTGGGCCCAAGGGTCACGCGCACCGCGTCGGCGAGCTTGTTCATACCGTTCTCCAAGGCCCGACGGGCCTCTTCGTCGAATGCGATCATCTTGGGCATGTAGTGATCTCCTCCATATGTCTCACGCGCTGCTTGCGCGTGCAGGCTCTCGGGCTGCGGAGCCCACCGGCTTCTTGCTCCGGGATGGGAGCAACCGGCGGCCCGTTGCCTCTGTTAGCACTCTACCTGTTCGAGTGCTAACAGCAAAGCACGCCGTGCGGCGCCGTGCAACTGCCGTGGACTGCCTGGTGCCGGCGGAACACCAATACGCCGGCTGGCTGAGCCACGGAGCCGCCGCCCGACCTCGGCGCTCAACCGCCGGCCACCGCCGGCACGATCGACACGGTTTGCCCTTCACCGACGGGCGTGGACAACCCCTGGAGGAATCGCACGTCCTCGTCGGCGACGAAGACGTTGACGAAGCGTCTGAGCGATCCGTCGTCGTCGAACAGCCTCCCGGCGAACCCAGGGTGGGCGGCGTCGAGCGCGCTCAGCACCTCGCTCAGGGTCGAGCCTTCCAGAGTCACCTCGCCTGCTCCACCGGTCAGGCTTCGAAGCTGGGTGGGAATCCGTACTTTCACGCTCATGCAGGGCTCCTATCGTGTCTACGTGGTGTGGCTGCCGCCCTCGACCTCGACGGCGGAGGCGAACGCCTCGATGGTCGGAGCGATGGTAGCTGTGGGCCCGGTAGTGCCGGCGAGGGCTTCGACGGTCTTCAGGCCGTTGCCGGTGACGTACGCCACCACGAGCTCGTCGGGCCGGACCACACCGCTCGTGGCGAGCTTCGCCAGGCACGCTATGGTCACACCCCCTGCGGTCTCGGCGAAGATCCCCTCGGTGCGGGCGAGAAGCCGGATCCCCTCCAGGATCTCCTCGTCGCTTGCCGCAGCGAAGGACCCTCCGCTCTGGCGCACGGTCTCGAGCGCGTACCACCCGTCGGCAGGGTTGCCGATGGCGAGCGACTTCGCGATCGTCTTCGGCCGCACGGGGCGTATGGCGTCGGACCCGTCGGCGAAGGCCGTCGCCACGGGAGAGCACCCGGCCGCCTGGGCGCCCGACACGCGCACGTGCGGCTCGTCATGGAGGAGGCCCACTCGGTGCAGCTCGCCGAAGCCCTTGTGGATCTTCGTGAGCTGGCTCCCGGAGGCCACCGGGACCACGACATGGTCCGGGGCCTGCCATCCGAGCTGTTCGGCCACCTCGAAGGCCAGAGTCTTCGAGCCCTCGGCATAGTAGGTGCGGAGGTTCACGTTCACGAACGCCCACGTCGGGTGCTCGCTGGCGAGCTCTGCACACAGGCGGTTCACGTCGTCATAGGTGCCGTCGACGGCTATGAGGTAGCCGCCGTAGACGGCAGTAGTGACCACCTTCGCGAGCTCGAGGTCCTTCGGGATGAACACCACAGACGTCATTCCTGCTCGCGCGGCATGTGCAGCCACGGAGTTGGCGAGGTTGCCCGTGGAGGCGCAGGCAGCCACTTTGAACCCGAGCTCTCGTGCCCTCGTGAGCGCTACGGAGACCACCCTGTCCTTGAACGATCCTGTGGGGTTGACGGTGTCGTTCTTGATCCACAGCTCGCCCAGGCCGAGCTCGGCTGCCAGGCGGTCCGCTCGCACCAGAGGCGTGAAGCCGGTGCGAAGGTCTATAGGCGCGGTGTCGGTGACCGGGAGCAGGTCGGCGTAGCGCCATATCGACTGGGGGCCGGACTCTATGCGCTCGCGGGTAACCGTGACGGCCATGGCGTCGTAGTCGTACGCGACTTCGAGCGGTCCGAAGCAATAGTCGCAGACGTGAAGTGCCTCGGCCGGGTAGGTGCGAGAGCATTCCCGGCATCGAAGCCCGGTGACGAAATCCACGGGGTCCTCCTCATCGGTCGGGCATTGGCACCTGGCGCGCCCGCAATCTGGCGCTCACGCTGGTTGCCGCGGCTTCATCGGGCCCGTCCCTCGGCCGCTCTGGATGATGGCCTTACCATGATGCACGTTTCCCTGGCCCTCGTCAACGCAGGAGCCGCGGCCTCGAGCCCGGCAGACCTGCTGGCCCGGTGGCGGTCCGATGGGGGATGATCGCGAGGTGGCAGCACTTTCCGATGTGGCGTGGAGCCCCGGCGCAGGGGCGGCGCGCACCGCTGCACTCAAGCGCGCTCGCTCTGGCGTGCGGATATCCGTGTGCCTACCGGCGCGTGACGAGGAGGCGACGATAGGAACGATCGTCTCCTCGATCAGCCGGGAGCTCACCGCAGAGTCCGGGGGCGTCGACCTCGTCGACGAGATCCTGGTGGTGGACGACGGCTCCCGTGACGCCACCGGCCGGATAGCCCGAAGCGCCGGAGCGCGGGTGGTGGCGACGGCACCCGGCAGCGCCGGCAAGGGCCAGGCCATGAGAGTCGCCCTCGAGCGTTCGGAGGGTGAGGTCGTGGTCTTCTTGGACGCGGACGTCCGCAGCTTCGGGACCCACTACGTGACGGAGCTGGTCGGGCCGCTCTTGGCAGACGAGGGAGTCGCACTCGTGAAGGGGTTCTACGAGCGTCCCCTGGAAGGTCGTCCCGGTGAGGGGGGGAGGGTGACGGAGCTCGTCGCCCGCCCGGCAATCGACCTTCTGTTCCCGCATCTCGAGGGCATACGCCAACCTCTTGCGGGGGAGTCCGCCGCTTGGCGCTCGGTGCTCGACAAGGTCGGGCTGGCGGACGGCTACGGCGTGGAGCTCGCGTTGCTCGTGGACGTGGCGGACCACTTCGGCGTCGGCTCCATCGCTCAGGCCGACCTCGGTGTGCGCGTGCACCGCAATCGCCCACTCTCGGAGCTTCGCCACCAGGCTACCGAGGTGCTGCGAGTTGCTCTCGAGCGGGCCGCCGTGCGAGATGCTCCGCGTTCGGGCTCACGCGCTGACCAGGCCGGCACCACTAGGCACGAGCTTGGCCCTGGCTCCGCAGGTGCTCCGCGACGATCTCCCGGACGCAGCGAGCGGGGTCGGCCATAGCGGCGGCAATCCCGAAGCGGTCCTCCAGGCTCGCTACCTGCAGCGCCGGCTCCCCGTCTTGCCCGCCCGTTGCGCCGGCGGATGCTCCCGCGGCTGCTCCGCCCGTTGCGCCGGCGGATGCTCCCGCGGCCACTCCGGGGGCAACCGAGCCGGCCACCACGAGCACAGGGGCACCGGCCGCGGCGGCCAAGGCTGTCACACCCCCTACGACCTTCCCGCTCCAGGAGGTCAGGTCCAGGCGCCCTTCGCCCGTCACGACGAGGTCAGCCCGTCCGATGCGCCGCTCGAGATCCAGGGCTCGCGCCACCACCTGGAATCCCGGGACGAGCTTGGCGCCGAGCGCAGCCAGCCCCCCGGCGAGGCCCCCGGCCGCCCCCGCGCCGGTGAGGGTGGTCACGTCCACGCCGTAAAGCGCTCGGTAACGCTCCGCGGCGGCGGCCAGGCGGGCGGATAGCAGCTCGACCTGTGCGGGTGAAGCGCCTTTTTGCGGGCCGAACACCTTCGCAGCGTCGAGGAACGCGGTAGTCACGTCGCAGGCGACGATCACCTCGGCACCGCGCAGGCCGCCCGCCTCCTCGATGGCGGAGACAGCGTCCGTGCCACCGTCTGTCGTCGCCGAGCCGCCAAGGCCTACGAGCACGCGCCGCGCTCCGAGAGCTACTGCTCGCGCGACGAGCTCACCTGTGCCGCGCGAGCTGGCTGCGAGAGGGTCGTTGCCTTCCGGTCCGCCGGCCAGGACCAGGCCCGATGCCTCGGCGCACTCGATTACCGCCAGGTTGCCGGTATGTCGCCACCTTGCAGTCACGCGACCGCCGAGCGGTCCGGTCACAGCGGCCTCGACAATCTCCCCGCCGAGGGGAGCCAGCACCTCGGCAAACCCCTCACCGCCGTCGGACATGGGGCAGGTGTCGCAGGTCCACCCCGAACGGCGTGCGCCTTCGGCAATCGCAGCCGCGACGTCGCTGCTCGTGGCCGTCCCCTTGAAGGAGTCCGGAGCGGCCAGCACGCATCGATCGTGGCGCGTGGAATGCACAGTCACATCGTGGCCCGTGTCATGGTCACATCGTGGCCCGTGTCATGGTCACATCGTGGCCCGTGTCATGGTCACATCGTGGCCCGTGTCATGGTCACATCGTGGCCCGTGGAACGCAGCTTCGTGGTGCGCCCAGCTTCCTCTCAGGTTATTCCATGGGGCCGTTCAGCCTGGACGCGGCTAAGTTGCTGGGTCATGGCCGGCACCGACCTGGTAGTCGTGTCCAATCGGGGGCCTCTCTCCTTCGCCCTCCAGGGGGGCGTGGCAGTACCGGTGGCGCCTCCAGGGGGCCTGGCTGCCTCGTTGCGCAACGTCCTGGTCGGAACGGGCGCCGCCTGGGTGTTCGCGGCGACGAGCGAGGCCGATCACGTAGCACGCGAGGCGGGGCTGGTTGCCCTCGAAGGCACCTCGCTCGTTCCGGTCCCCATGGACGCAGATCTCTACTCGATGGCCTACGACGTGATCGCAAACGCGACCTTGTGGCCGCTGCACCATCACCTCTTCGATCTGGCGCGCAGGCCCGTGCTCGATCACCGCTGGCGCCAGGCGTGGGATGCTTACCGTGAGTACAACACCGTGCTCGCCGAGGCGGTCTCGGGGGTGGCGGCAAGAGACGCAGCCGTGCTCGTGCACGACTATCACCTCTCGCTGATGCCGGGCATCCTCGGGAGATCGCGTCCGGACCTGTCTGTCGTGCACTTCACGCATACGCCGTTCGCCGATCCCGGAGTGTTCCGGGTGATGCCCGAAGGTCCTTCCGGCGAGCTCCTGGGCTCCCTTTCCGCAGCCCGGGCCTGTGGCTTTCACTCCGAGCGCTGGCGGGCTTCCTTCGAGGCATGCTGCCGAGATGCTGGTGTAAGGCCCAGCCGGACGTTCGTGTCCCCGCTTGCGCCCCACGAGCCGGAGCTGGCTGACCGTGTCACCTCGGAGGCGTGCAGGAAGGCCGGAGACGTGCTCGACGAGGTGGTGGGAGGCAGGCGCATGGTGCTCCGGGTCGACAGGGTGGAACCCTCGAAGAACCTCCTCCGCGGTTTCTGGGCTTACGAAGCCATGCTCGCGAGCAGGCCCGAGTGGCGAGAGAGGGTGACCATGGTCGCCATGGCCTACCTCTCCCGGCAGAACCTGCCCGAGTACCTGGCCTACCGGTCCGAGGTGGAGCAGGCCGCAGAGAGGGTCAACGCCGCGTGGGGCACGACGGATTGGTCGCCGGTGCTGCTCGACCTGGCTGACGACCCCGACCGGTCGCTCGCAGCTCTGGAGCGTTACGACGTGCTCCTGGTGAACCCCGTGCGAGATGGCTTGAACCTGGTCGCCAAGGAGGGGCCGCTCGTGAACCGCAAGGATGGGGCGCTGGTGCTGTCGAGAGAGGCAGGGGCCTTCGACGAGCTCGGCTCGGTGGCGATCGGCATAGACCCCTTCGATACCGAGGGAACGGCGGAGGCCCTCGCTGCCGCTCTGGAGATGGGCCCGGACGAGCGCGCGAGGAGAGCGAGGCAGCTCAGGGCACTCGCCGGTGCAAGCAAGCCAGAGCGCTGGCTGAAGGACCAGATAGAAGCAGCCAGATCCTGAAGCGCTGCCAACTGCTCCGCTGGACCCGATGCTGGCGCCCCTCCGGGTCAGGAATGGGGAACCGGGCCACCAGCGAGCGCAGCGAGGCTGTTCAACAGGGCGAGGAGATCCTCTGGGGAGGCTACCGAGTGGTCGGCGACCTCGAGGAGAGCCCTCGGGGTCTCCGCGCTCGCAACGGCGATCCGGAGCGTCTGGAGGCCTCGAAGCGCCAAGCGGTCGAGCGCCTCGAAAGCTGCCAGATCCCCTGAGTCGTCACCGGCAAAGCACGCGGCCATGCAACCGATTGCGAGCTGCTCGACGACCGTGCCCTTGTCGGCTCGTACCGGAGGGCGGAGCTCGACAGCCATCCGTGCCTCCACGATCACGAGCCCGGTGCTCTCCGCCGCGGCTTCCGCCGCGGCCCGTGCCCACGGAGCGGCTTCGGGGTGCTTGCGCCAGTGGAGTGCCACGCTCAGTCCCTTGTCCTCTACCCGAACACCGGCAGGCGCCTCCCTACGAGCCCGGTCAACTACCGACGCGACTGCCGCCAGCCACTGCTGTGCCTCGGGCACGACCCGCCTCCGGCCGGCTTCGATCGTCTCGATCCCGTAGAGCCCTACGAGCCTGAGTGACGAGCCTGCACCTGCAAGGCGATCGGCGAGGAAGTCGACTGGGCGTCCCGATACGACGCCCACGGTGCCGAATAGCTCCGACAGAGCACGAAGGGTTGCCTCTGCTCCGGGCAGCGCTACTGCGTCAGCCGGGTCGTCGACGATCTTCGCGATGGTGCCGTCGAAGTCGAGGATGATCGCGCTGGCTCGAGGGTCGGCCAGCAAGGGGGCCAAGAGCAGACTTTCTCCGCTGTCCAGCGGGTCGTCGCACGGTTGACATCCTCCCCGGCGTGAGTGCCGGGGATTCCCGCTTCGGGACATGTGCGCCGACGGCGTCATGCCGCATCCGATACTGCTGGACCATGGTCCTGCGGGTGGTTCACGGATGCGCCTCTGGCCTTCCGACCAGGACTCGGCTTACGCCTGCCCGTGCTGTTCACCGGGTGCCCCCCGGCAACAATGAGAGCTTTCACTACGATGCGAGCCTCAGCTCGTCGCTCGATCTCTTCACTCGCCACCTTGTCGGCATGTGCCTGGTACCCACAATGCACACAGGCGAACTCTCGACCACACCCTCGTCGGCTCTTCGGGTCGCGCGTGTGGCACTTGGGACAGGTCTGCGAGGTGCCTGGAGCTAGCACTGGCTCGTGCCATGAGCCGTACCAGGGGCACTTGTAGTCGAGCTCACGTCGGCGCTCGCCTGGGGTGTTGTCGAGCACAGAGCGGTTCAACCCTGCCTTCTGGGCGACGTTCTCACCCGGGTTCTCGACGCTCCCCCTGGCCGAGGCCGCCATGTTCTTCACCCGTAGGTCCTCGGTGCCGACGTAGCCGTGGTTCTTCGCCAAGTCGGTCGTTAGCTTGTGGGTGAAGTCGAGACGCCTTCGTGCCTGGCGGGCACGGAGCTTCGCTATCTCTGCAATGGTTTTCCTGAGCCTGTTCGAGTACCTCCCGTGGTTGTGCTTCTTCGCATAGGCGAGCTGCCGGGCCTTCCGTCGTTCGAGTCCGAGGAGCCTGCGCTCTTCTCCCTCGCTGAGAGACGCTCGCATGAGGCGAGGCTCGTCCTCGTCAGAGATGTACGCGGAGCACGCGACCCCGAAGTCGACCCCACAGCCGGGCTTGCCATTCGGCGGGGCTGCCTCGCGCTTGGTTGCTACCCCGAATGACACATGCCAGGTGCCAGCCTTCTTCGTGAAGTTAGCGTTGCAGATCGTCCCGCCTATGGGCCTGCTCATC
>JAJYXW010000043.1 GCA_021801525.1 Actinomycetes bacterium
CGATCCACCTGTTGCCGTCGCGGTAAATCGTGCCTTCGCCGTGCCCTCTCACGGTCGCCCACCCTATACCCGGCCGGAACCGCTCTGCTCACAGTTCTGCTCCCTGCTCCCTGCGGCTACCTCTTGACTAATGGCCCTTCCATGCTCTGACCTGGACTTCTTTGGTCGGGCTGCCGGGATTTGAACCCGGGACCTCTTGACCCCCAGTCAAGCGCGCTAACCAAGCTGCGCCACAGCCCGTCCGCCCGATGGTAGACGATGGGCGGACCATGCGAGCACCGACGGTTTCCACGGCAATTCACGGCCGGTGAGCCGGGTGAGGACCTGAACGCAGCTCGATGACCTCACACGTGATGAGCCAGCCAGGTGATCCCCTGGTAAGCGCGGTATCCCAGGTACACGACCGACGCGACCAGCACCATCTTGAAGTGCCAGGCGGCCTTTTTCCTCGGAGGAAACGGGTCTCCGCAGTCCGGGCAATACGCCGTCGGGGCAGCGCTCTTGTCCGGCACGCTCTGCGCCGGGACGCTCCGCGACGGCAGGCTCTTGTCGTTTGCCGGTCGCTCATAGGCAGAGACATCTTCGCCCCCGGAGAGGTCGTAGACGACGTCGTCGTCCTCGACCAGCCTTGCGCACGTGCGGCACCAGGGCACGTTCTCACCTTCCGCCCAGGCGCACCCGGATCGACAGCGGCGTGGCTCCGAGGTCGAACCGCTCCCGGAGGCTTCTCTCTAGATACCGCAGGTAGGTAGCAGGCAGCCTCCGGGTGGCGAAGAGGGTGAAAGTCGGCGGGTCCACCCCCCCTTGCACGGCGTACCGGATACGCGAGCCGGGAGCAGGGTGTGCCTGCTGGATGGCTCTGAGGGCACGGTTCAGCTCTCCCGTCGGGACCCGCCGGTGGTATGCCTCGATCGCGGCCCTGAGCGCAGGCACCACCTTGTGGGCTCCGAGCCCTGTGCGCGCGCTCACCTTCAAGGTCGGGGCCTCACCCAGGAAGCCGAGCCTGTCGGCAGCGTCGGCCAGGACCCGCGGGCGTCGCTCGGGATCGAGCACGTCCCACTTGTTCAAGACGACCACCACCGGGCTGCCAGCCGCTCCTATGCGCTCCGCCAGGCGCTGGTCCTGGTGTGTGACCCCCTCCGTGGCATCCACCACGAGTATCGACACGTCGGCGCGGTCGAGCGCCTGGAGAGCTCTCACCACGGCGTAGTAGCCCGCACCGTCCTCGATCCCCGAGCGCCTTCGCAGACCGGCGGTGTCGATGAAGCGGATCGGACCGTCGGCGAGCTCCACGAGGGTGTCGATAGCGTCGCGGGTGGTGCCGGGCATGTCGTGGACGATCGTGCGATCTTCACCCACCAGGCGATTGAAGAGAGTCGACTTGCCGACGTTGGGGCGGCCGACGACAGCGACCTGGGGACACGCGATCACGCCGCCCTCTGGGCCGGTCGCCTCGCCTACGCCCACCTGCTCGAGCGTCCCCGCCTGCTCGAGTGCGTCCTCGCCCGACGCGTTGCCTCCACCCGACCTGGCAGGCCGATCGAACAGCGCGTCCACGACCAAGTCGAGCAAGTCGCCCGTGCCGGTACCGTGCAGAGCGCTCACCGGCACGGGATCGCCGAGCCCGAGGGACACGAGCGACCACGCGTCTCGTCCCCTCGCCTCGTTGTCAGCCTTGTTGCCGACAAGCATGTGGCGCCGGGCCACGCGCCGCACCAGCTTCGCTACGGCCACGTCCTCTTCCGTCGGCCCAACCACCACGTCGGTGACGACGAGCACCAAGTCCGCGGCCTTCATCGCCTGCACGGCCTGGCGTGCCACCTTCTCCTCCAAGACGTCCCCTCCGGCCAGCCAGCCACCTGTGTCGACGACCCGGAAAGCCTGCCCGCGCCACGCGGCCACCAACTCCAGCCGATCGCGCGTGACACCGGGACGCTCCTCGACGACGGCGACCCGGCGACCGACGAGCCTGTTGACCAAGGTCGATTTGCCGACGTTGGGACGGCCGGCGAGCACCACGGTGGGCAGGTCGGCCCCAGGCGCATCGCCTGCGATGTCCCCCGCCGCGACGAGACCCGGCCCCTCGGTCACCGCCTTCCTCCTGCCGGGATCGCTTGGCATGCGGTGGTGCCGGCGGGAGGTCCTGCCGGTGTTGGCGGTGTCCTCTGGCGCGAGGTCTCCAGCAGCGCAGAGCGCAGCGACGCACCGTCCGAAGCGACCGCGACGACCGGGCGTGGAAGATCCTCGACGCGCCCGCCGTCGAGGAACCGGCCTTCCGACAGGCACGAGTCGGGCAGCAGGTAGACATCGTCCTCGGCTTCGCGCCCGAGCGCGCGCTCGAGGTCGGAGAAGGTGAGCAGGCCCGCAACTGCAATGTTCCCGCCGAAGAACCTGTTCTCGACACCAAGAACCCTCACGTCGGAAAACCCTGCACCGTCCAGGATCGGCCGCAGGACTTCCGCCCCGTACACGCCGCTCAGAATCGTGACCCTCTCCACGCCGGCCCCCCGATGCAGCGAGGTCGCCACACGCGGAGCCCTGGGAGCCCGGTACCCCTCGGGCGGCGCGCCGTCGACCCAGGCGAAGAAGCCGGCTCGCCTGCCACGCGCAGCCGAGACGTCACCGCCAAAGGACTCCGCGAAGGCACGGGCCATGCCCACACCGTTTTCGTGCTGGGGGAAACCCTCGTATGACGTCGCCGGCGGGAATGGCAAGCCTGCCATCAGGTAGTACTCGTCAGCGGCAAAGACGACCCGGCGCCCGAGGTGCTGGAGGAATATCCCCTGCCACTCCTCTACGAGGCCGACTACCGCCTGGGCTTCGACCGCGGTGTGGAGGCGCATTGCGGGCTCCGAGGAGAAGCGGCTCAGGCCGAGGGGCACGCACGCCACGCTCGCGAGGCCCGGGTAGCGGTCGAGCACACCGGCCATGGTCTCCTCCAGGGCATCCCCGTCGTTGACACCTGGGCAGACGACCACCTGAGCATGCACCTCTATGCCGGCGTCGAGCAACGCGGTGAGCCATCGCAGGCTCGTGGCACCACGCCTGTTGCGAAGCATGCGGGCCCTCAGCTCCGGATTGGTGGAGTGAACCGACACGAAGATCGGCGACAGCCGCTGTTCGATCACTCGCTCGAGGTCCATCTCGGTGAAGCGGGTGAGGGTGGTGAAGTTGCCGTAGAGGAACGAGAGCCTGTAGTCGTCGTCCTTCAGGTACAAGCTCCGCCGCATGCCCTTCGGGAGCTGGTAGATGAAGCAGAACTCGCAGTGATTGTCACAAGTCCGCACCCGGTCGAAAAGCGCCGAGGAAACCTCGACGCCGAGCGGAACGCCGGCGTCCTTGGCGACTACGAGCCTCACCCGCCCGCCGTCGCGCCCGAGCTCCAGCTCGGGATCTGCGCCCTCGACGAGCATCTGGTACTCGATGACGTCGCGCGGAGCCGTGCCGTCGATGGAGAGGATCTCGTCGCCGGAGCGTACGCCCGCGCGCTCAGCGGGCGACCCGGCGCGGATCGCGACCACGCGCGGTGCCGACATGCCGCAAGGATAGCCGCACTAGCCTGGTGTGGTGGCAGTCGAACGAGTGCTCCTGGCTTCGCCGCGCGGCTTCTGCGCGGGCGTCGAGAAGGCGATCAAGGCGCTCGGCTGGATGGTGCGCGTGTTCGATCCGCCCGTCTACTGCTACCACGAGATCGTCCACAACCGTCACGTCGTCGAGCAGTTCAGGCGCCAGGGGGTGGTGTTCGTCGACGACATCGCACTGGTTCCGCGCGGTGCGCCGCTGATGCTCTCCGCCCACGGCTCGGCCCCCGAGGTAGTCGCGGCAGCAAGGGATCGCTGCGGCGTGGTGGTGGACGCCGTCTGCCCGCTCGTCACCAAGGTCCACCACGAGCTCAAGGTACGGGCATCGAAGGGCTATACGGTCCTCTACGTCGGGCACGAAGGTCACGAAGAGGCCGTCGGGACCATGGCAGTCGCTCCCGAAGCGGTCCGCCTGGTGCGCTCGAGCGAGGACGTGGATGCGCTCGCAGCGACGATCCCGCGCGACGGCCAGGTCGCGCTCCTCGCTCAGACCACTCTCAGCCACGACGAATGGGCGGGCATTGTGGAGCGCGCGTCGGAGCGCTTCGAAGACCTGTGGATGCCCAACCGTTCCGACCTCTGCTTCGCCACGACCAATCGCCAAGCGGCGCTAAAGGCCATCGCCGGCCGCTCCGACGCAGTCGTTGTCATCGGCTCACGCAACTCCTCCAACACCCAGGCCCTGGTAAAGGTCGCCGCCGCTGCAGGAGCAGGGCGCGTTCTGATGGTGAACGATGCAACGGAACTGCCAGGGGACCTCCGAGGAACCGTAGGTGTGACTGCAGGAGCGTCCGCCCCCGACGAGCTGGTAGACGGCGTCGTCGCGGCACTCGCACCGCTTCACGGCGTCGAGGAGGTGACTGCCACCACGGAGGAGGAGTACTTCCCTCCCCCTCCCGAGCTGCGTGAGCTCCTGCGTGCTCTAGCAGGCGTTCTCGCAGCAGGACTAGGCGCCCCACCTGCGGACCCTGCCAGGGAACAACCGAGCCCGGATGCGGAACCTTCGGACACTGACGCCACTTCCCGGGCAGCCGCGCAGGCAGATAGCAGATCGCTACGCGCCGACGACAAATCTGTTCTCGCCGACGACAGGCACCTCTCCGCGGCTTCCGTGCTCGCAGAGCTCGCTCACAGCACTCCCGTAGTCCCGACCGGCTGCTGAGCGCTGTCTGCTGAGCCCTGGCCGTCGAGCCAGTGCTCGCTGAGCAGCGCACTCTTCCTGGCGCGTGCGATGATGGAAGCCATGGCCATCACTACAGCCGCGAGTTTTCGCCGCATGGACGAGTCGACCCCAGAGCAATGGGCGCGCATCGGAACGGAGACGATGTCAAGCCAGGGACGCCATTACTACCACCACTTCTCGCGTCTCAACAGGCTTTGATGTCCGAGATCACGACCGGACCATCGGGCACCACTTTGACCTCTTCGCGCCCCAATCGCCTGTCCCGGCGCGTGCTCGGACACCGAGGCCCGCTCGGGATAGTACGCGACGGCGCCCGAGACTCGCGCCGGCGCGAGGAGATCAAGCGGTTCGTCGTCGACTTGGCCAGGCGCGACATGGCTTCCCGCTATGGTGATCTCAGCTTCGAGCCGGTCGTCGTCGTAATAGCGTCGTATCTCGAGGCGGACAACATCGGCGCGGTTCTGAAGGAAGTGCCGAAAGAGGTCGGCGGCCTTGGCATTACCACACTCGTCGTGATAGACGGCGGGGACGACGGCACCGAGCAGATCGCCGAGGACAGCGGTGCCATCTGGGCGAAGCTTCCGGTCAACCTGGGGCAGGGCGTGGCGCTCCGGCTCGGGTACGAACTGGCCGCGTCGGGTGGCGCTCGCTTTGTCGTCACCCTCGACGCAGACGGCCAGAACGACCCGAGCGAGATTCCGGCGATCCTCGCGCCCTTGTTGAGGGGCGAGGCAGATTTCGTGATCGCGAGCCGCCGCCTCGGGCGCGACGAGACAGCCGATGTCGCACGAAAGGCGGGAGTGCGCTTCTACTCCTGGCTGGTCAACCGCCTGGCCCACCAGGATCTCAGCGACACGTCCAACGGATTCAGGGCTTTCCGCGCCGAGGTACCCCGGGCCGTGAGGCTCGAGCAGGACCAGTACCAGACCGCTGAGCTCATCATCGCAGCAGCCGCGGCCGGGTTCCGCTTCGCCGAGTGCCCGACCGTCTGGCGACCACGGGCATCGGGTCACTCCAAGAAGGGCAGCAACCTTGCCTTCGGGGTCAACTACGCGCGCGTGATCCTCCGGACCTGGCTGCGCGAGCTGCAGCACTCCGGCGAGTTGCAGCACTCCGGCGAGCTGCAGCACTCCCGCGAGCTCCCGCCACGAGCAAGCCGATGAGCACGAGGAGACCCGCCCCTGCAGCCAGCTCCGCGCTGCGAAGGCCGGGCGCCCGGTAGATCCAGCGCAGGACTCCCCTCCCGGCAGGGACGGCCACCCCTTGGACAAGCCCGTAACGGGTGACATGGAGTGCCCGATCGCGGGAAGAGCCAGCCGGCTGCCAGGTCGCGGACCAGCCCGGCATGTAGGCGACCGCCCTCACTACCTCCACGCCACCACTGGAGCTGACAGCGGCAGACGTAGGTGCGAGGCGCGGCCCGCTCAGGGCTCGCACCGCCGCCCCGGCGGCGCTCCCTCCGGCCAGGCTGTGCAGGGACAGCGGCGCCACGGGGTGGGTGGCAGCGAAGACCGAGAAGGGACCGTCCTGGCCGTAGTAGCGCCACTGCCCCGATGACACGGCGCCCTCTATGACGCCGTCGACCTCGAAGGACACCCCCGAGCGCGTAGTGACGAGTGGGATGCCGAGCGAGACAGGTGTGCGGGAGCGCGCGACGATCCCGACTGCGCTCAGAGCCCCCGGCAACCGCACCGTGAGCTCGTAAGGATGGCCGGCGGACCCGGCTGCCTGCTGGCGCGGCGAAACCGCCGGCGGCGCGAGCCAGGTGAGGGCGCCGCCGGCACTGACGAGGCCCAGGCGTACCCCAGAAGCCTGGCTGGACGAAGGCACCCTCAGGGAGCTAACGCTGAGGTCCTCGCCGAAGTACCAGAGTGCGCTGCCTCCTGCGGTCAGATCCCTCCGGCCCGCAGCGCGCACCGGGGACATCGGCGATCCGGCCGTCTCTAGCGCCTTCGCCTCGGTGACCTTCACGACGAGGTACTGGGGCAGGGTGAGGAGCGGCCCAGGGTCGAGCTGATCGAGAGCGCCGTCCCCTATCGCCCTCGGCGAGAGGGTGTCCTGCCCGCCGCCCATCAACAGGTGAGCACCCGTCACCTCTGCATAGCGCCCGCCGACGATGGCGCTGTAGCCCTGAAGGGACGAGCCGCCGACCAGCAAGTTGGCATCCGGAGCGCCGACCGCCTGAAGGCTGCTGCCATGGAGGAGCGCTGGGTCGTAGACGGCGAAGCGGCCGGGCACGCCGATTCGGTCAGCGGGGAACGCCGGGGCATGCCGGGCAGATCCCGTCGCCGGAGACTGCGCAGACGATGGCGCCACGAGGAAGAGGGAAGTGAGGCCGAAGCAGGCTATGTCTCCTGCCACCAGGAGAGATGTCACGACTCTCCTCTTCCTGGCACTCATCCTCTGTCCGAACACAACCAGCCCCGCCGCCGCGAGACCTATCACGATGGTGGGTACGAACCACGGCCGGAGCCCTCCGTCTTGTGAAGCCATGGCCCTGGTGACACCGAGCCAGCGCAGCATCCCGGCACCCCAGGCGATCGACAGCACCCCGACGGACAGCGCACCAAGGGCGGGGAGCAACCCGATCAGGCGTTCACGCTTCGAGGCGCTGCTCGCTCCATCCGCGCCAACCTCTTCTCCCACGCCGGCCACGCCATTCGCTTCTCCCACGCCGGCCACGCCATTCGCTTCGCCCACGCCGGCCACGACTTTCCCTCCGCCCGCGCCTCGCCTTCCCAGCCACGCGTCCAGCCAGAACGCGAGCAGGACCCCGAGCGCAAGGTCGGTCACCAGGATGTTCCGGTTCTGGAGGCGTTGGGAACCGAAGAGCGGGATCTTGACCAGCAGGTGCCATGCGGGCGTGCTCCCGCCGAGGGCCAGAACGATCCCGATCGCTGCCACCACCTCCCAGATCACCCATTCGGGCACTCCCCGGCGACGGCGCAGTCCGGCCGGAAGCGCAAAGGCCGCGACCAGTGGCAGGATCCCGACGTAAGCCGTTACCTCCGTCAGGTTGTAGCTGCCCAGGAACTGCGGCGATCCGAAGGAGCCCGAGCCACCCAGCAAGTTGGGCTCGAGTAGGAGCAGCAGCCACGAGAGCGGGTACGAGCCGCTGTTGTACAGGTTGAAGCTGAAGCCGGTCGGAGCCCGCTGAGACTGGCTGATCGCGTGAAGGCCGGGAAGCAGCTGCAAAGAACCGAGTGCGACCGCTGCCAGCGCGGCCAGCAAGCCGAACCCGACGAGGGAGCGGCGCCGGCCTGCACACCTGGAGAGCCGCCAAAGCGCGTAGGGGCCCGTGACGAACAATGCGACGTCTATGGCCCGCGGCTCCCCCGCCAGCAACGTCATGGCGGCGGATATCGCGAGTAGCGCGCTCCAACGAGCCCTGCGAGCCGGTTCGCTGGCCTCGGACATCTCGAGCAGCGCCAGCAGTTGCAGGGGGATCCAGCTCACGCCTGCGACGAGCCCGAAGTGCACCACCTGCGCGTCCATGGCTCCGGCGAACGCGAAGGTGATGGCACCGAGCACGGCAGGGAGGGGGCGGAGCTTGGTGGCGCGGAGGAACACGTAGAGACCCATCCCTGCCGCCCACGACGTGAGCATCAGGTTCGCCGCCCATGCCACGGCTCCCGGCAGCACTGCGAAAAGCCAGGTGAAAGGGTATGCGGCGCCGGCGTTCCAGCCTGCGAGCAGCGGCGCCCCGCTCCAGATTCCCATGTCGAGGACTGGCAGGTGCCCAGCCCGAAGCTGCCGACCTACGAGCACCCGCATCGGGAAGTTCTGAGCCGCGTCATCGCCTGGCAGTACCGGATGACCGAGTGCCGCAGGCACCGCAAAAGCAAGGACGGGTATCACGAATAGCACCGTGAGACATGCGAGGTCGCCCTTCGATAGCTTGCCGAGCAAGCCGCTCGCGCGAGCACGGCCCGGACCGCCAGAGGCCGAGTGCAGGATTGGCGCCGCGGGCGCCGCGGAGGCTCTCACGGCCCCTATGTTCCCAGGCTTTCCTGGGTGCCCGCTGGGAGCATGCGCATCCTCATATCTCCGTCTGCGATCTCTTGCAACGGCGGCGGGGGCAACGGCTAGGGCCTAGCCCGACCGCTTCCCAGGATTGGATATAGGTACGATAGAGATACGCTCGGCTATAGCGCCCGCAAGCCGTACGAAGGCTCCGGGGGCGATCCGGTAGAGGATCCACGCCGGCAGCACATGGGAGCGCGGCGAGACGATGATCGACCGGGGTCGCCGCAGCGCCGACAGGATGTCGTCGGCAACCCGCTCAGGTGACGCTCCCCTGCGGGCGAAGAACTTCGCTGCCTCCGAGCGCTCGGCTCGAGCGTCTCCGCTGAACTCCGAGGCGCGGATTATGTCGGTGTCGATAACACCAGGGCAGAGGGCCGTTACCCTCACGCCCTTGCTACGGAGCTCTGCGTCGAGAGATTGCGCTAGACCAGCCAGCCCGAACTTCGTCGTTGCGTACGGAGAGACCCCCGCCGCGGGGACAAGCCCGAGACCTGAAGCAGTGATAACTACGTGGCCGAGCATGGCGGGAATCATCCACCGAAGAGAGCGGGCCCGCAACTTGCCGGAGGACACGCAAGGTGGGCATTCTCCTCGAGAGGATCTCTATCGCCACCTCGGCTGCCCTACCCGCCATGATCGTCCTGCCGGCCGCAGTGGTGGTCCAGAGCTCCCCGCCGCCCGCCTGAACCCAGATCAGACGAGCTCCCCCTCGTCGGAGTCCTCGTCGGAGTCCTCGTCGCCGTAGTTCCCGTCGCCAGGCACTTCGGTACCGACCCCGCTTGCATAGCCTCTGGCTTGGTCGGGATCCGGCCCCATCACCACGGCCTGCAACTCGGGAACCAGCTCCTCCACCCGGATCCGGGTGGCCCGCACGCGCCTGTCGAGCTCCGCGACGATCGCGTTGGCCCGTTCGAGCTTCGCGACCAGCATGTCCACGTCCACTTCGTTCTGCTCGAAAAAGGCCACGAGCTCATCGAGCTCCCGGCTCGCCTCCGCGTAGCTGAGCTCGCTCACGCGCGGCGGCACACTAGCGCCCAAGGCACCGGACCGCTCTGTCATGTCTCCTCCTTCACAGGGCCGATCTCCTCCTTCACAGGGCCGATCTCCTCCTTCACAGGGCCGATCTGCTCGCTCGCGGCACAGAAATGGTCCTCGTTCACCACCGCCGAACGTACCTCCCCGGCCGCAAAACGGGTGACCAGCGCTCCGGCCGCCACCGCTGCATCCGGAGAGCTGAGGAGGCCACCACTCGTGTCGAACGTGAGCGTGTAGCCGCGCTCGAGCTGGCGCTGGACGTCATAGGCGAGGAGCAGCCGGCGCCAGCTGGCCAGGCGCTCCTCGACCCCATCGATGCGAGCATGCGCCAGGGGTCCAAGGCGTGCAGCCCGCCCGAGTAGCCACTGCTGCGACAACTCGACCGCGCGCTTCGCACCGGCCGCGATGCGCGACGCGCTCAGCTCTACCCTTGCGGAAGCCGCCCCGAGCTGGTTGCGCGCCATGGAGGCGATCCGAGCCCTTGCAGTTGCCACGGATGCCTCGGCTCGCGCCACTGCCCTCGCTCCTGCTCCCGCAACGCCGGATGCCGCCGCAAGCACGCCATCCCACCAGGTTTCCACTTGGCGCACGACGGCCTGCCCGCACTCCGTAGGCGTGATGAACGACTTAGCGGCGACCATGTCCGTGACGGAGCGGTCCCCAGTGTGACCGATCCCGGTCCACACCTGGCAACCCATGGTCGCCACCGTCCGGGCCACTTCCTCAGAGTCGAATGCGGCGAGGTCTCCCCGCGATCCTCCACCCCTGACCACCACGACGACGTCGCAGTCACGCCCGCTAAGGGCATCGAGCGCCCTCGCGACCGAAGACGGCGCCGCCTGTCCTTGCACCTGGGCATGTGCATGCACTACCTCGAACGCGAACCCAGACCCCTCGAGCTGGCCCATGAAGTCCTTGCAGCCCTCGGTCCCGGGACTCGCCACCAGCCCCACCCTGAGCGGTACTGCAGGAAGCCCAACCGACCGGTTGCGATCGAGGAGCCCCTCGGCGCGCAGGCGCTCGACGAGGGCGGCACGCTGCATGGCCAGGTGGCCGAGCAGCGCCGCTATGTCGAGCTCCTCTACGACGAAGCCGATCTCACCCCTGGGCTTGTAGATGTCGACACGCCCGCGGATGGCCACCACCGTCCCCGCATCTATGTGGAGCCCCTGGCGGGACAGCTCGCCCGATATGCTCCCCCACGTCGAACGCCAGCACTTCACCTTCAGGACCGCCTTGGCTGCATCACTGCCCTCGGGATCGACGAGATCGATGTAGCAGTGCCCGCTGCGCTGCTGGACGTGGATGCTCTGGACCTCTCCCTGGACCCAGACCGCCCGAGAGCGCGGGAACGCCGCGGCTAGGGCGCCCTCGACCTCCTCGTAGAGCGCGCCAACCGAGAGCGCTCCGGGACGCGATCCGAGGCTCTCCAGGTGACCTGTCGGTGCCGCATCGGCGCTGTCTCCGGGCAAGCGCCACCCGTCGGGGAGGCTCGACACGCCTCAACGATAACGTGTCGCCGGTGCAAGTCGCGGCGGAGCCTGGCAGAATGCTCTTGGTGACGAGCCGGCCGGGTGGCCGCGGCCCGGGACTGGCATGCCCGATCACCGGGTCGAGGAAGGTCGGGGCTCCGCAGGGCAGGGTGCTGGCTAGCAGCCAGTCGGGGTGATCCGCAGGAAAGTGCAACAGAGAGCAGACCGCCGATGGCGGGGCGGGCACAACGTCCACCCCGCACAGGCAAGGGTGAAACGGTGCGGCAAGAGCGCACCAGCGGCCGGGGTGACCCGGCCGGCTAGGCAAACCCCACCCGGAGCAAGGCCAAGCGTGGGACATGGGTTGCCCGCCCAGCTCCCGGTAAACCGGGGGCAGTCCCCAGGTGGGCCGCTCAGATGGATGGCCACCCCGCCCCTCCGGGGGCGGACAGAACCCCGCCTACAGGCCGGCTCGTCACCAACGGGACTACGGCAGCGACGTGCTAGGGCGCTCCCCGCCGAGCTAGCAGCGATCGTCGCTTGCCTTGCGCAGCGTCATCACTACTATCCGCAGGTTTCTCCCTGTTCGTGGTGACTTTCTCACTCTTTGTGTGACACACGACCCACCCTTGCGAAGTCATCGGCGTGCAACACAGCACAATGCCCACGAACATCGGGCACTCGAGGAGGAGGTCCTGAAAATGTCGAAGCTCGCCCCAATAACCGGAGCCGCGGTGACCGTTATCGGAATTGCCGCCGGCAGCACAGCTTTTGCCGCGACGCTCCCGGCCCCGTCCGCCCAGGCGAGCGCGTCGGCCAAGGTGCAGGCTCAGCTCTCAGTCGCCACTTCCCAGTTCGGATCGGCAAGCGCGGCAATAGAGGGCGGTGCCGCATCCAAGGCGAGAGCTTCATACTCGAGTGGTGCAAGGGCAATAGAGCAAGCCGCTGTCTCCGCTCGTGCAAAGGCGGGCTCTCTGGTCCCCGAGGTGTCGTCCACCACCCAGCGGCTCGTAGCGGAGCTCGTCTCGGCAGCATCCGGGCAAGCCGGCAAGGTCATGTCCGTCAAGGCCAGCCTCCAGAGCGCGATAGGCGCTCAGTGGCAGGACAGCTCCCTCTTGGCGGCTGGTACGGCGGCAACGGTGCGCGCCGAGCTCGAGGCCTCCAACCACACACTCGTGGCGTTCTTCGCCACAGCGAAGGCCAACGCGCAGGCGACGGCACGGCGGGGCAGCCAGAGCAAGCCTCCGTCGGCACCCACCACGCCCAGCAGCCCTTCGCTGCCGAACAGGCCGAACGCTCCCGCCACGCCCTCTGCTCCTAGCACGCCCAGCACGCCGTCTGCGCCCAGCACGCCCTCTGCTCCTAGCACGCCCAGCACGCCGTCTGCGCCCAGCACGCCCGAGGCCCCGAAGCCGCCGGCCGGAGGCGGGGCCACAGTGGTGACACCCGAGGCGCCGGGCACGCCCGCTTCCAACAGCGGAACGCATCCCTCTGCCCCCGGGACCCACGGCTCTGGAAGCGCTACTGCAAGCGCCACGGGAACATCGTCGGCTTGGGTAGGCCCAGTCTCCGCCAATCTCTTCCTCCACATGCACGGCTCGGTCAGCGTGGGTTGACCTGCTCCCCACCAGAATCCACCTGCTCCAACCGAGCTCCCCAAAGCAAAGGCCGGTCGCCCTGGCGACCGGCCTTTGCTTTCGTCCACGTCCGCGCAGCGCGCCCCGAACCACGCGCAGCCAGCGCCGCGCCCGCACCCCGCACGGGGTCCCGTGCCATGCGCCGTGGCTCTTGCCCGAGCGCCGGCTTCGCGTCACCTGTGCAGGGGCAGCGCTCCCATCTGATGAAGAACCGGGCGGTCCCCGCTCCAGCCAATCCTGGTCACCGACGCCGTGTAGAGATGCATCTTCCACGAGACCTCGACACCCACACCGAGCGACCACGCCACGGCCGCCTTGATGGGTGACACGTGGCTCACCACCACTACGTCACAATCGTCTCGGCGACCGTCGCCCCCCGGCCCCATGAGCTCTGCGCAGGCGTCGACGACGCGCTCCGCCACCTCGATCAGGGACTCGCCACCCGGGAGCCGGAACGCCGGGTCCGACCGCCAGCGGCCCCATACCTCGGCCGGCACCTCGCCCAGGCGCGTGCCGTCGAGCTCGCCGTAGTCGAGCTCCGTCCACCGGGAGTCCACCTCGACGGGAACGCCCGGCGCAACGAGCGAAGCCGTCTCGATCGCGCGCGACAAGGGGCTCGACACAACACCTGCCACTGTGCCTAGGAGGCAGGCGGCTGCCGCTGCCTGATCCCTTCCCCTGCCGCTCAGCGGGAAGTCCATGCGGCCGGCCAGGCGACCTTCGGCGTTCGCAACCGACTCGCCGTGACGCACAAGCACCAGCACGAGATCGACCTGGTACTAGCAGGCCTCTGAGCGCGAACCCGCAATCCGCGGGGGTCGGCAGCTCATGCCCGACGGACGAGTATCCGGCCGCAGTTGTCGCACGTGATCATCTCCTCCGGTGAAGCTCTGCGGATCCGATCCACCTCCATTGCAGGCAAACTCAAGTGGCAGCCGCTGCAGGAGGTCCCGACCAGCTCTGCGGCACCGACCCCGCCGAGCTTCGCCCTGATGACCTCGTAGCTCGCTAGGAGCTCCGCCGAAACTCCACGAGCTGCCTCGGCGCGCCCGGCGGCCTCGACGGCCACCTCGGCCTCGACGGCCACCTCGGCCTCTGATATTGCCCCTGTGAGGGAGCTCGCCTCGTCGGCGAGCCTGCCGGCCTCGTCCTCGACTGCGGCTATCTGAGATTCGAGAGGCTCGATCTCCTCCATCAGCTCGAGCTCACGGTCTTCGAGCGAGCCTACGTACGTTCCGAGGTGGCGCACCTCCTCGTCGATTGCCTGGAGCTCGCGTGGAGACGACACGATTCCCGCGTAAAGGCGCTTCTCCAGCGCGTCCTTCCTCGCGCGCGCCGCTCCAACCTGTGCTTCGATCTCGCTCTGGCGCTCCGATAGGCCCGTGTGCCGCTCCCGGAGCTCGCCTACCCGCGCTTCGAGCTCTGCAGCGCGCGCCTGGAGTGCCGCTAGGCGCGTGCGCTCGGGCAGCGTGCGGATCTTGTGGCGCAACTGGTCGATGGCGGTGTCGTGAGCCTGTACCTCGAGCAAGCGCACAAAGGGATCCGCCCCTGACGCAGCTTGCTCACTCACGCCGCATGATTACCACACCTCGGCGAGGACCGCGCTGCACCGAGCCTAGGGGTGAGGCGCCCGAGCTGTACCGGGCCTAGCCGATCAAGCGCCCGCGCTGCGATGATGATCTGGTTCCCGCATCCGCCCGCCAGGCGAACTGGGCGGGTCAGACAAACCAGGCGGGTCAGACAAACCAGGCAGGTCAGGCGAACGAGGCAGGTCAGGCGAACGAGGCGGGGTCAGACCGGTCAGCTGGTCGCCGAAGTCGAAGCCGCACCCGAGGCGCCTGCACCGGGCACAGGTATCGCGAGCTGTCCGACCTCGGAGGGCGCTATCGGAGGAATTGTCACCTGGGTGCCAAAGTTCGAGATGGTGACCTGGAGGGCTACTGCCGGGGCCCCGGTCGGCACGATCTTCGTCTGGAGCATGACCAGGCGCCCCTGCCCGTCGATCCAGACGTCGAGGGGAGCAGAGGATGATCCAAGCGCACGGTAAATCTGGGCAACCGGGCCGGTAGCAGCCTTCGCCGCCTTGGATGCGTTCAGCGTCACCTGGTACTCGGTCGCCTGAGCGCCGTTTACCGTGGTGCTCCCCTTGCTCGTTACCGTCATGTCCGGTGTAGCGAGTATCTTCAGCAGGTCAGCCGGATTTCCAGCGGCGATCTTGGAGAACGTGCCGAAGTCGACCTTCGGCTCAACAAGGCCGAGCACACCCTGGAGAGCCTGGGGCGTGAGCTCGGCCCAGGGCTTGTTCCCGTCGGCGAGAGCTATGGGCCCGACTGCCTTCAGATAGAGGCTGCCGTTGGTGAAGACGAGCGGCAGCGGGCTCGGGACCAGGCTCGCTTCTGCTGCCGGCAGCCCGCTCAGGTGCAAGTCGAGCGAACCGTCGCCGTTCGCGAAGTCGAAGCCGCCCGAGAGCGCTGCCGTCACGCCCCCCGACACGGAGAGGTCGATGGCCACATCTGCGCTCCCAGCCGCAAGGGTCTTCGACGCCGACGTGTCGACGGCTGCCACGGCCTGAGCGCTCTGGCCGCCCGAGGATGCCACCGACGCGTGCGACGACGGGCTCGAGCTCGAGCAAGCTGCCGCCATGAGGCCCGCAGCCGCGCTCAGACCAATCGCCGCCCCGATGTTCCGGATTCGCATCACCTTGCCTACCCCCGTATCCATGACTAGGCGTGGCAACCCTGCCACGCGCGAAGGCCGCAGCATACGCGGCAGCGACGCCGCATGCCAGGCACCAGGCTCCCGTGCTGGTCCTGAGTGTGGAACCGTCGCCGAAAGCGCCAGTATACTGATTGACATGTCAATCGTGGACGCGGTCGTGCCTCGCGCTCGCCGTTCCTGCTCGCGTCCCGCTCATCCGCCAGAGCCGTCCGGGCGAGAGGGCATTTCCCCTGAGCCGTCATGACGAAGCCTCGGCTGACCACCGACCTGCTCCGGGAGCAAGCTACCGCACGGCCTCTCGACCTTGCCGTGGCAGTAGACGGAGGAGCCGAGATCACCTTCGGCGAGCTCGACGCCCGCACCGACCGCATCGGGTGCGGCCTTGCCGCAGCCGGAGTGGAGCCTCAGGACAAAGTCGTGGTGCTGGCCTCCAACGACGATGCCGTCGACGCCGTAGCCGCCCACTTCGGGGTGCACAAGGCCGGCGCGGTCGCGGTACCGCTGAACGTGCGGATGCCTCCTCGGGAGCTTGCGGCACTGGCCCAGGGCTCGGGATGCAGGGCGGGGCTCGCCAGCGCGAGCTTCTCGGGCTCCGAAGCCGCTCACGCACTGGCCGATTGCCTGCCTCTCGGGCTGTACGAAGCGGCCGGAGGGGTGCGAACCTGCGCGGGATGGCCAGATCTCGAGGCTCCAGCGCTCAGGGCGAAGGCGCCGGGTGGCCGGTTCCAGGTCGACGTCGGCACCCGCGCTCTCGCCGACCTACTCCCCACCTCCGGCACCACGGGTCGCCCGAAGTACGTGGCCGCGAGCCACGCCGATGCGCTCAGCCTGGTCCGCAATCCCCTCCCCTTCGCCGGCGGAACCTACCTTCACGCAGTCCCGTTGTTCACCTTCACCGGGGCCCAGGCGCTCACGTTGGTGCCGCTCGCATCGGGAATGTGCCAGCTGGTGCAATCGCCCTTCTCCCCCGAGCGCTTCCTCGAGCTCATCGCGCGCGCTGACGCTGCCTTCCTCGTGCCGGCAATGGCAGTTCTCTGCTCGAAGCAGCCATCGTTCACGTCGCTCGCTGCGGAGAGCCTGAAGCTCGTCATGCTCGGCACGGCAGCCACCCCTCCCTCCGTGATAGCCGCCTGGGCAAAGCAGCTCCCCCGTAGCGCCCTACTGAACCTCTACGGCCTGACCGAGGGAGGCGGTGCAGTGTGCGCGATCGGTGGCAAGGAGCTCCTCGAGCACCCCGACGCAGCGGGGCGACCGGTTCCTCCGGCAGAGTTGCTCGTCATCCGGCCCGACGGCACGCCCTGCGAGCACCTGGAACCAGGTGAGGTACTGCTCCGCCAACCAGGCCTCAGGCGCTCGTACATCGGCGACGAGGAGGCGACTGCGTCAACGTTCGACTCGGAGGGCTGGGTCCACACGGGCGACGTGGGCTACGTCGACGACAGCGGCTTGCTCTTCGTCGTCGACCGCATCAAGGATCTCGTCATCCGAGGAGGGTTCAACATATCCTCCGTCGAAGTCGAGGATGCCCTATTGGAGCTGCCGGAGGTGACCGACGCTGCAGTGATAGGTGTCGAGCACGAGGTGCTGGGCGAGGACGTCGTGGCGTTCGTGGTGATTGCTCCCGGTGCCGAGCAGGATCTCGACGCGCTCAGGGCGCACTGCAGCGCCAGGCTCGCCGACTACAAGGTGCCCCGCCTCGTCTGGACGCTGAGCGAGCTGCCTCGCAACCCGACCGGCAAGGTGCAGAAGGCTCAGCTTCGCGCCGAGGCCCGCAGGAGGATGGCCGCTCGGACCTGACCGGGGACACGCCTAACTGGCAAGGTCAAGACACCACCCGCACATAGAGGTGTACCAGCGCCATCGGTTTCGTATACGAGCCCGAAGTTGCTGAGGTGATGATCGCCTTCCATCTCGACCGATCCACGCCGTGTTGGACCTCCAGGAACAGGGATTCACCCTGGGGGCACTGCGCACGCTGCTCGAGGCGTGGGAGCGGGGAGCGACCCTGGAGGAGGTGCTCGGGTTGCCGAGTCGCTCTCCCAGGGCGCGTAGCCAGGACCCGGAGCCGCTCGATCCGGTGGAGGAGTTCTTCGGGCGATGCCACCCGCGTCAAGGCTTTCTAAGCGCCGTGCCGAGCCCGTTGCTCGCAGGCTGGGCGGACAAGGCGTCGTGAAACGGAGCCAATGATATGGGGCAGATCTCCTGGGGAACCTCGCAGGCCCACGGGCTGGCAGGACCGGGGTTGGTCGCAAGGATGGCTAGTTACATGTAACATGGCGGTGTGGCTTCCACCCGTGAACGTGTACGACAGCACCGAGAGCGGTTGCGCCGTCAGGGCCTTCGCCCCATCCAGATCTGGGTGCCTGACGTCCGCGCCCCCGAGTTCATAGCCGAGGCCCATCGCCAGTCCGCGGCCGTGGCGGCAAGCGAGGGAGAGACAGACGATCAGGCGTTCGTCGATACGATCTCCTGGGACTGGACGCAGGACGAACAGCCCCATCCGGGGTGAGGCGAGGCGACATCTACACCGCGGCGGCTCGCGGTGTCTACAGCGGAAAGCCCCGGCCGGTCGTGATCGTCCAAGACGACCGCTTCGACGCCAGCGCCTCGGTAACGGTCTGCCCACTGACCACCAACCCGGCCGAGGCCCCCTTGTTCCGCCTGCCCGTCGAGCCATCCGAATCGAATGGCCTTGACCAGCTCAGCTTCTTGATGGCCGACAAGGTGACCACGATGTCGCGCGGCAACATCCGGGATCACCTCGGGAGGCTCGGCGACAATCATCTTGTGCAACTGAACCGAGCGTTGATCGTGTTCTTCGGCCTGGCCGAGGCCGCGCCCGGTAGCTGATCGAGAGAGAGCCGCGTAGGAAATCCCCAGTGCCGTGGCTCGACCGTAAGCCAGGAGCGATCCAGAACCGAGGAAACCAATCACGACGGCCCTGGGTCTTCGCGACAAGTCCATGGAGCTGCAGGGCAAAGACAAGGGCGGCGTCATGGTCCCGGCGATGTGAGCAGTCTCTGGTCGAGATATTGCGGCGCGACTCCTGAACGGCATCGGGCGGCTGTTGTCCCTCCGATCCTGCACCAGGCGGTAGACCGAACTGTCCACGATGCTGGAACTGTCCACGACGCTGGGACCGGTGCCAAACTGCCATTGTGAGCCAGAACTGGATGGACCGCACCCGTCCGCTGTGGCGTGTCTGGGATCTGGCCGGCAGTACCCCGTTATGAGCAGAAGTCGGGTCGGCTCATACCGTACTTCCGGCTGAAGCCGACCATTGAGGCTTAGAGGCCCAGCGGATAGGCACGGCGGGCTCGTCGCCCCCCAGGCAGCGCATCGCGGCGTTGTCGTCGTCGTGCAGGCGGTCCAGCCTGCACTTCCTCCTCCGCCTTGCGCTGCTTGCCTGGATGAACGACTCCCTGGTCCACCCCGCCTATCCGCTGGGCCTCTTAGCAAGGCGACGCAGTGGCGCTCGTCGAATAACGGGTAGGACGCCCATCTCGCGTACTTGTGCCCGTAGAGATGGTAGGGATCGTGGAAGCCAAGCTGGCCAGTTCAGGCAGGACCATGCCTCTGCCTCTGCCGCTGCCCGATATCCCCATGCCTCGAGGTTACGAAACGCCGCTCGGAGGGCGTGTTGGCGGGGCCAGACGGGTGAGCCTAGCCGATATTGTAGACAGTGTGCTACAATGCTGACGTGTCCGAGAACGTATCCGTCCGCCTGGAGGACAGCCTGGCCCAGCGACTACGCATGCGGGCGCGGGCAGCTGGAGAGACGCTGTCGGATCGGCTGCGTCGTTACGCCGAAGAAGGGGTCCGCCGCGACGAGCACCCACTGATCACCTTTCGTGACGGACCCACGGGACGCCGCGCCGGGCTTGTCGGGGGCCCGGACGTGTGGGAAGTGGTGATGTGGATCGAGGATCTGTCGGATGAGCGAGAATCGGTAGCCGTACTCGTCGAGGAGTCAAAGCTGACCCGGGCACAGATAGACGCGGCTCTGAGATATCGCGCCGGCTACCCAGATGAGATAAGTGCCAGGATCGACTTGCACCGGCAAGAGACCTCCGCGGCTTCGAATCTTTGAAGCTCCTCCTCGATGAGATGTACCCGCCGGCCCTTGCCGCCACGCTGCGTGCCGCTCGAATCGACGTGTCCACCGTTGCCGAGCGAGGGCTCGCCGGGAGGCCGGACCCCGACGTCCTGGAAGCCGCCGCCGCAGATGGGTACGTCGTGCTCACTGAGAACGTCTCCGACTTTGCCCGCCTTGCCGCCGAGCGTCTTACAGCAGGTGGGCATCACGCGGGCCTACTCATTGCCCTCTCTTCGCGTTTCTCCCGTCGTCCCAGCGGAATACCAAGGATTGCCGCAGCCGTCCGTACGATCGCAGAGGAGGAGCTCGAGGACCGCGTCGTTTACCTCGAAGAACCGTCCGAATAGCAGTGTCCGTTGAAAAACGCGCAACCGTGCTCGAAGCGCTCCTCGGGATGATCGAGGAATGCGGTGACCCACTCGGGGGTCACCGGCGACCAGGTGCTGAGCTCAGGATGCGATCGATGTCGAATAGGTGGTGCACGCCTTCGTGCAAAGTATGCTGCGCCAGCCACTCCACGGAGCGCTCAGCTGGCTCGGGGAAGTTGTAGATGCAGCGCCGGGCCCAGGCAGTGGTGTCGAGGCCCGCTAACGCCCAGGCGATGAGACCGGCAGCCATCGCGATCTCGTCTGCTAGGCGGAATGGGTCTTCGTCCTCGTAGCGGGCGAGCACGGCCCGACGGTCCCGGTAGATCGGAGCGAACGAGGGACGGTCCTCCACCAAAGCAAGGAAGAGGCGCTCGCGCTGGGCGAGGAGCACGTCTCGGACATGGCACGCGTACTCGAGCACCGACCAGATCCCCGGGGCAGGGTGGTAGTGGAGAACGTCACGTTCTCTAGAGCTGTCCTTGGTAGCGAGGCGACGTCCATACGCGACACCCAGTGCAGCGAGCTCGTCGACGACCACATCCGTGGGATGGTCCTCGTAATCGAAACCGCACTCTTCGCATATATCCACCCCACGATGATGCCACCAGCGCTCAGCAGCTGCCCACGGGCGGCTCACCGACCTCCGTCACGCAGCTAGCTCTGGCTGGGGCGCAGTCGACGTTCGAGCCTTGGCTGCGCGACGTCGAACCATCGGTCCGTCGCCTCCCAACGATCCTCGGCCCCGTGGTCCTCCGCCATCTCCTCGAAGGCGGCGTCGCCGGCTTCGAGGTGGGCTCGGACGAAGCTCCTGCCCACCTGCCAGCGCTCGCGCAAGGTTGTGCTGAAGGCTCGGCGTTCGTCTTCTCCCAGCCCGTACTCATCGACGAAGAGGCCGGCGCGATCGATCGGATCAGAGGTTGTGCGATGCGCGCGTCGCCATTCGGGGGCGGCGAGTGGGGCCCACATCGACAGAGTGCCCACGACGTCCCACAGGCGCCGGCCAGGGGCGACGAAGTCGAAGTCGAGGATGGCCACGGCTTCATCTCCTTGAAAGACGACGTTCTCCGGGCACACGTCGTTGTGGCAGAGGAGCTCCCCGCCGCAGGGATCGGCGAGCTCCCTCGACCATATTGGAGAGGGATGATCGAGGATGAAGCCGGCCGCCGCGTCGTGATAGGAGCGGAGCAGGCGTGCGACGCTCACAAGTGCCCGGTCTGTCATGGACCAGGACGGGAACGGCGGCAGTGGCACGTCGCCAGCGATCCACGAGAGCACCTCGCGGCCCGAGTCATCGAAGCCCAAGAACCGGGGGACGCCGCAGAACCCGACCGACTCGAGGTAGCCGAGCAGGGCGGCGACCTCCGGGCTCTGCGCGCTAGCCGGACGCCGGACGGTGTCACCGACTCGGACGACTGCTCCCTTGTTGGCCACCCCGCCCGTCAGCTCGATCTCCTCCACCGCTGCATCTTCACCCAAAACGAAAGACGCAGTGGACATCTCACATGGGAGACTCAGCCGTGCTCCGCATCGGCGTGGTTGGCGACCACTCGCAGGCAAGAGAGAACCACCGGACTACGTCGGCCACCCTTGGCCATGTTGCGGACGTCCTCGGCCAGGAGCTCCAGGTCAGCTGAGTGCCGACGATCG
>JAJYXW010000045.1 GCA_021801525.1 Actinomycetes bacterium
TTGCCTGGATACTGAGTGTCCCATTGGGCCCCAAGGTCTTTCCCTCGCAGTTGGTGAGAGCAGCCCCAGAGAGGTTGGAGGGGTTACCCGCCCGGGTGTCACAGATCCGAGCCGGTGTAGCAGCAGGTACGAGGACCGAGCCCGTGGCTGAGGGGTTAGAGGCATCTGTTATGTAGCCCTCCACGTCGACTGTGATCTCAGGTGCTCCTGCATAGGAGTAGATGGACACCTCGCCGGCCTTTCCCACAGGGAGGATCACCGAGTTCGCTGTGATGCTCCCTCGGGCGTAGTCGAGCTGGGAGACAACCGGCAGGCTCCCACCTGTTGGGTAGGCAGATAGGTAGCCACCAGTAGTGGGATCTATGGCGGTGACCGTGGCTATCACAGCTGCGACCCCTGAGGAGGGGACCGGGCCCTCGCCTGTGACGGGGAAGCTCATGGTCCCACCTGCTGCAGGTGCGAGGCCCGTGCAGGGATTGGTGGCCTCGTTGGTCCTCGTGTCACAGATCCGGCTCGGCGTTAGAGGGACATAGAGCCCGGTCCCAGGGGTTGTCTCTGGGCCTACGTAGCCCTCTAGGTCCACCACGAGGTTCGTGGTGCCCATGTGGTTGTAGATGGCGACCTGGCCCGAGGAGGAGAGGCCGACCATCACCATGTTCGAGCGGATGCTGCCCTCTTGGAAGTTCACACTCGAAGTGCCAGGAGTTGGCTCACCTGCTGGGTAGAGGGTGATAAAGCCATTTGCGCTCGGGTCTACGACGGTCACGTTCAAGGCGACTGCGCTCGCATCCGCTGGCACGCCACCGAGGCCTGCCACCTGGATCGTCAGTACCCCGCCTGTGCCTGGGGCCTTTCCCTCGCAGTTGGTGAGGGCTGTGCCTGAGAGGCCAGAGGGGTTCGCGTCCCTCGTGTCGCAGATGCGCGTCGGGGTTATCGGGTGGAACCCGACCAGGCCCGAGCTGCCAGAGCCAGAGCCCGAGCCCGAGCCAGAGCCCGAGCTCGAAACGTAGCTGAAGAGGTCAGAGGAGCTGCTGGGAGAGCTGCCCCCTGGGGTCGTTACCATCACGTTCACGCTCTTGCCCGTGCTCCCAGCAGGTGAGATCGCGTCTATCTGGCTCGCAGAGACCACGATGAAGGACTCCGCAGGTGTGGAGCCGAAGTCCACCAAGGCCGTGTCGAGGAGGTTGGAACCCGTGATCGTGACGCTCGTGCCCCCAGAGGGGGATCCGGAGGTGGGTGATATAGAGCTCACCACAGGAGCTGGTGGCGGAGGGGGAAGAGGCGAAACGCTGATGCTCGTCGGGGAAGACGTCGAGGAGTCGAAGTTCGTAGTGGCGGTGTAGGTGGCGGTAAAGGAGTACGAGCCATTGGCAGTCTCGGTGATCGAGCAGCTCCCAGTCGAGGCATTGGTGCCAGTGGTGAGGCTCGCGCTGCAGATCTGCGTGCCGTCTGTCACTTTGACCGTGCCAGTGGGAACGCCCGCGCCAGGGCTCACAGTGGCTACCTCCACGTCGACGGTGATGGGTTGGCCCACCACGGGGTTCGAAGGAGAAGTGGAGGTGATCGTCGTGGTGGTGGATGCCGCACCTACGCTCACGGGTGTCGAAGAGGTGGTCGCGGAGTTGTCGTAGTTGCTCGTGTTGGTCGTGTAACTCGCGCTGAAGGAATACGAGCCCGCGGACACCTCGGTGATCGAGCAGCTCCCGGTGGAGGCGTTGGTGCCCGTGGTGAGGCTCGCATTGCAGATCTGCGTGCCGTCTGTCACTTTGACCGTGCCAGTTGGAACGCCCGCGCCAGGGCTCACAGTGGCTACCTTCACGTTCACGGTAATGGGTTCGCCCACCACCGGGTTCGAGGTGGTGGAGGTGATCGCCGTGGTGGTGGAGGCCGCACCGACACTGACGCTCGTCGAGGAGGACGTCGAGGAGTCGAAGTTCGTAGTGGCGGTGTAGGTGGCGGTAAAGGAGTAGGAGCCATTGGCAGTCTCGGTGATCGAGCAGCTCCCGGTGGAGGCGTTGGTGCCCGTGGTGAGGCTCGCGCTGCAGATCTGCGTGCCGTCTGTCACTTTGACCGTGCCAGTGGGAGCACCCGCGCCAGGGCTCACAGGGGCTACCTTCACGTTCACGGTAATGGGTTCGCCCACCACTGGATTAGAGGTGGTGGAGGTGATCGTCGTGGTGGTGGATGCTGGCCTGACGGTCACGAGCGTCGAGTAGGAAGTGCTGGACGGAGCAAACGCGTACGCTCCGCTTCCCCATCCGGCGTAAGACGCGGAGATAGAGTGGGTGCCGATCGAGGAGTAGCTGACGGTGCATGTGGCGTCACCGGTCGCCGGGTCGACGGAGGTGGAGGTACAGCCCGAGATGGCGCTGCCGCTGTCGGTGAAGTCCACGATACCGCCTGTGGGGGCCGGAGAGATGGTGGCGGTAGAGACGGTGGCGGTGTAGGTGACGCTCTGGCCGACGACCGGCTCGGTGGTCGATGGACGGACGATGGTGGTCGTGGAATCAGCTGTGACGGGGTACAGGATGCCATTGCCGGAGCTGCTGCCCCCGGCGGCCAGGCACTCCGTGCTCGTAGGGCAGGCGAGCGCGTACAAGGTGACGCTGCCCGAAGCGTCGACAGGGCTCGAGGGTGTGCCCGCGTTGATCGGCACCACGACGCCCGCGCTCGAGGAGTTGTCCCCGACCGCGTCGCAGGTGGTGGGAGTCGAGCAGGCCACGCCAGTGAGCCCGCCACTCCCCGGGGCCGTAATGGTGGTGCCGAGGGAGAGCGAGCCGGAGCTCAACGTGAGGGGAGTTACCGTGCCCTCGGATTCGTTCGTTCCCACCGCCACGCAGGAGGTCGAGCTGGTGCAAGCCACACCCATCAGGTTGGTTACAGGGGAGTTCGTCGTAACGCTGCCCGGGGTGCCGTTCGAGACCGGCACCACCGCTCCAGCGAAGCTGCTCGTGTAGCCCACGGCAACGCACGCTGTGGTGGTGGGGCAGGCGATGCCGTTCAGGTGCGTGGTGGCAGATGCCGTCGATATGGATGTGCCGGAGGTGCTCAGGGTCAAGACCACGCCGTAAGTGCCGTTGGTCCCCACGGCATAGCAGGTGGTGGTGGTAGGACATGCGATGCCGTTCAGCGTGCTCGTACCCGATATGGGGAGCACGACCGGGGTGCAGCTCGAGCCCGTGCAGATGGGACCCACGAATACGCCCTCGCCGGAGCCGTTCTGGCCCACGGCAAAGCAGCTGCCCCCGCTGTTGCAGGCGATGGCGTTCAGGTACTCGGTCCCCGGCGGGGAGCTCAGCGTGCCGAGGACTAGAGCACCGCCCGAAAGCGTCACCTGCTGTACCTCGCCTGCCCCACTCCCGGCGTAGCCGACGGCCCAGCACGAGCTCGACGAGCTGCACGCGGCTCCCTGGAAGCGGAAAGTGCCCGAAACGCTCGTCGCTGCACCTGGACCGGTGGAGGTGATCGGCACCACCACGCCCTCGGCTCCGTTGGACCCAACCGCCTGGCAGATGGCGGTAGTGGGGCAGGACAGCCCGTAGAGCGCGCTCGACCCAGGTGCCCCGGCAGTGGCGCCTGGGGTGCCGCTCGTGACGGGCACGACCACGCCACCCGAGGACCCATTTGCCCCAACTGCCTGGCAGGCGCTCGAGCTGGCGCAGGAGATGCCGTAGAGAGTCGTGGTTCCACTAACGATCGTGGCGCTCCCGGGTGTGCCGTTCGTGACGGGCACGACCACGCCACCCGAGGACCCATTTGCCCCAACCGCTTGACAGGTCGTCGAGCTCGCGCAGGATATTGCCTGGAGCGAAGTCGTGCCCGAGACGTAGTAGAGCGTGCCTTGCGTGACGCTGCCGGTGGCAGAGACGGAGAGAGACTCCACCTGACCCTCAGGGGCACCGTCGGTCCCTACTGTCACGCAGGTGCTCGAGCTGTAGCAGGCGACTCCGTAGAGTACCGTCGAGCCGAACACGTCCGTAGCGCTGCTCGCAGGGGTGCCGCTCGTGATGGGCAATGCCGCGGCGCTGGCGCTGTAGGTCCCTACGGCCATGCAGGTGGCCGAGTCGTAGCAAGACACGCCGTAGAGATAGGTGACGTACCCGGGCGCGATGACGCTGCCCGGGGTGCCATCGGTGATCGGCACCACCACGGCGTGATATCCGTTGTCGGTACCTACCGCCCAGCAGGTCGTCGAGCTCGGGCAGGCTATCCCGAAGAAGTCGGTGGTCAGCGATACCGCTGTCGGGGTGCCGGCCGTTCCGTTCGTGACTGGCACCACTACGCCCGAGGACCCGTTGCTCCCCACGGCCCAGCAGGTCGTCGAGCTGACACAGGAGATCGCGTTCAGCGAAGTGGTGCCGCTTACGCCCGTAGCGTTGCCCACGCTTGCCGAGGCGACACCGGCGCCCACCCCGAGGACCACTCCCGCGACTGCACTGACGAGCAGGGCGACCGAGACCAGCACGGTCGCTACGGACCGGGCGAGCCGGCGAGACGCGCCGCGCACGCTGCCGACATTCGCGGTCCCTGGCCTACGCAACTGCCTCACAATAAAGGCTTGCCCCATCCGACTTGCTCCTTAGCCTTGTCGTCCCCAGACGAGAACTCGGAAGCACGGCTCCCGAAGCGAGTATGAGGTGGTGCCGCTGCGCGCGCATCAGTGATGATCACTGATCTATTCGCGAGGCGGATAGCCCATGCTGGGCACGTGGACATCACCATCCGCTTGCACGAGCTAGGGCCGCCCACCGGTGAGGTCGGTGAGGCTGGTGGCCCGGCCCGGCCTTTCGTCGGATGGCTAGGCCTGCTCGCTCTCCTCGACGACCTCCTCCAGCCGCAGGCGCCAGCCGAAGTGCCGCCTAGCGCCGTCGGCGAGCTCGATCCGTGACGACAGGCCCGTCTTGGCGAGGATGTGCGACACATGAGTCTCCACCGTGCGGCGCGAGATCGTGAGCTCGGTGGCGATCTCCTTGTTGGACCGGCGCTCTGCGAGCAGGCGCAGCACGTTCTGCTCGGAAGCGGTCAGCGAGCCCCATCCGTAGGCATCCCTCGCATGGGCCGCCGGGCGCCTTGGATGCACTCCTGCAGCCGCTAGGCGCAACGAAGCAATGCCGGCCAACCCCGGCGCTCCGAGCGAGTCGTATGCCCCGAGAGCGTCATCTAGTGCTTCCCGGGACTCTGCGCGGCGCCCGGCCGCAGCAAAGGCAGCTGCTGCCTCCTCGGACGCGAGCGCAGCCTCGAAAGGCCGGCCCGAGCGCCGGTAGTCCTCTGCGCAGGCGGCCAGCTCCACCGCGTCACGGGCAACGGCCGCCCGGCAAGCCCGGTCGGAGGCGGCTATGCCCGCGATCGTCGGGTTCGCTTCCGCGAGCCGGCTGGCGGCCCCTGCCACCTCATGCGCCACACCTGCTGCACCCGCGGCGGCCTCCGACATGGCGAAGCGCACTGCCGCCGGAGCGACGGCTGCCATCGCCGCGCTCGGCCCGGCGGATAGCCAGCTCCGGACGACGGGCTTCATCGCCCCGAGGGCGGCGGAGGTGCGGCCCTCTCCCGCGAGGCAGAGTGCCTGGCCGAGGGCGAGCCACTCCAGGCGGTAGCCGGCCTCGCCTGCGGCGAGCTCGCTCTCCGCGAGCGCGAGCTGGCGGCGCGCCTCGTCCATGCCCGTGCGGCCGAGGGCGACGATCGCTCGGAGCCCCCTCGCTGCGGCGCGCCAGCCCGTGCCGGTCTCCCCGGCAAGCGCCAGGCCGGTGTCGAGGTCGACCTCGGCCAGGTCCCAGTCTCCCGACCAGAACCGGGCGAAGCCACCTATCACGTGAAGAATCGGGAGTGCGCTCTGGTTGTCGAACGACTCGTGCACCTCGATGCCCCGCGCTACGACCGAGAGCGCGTCCGCGAAGCGATCGGCGTCCACGAGGAACATCGCAAGAGCGTGCTGGGGAAGGGGACTGTGGTCCATGCGTGAGCCCCCTGATTCGGCCAGAGCGACGGCCCGGGTAGCACTCTGCACGGCTTGGAGCACGTTGCTCTCGCGCTCGGCCACGAGGGCTTCGGTTATGCTCGCCTGGACCTCGAAGGCGGTGATCCCCGAGATCGCTCCCGCCCGCGCCACCTTCTCTGCTAGCGCACGGGCCTCGTCGAAGTGTCCGAGGAAGACCTGCGCCATCGCCGCCATCCCGAGGAGCGGCGCATGCTCCACCGATGCAGCCTCCATCGAGGCGGCCGCTCCCGCCACGGCCTCTCCCGCCACGGCCTCTCCCGTCGCGGACTGCACCTCGGAGACGACCTCCGCCACCTGGCCACGCCGCAGCAGCGACTCGACCAGGCACCTCTGCAGTGCCGCCCGTCGCTGCCCGCCCGCACCGTGTACCAGCGCTTGCCGGCATGCCGCCTCCCCTGCCTCGGCGTCACCCGACCAGAGCATCGCGACAGCCAGGTCGGCCCGCATGTCCAACAAGAGCGGGCTCGCAGGTCGGCAGAGCTCGACGGCCCTGGTGAGCAGCTCCACCGCCTCTGCCGGTGACGCCTCCGCGAGGCTTCGTGCAGCCCCCGCGAGCTGGCTCGCCGCCTCCTCGTCGCCTGGCTCCGCCCCGCGCAGCAGATGCTCAGCCACGATCCCGGCTGGCGCTCCCGCCCCCGAGAGCACCCGCGCCGCTTCTCGATGAAGCGCCGAGCGCAGCGGCCGGGCGATGTCGTCGTAGAGCGCCTCGCGGACCAGCTCGTGGCTGAAGGCGAGATCGTCTCCCTGGTCCCTGAGGAGCCCTGCCCTGGTGGCTTCGCCGAGTGCGCCGGCTACCTGCGCGAGCGGCTCACCCGCCAGATCCGCGAGCCGAGCAGGCCCGAAGCGCGTTCCGAGGACCGCCGCGAGGCCGAGCAACCTGAGGGTGCCCGCGGGCAGGAAGCTCAGGCGGTGCAAGAGCGTTACGAGGAGCGACGGCGGCGGGGCGACCTGGTCGACATCGATCACTCCCTGCGACCGCCCGCCGGTCGGTTTCCCCGGCGGCCCCCCGGCGACCGGCGTTGCCGGCGAGACCTCGTGCAGCAAGCCTTCGGCGCGCAGGGCGCCGATCATCTCGAGCACGAAGAGCGGGTTCCCTCCTGCCATGTCGACCTGGGCGCGGAGATTGGGGCCCGGGGAGGCACCGAGGCTGAGCACCGCGAGCTCGTCCACCGCCGGGCGCTCGAGGGGTCCGAGAGACACTATCCCGCCGCGGCCGAAATCGGACGCGAGGCCGTGCAGCTCGGCTGGCCGCGGGAGCAGGCGCGCAGTGCAGACGACGGCCACGGGGAGGGAGCTGGCATGCCTATGCAGGCGTCTCAGGACGAACAGCGACGAGGGGTCGGCCCAGTGGAGATCCTCGAGCACCATCACGAGCGGGGCGCTGGCGACGAGCTCCTCGACGACCTCGATTGCCCGGTCGCTCGCGACGAGCTCCACCTGCGCCATCGAGAAGGAGCGCTCAGCCAGGGAACGCTGCATGCTTTCCGGGCCTGACGGCTGCGCCGGCAGGCCCGGCCCGGTCGAGACCCTGGGGCCAGCTCCCGCTGGAGCCAGGGGCTCGGCCGGCCCCGAGGACTCCAGAGCTTGGCCGAGGCAGTCGGTAAGGAGCCCGAAGGGCCTGCGCCCGCCTAGCTCGTCCGCGTTCGCAGAGAGCACGCGGTATCCACGGGCCGCTGCCACGTGGGCGAGGGATCTGGCGAGCGCGCTCTTCCCGATGCCGGGCTCGCCCTCGACGAGGACGAACTGGGCACCGGCGCTGTCGAGGAGCTCCAGGCGGCGCACCAGGTCACCCAGCTCGGATGCCCGCCCTACGAGGACAGGTGGGTCGTCCGGCTCGCGCGCCACGTCAGCGGTCCGCTCTCCCGATGAGCGCGCGCCCCCGCGTCCCGTCCATCTCCACAGTCTGGCGCATTGTGCGCTCTCCCGATGAGCGCGCGCCCCCGCGTCCCGTCCATCTCCACAGTCTGGCGCATCCTGCCCGGCTCGTGCGGAGCTCCAGGCGTATCAGCGCGTCGATCTGGGTGGGCGCTGCTAGGCGAGGACGGCCAGGAGCTGGCCGGGCTCGACCTGGTCGCCCTCCCTGGTCCGGATCTCGGAGACGGTTCCTTCCGCAGGCGCAGAGACCTCGTGCTCCATCTTCATCGCCTCGATGACGAGGAGCAGGTCACCTGCGGAGACCGTGTCGCCCTCCGAGACCGCGACCTTCACGACGGTCCCGGGCAAGGGGGCAACGAGCGACCCGGCAGCGAGCTTCGAGCCGGGGGCGGGGAAACGCTCCACCTCCATGAGGACCGACGATCCGCCGCTCGAGTCGACGTAGGACTGCTCGCCTACGCGGTTCACTTCGACGCGCCTGCGGACACCCTCGACATCCACCACGACCTCGCCCGGCTCGCAGGAGACGATCTCCACGCCTGCCGGCTCGTCCGAGCCCACCTGCGCCTCAGCGAGGCGACCGGTGCGATCGAAGCGGTATGCCACGTCGACGCGGCCGCTCACCGTGTCGTAGGCGACGCGCTGGAAGTCGTTGGGGTTGTTGCGCCATCCCGAGGGGAGGTGCGCCAGCACCGGTGCGTCCCGGCGGCGTTCCGCCTGCGCCGAGAGCGCGGCGGCCAGCGCGTGCAGGTGCTCGGTTGCCTGGGAGGTCCTCGGTGCGCCGAGCTCGGCCGGGTCGTGGCGGACGAGGAAGCCGGTGTCGGTGGCCCCGGAGACGAGCTCCGGGTGGCGAAGCGTGGCGACCAGGAGGTCTCGATTGGTGGTGACTCCGTGGATGCGTGAGCGGGCCAGCGCGTCTGCGAGCACGCGGGCCGCCTCGTCGCGGGTGGCGGCGTGGGCTATGACCTTGGCGAGCATGGGGTCGTAGTGGGTGCTCACGACCGAGCCGTCCTCGACGCCCGTGTCCACCCTCACGCCGGGCATACCGGGGGTCGGGGTCGCGAACTCCACGCCTGGCACGTAGAAGCGGTGCAGCTTCCCTGCAGAGGGCTGCCAGGCCTTGGTCGGGTCCTCCGCGTAGAGGCGCACCTCGATCGCGTGCCCGTTCATGGTCGCGTGCAGCGCCTCCTCGGGGAGGGGCCGGCCTTCGGCGACGAGGAGCTGAAGGCGAACGAGGTCGAGGCCCGTCACCGCCTCGGTGACGGGGTGCTCCACCTGCAGGCGGGTGTTCACCTCCAAGAAGGCGATCCGCCCGTCGCCCCTACGGGCGTCACCAGTGAGAAGGAACTCGACGGTCCCCGCGCCTACGTAGCCGATGGTGCGAGCGGCAGTGAGGGCCGCCTCGCACAGATGCTCTCTCAACTCCTCGTCGACGGCGGGGGAGGGGCACTCCTCCACGATCTTCTGGTGGCGGCGCTGGATCGAGCACTCGCGCTCGAACAGGTGGACGATGTTGCCATGAGTGTCGCCGAGTATCTGCACTTCCACGTGCCTCGGGTCGACGACGTAGGGCTCCAGGAACACCGTGCCGTCGCCGAATGCGGATGCCGCCTCGCGGCTGGCTGCCTGGAGCGCTGCCGCCAGGTCCTCCGGGCGCTCCACCACCCGCATGCCGCGCCCGCCCCCGCCGGCCGAGGCCTTCACGAGCACCGGCCAGCCGAGGTCCGCTGCCACCGAGGCGAGGTCGACCTGGTCGGCCTCCACGGTAGGCAGGACGGGGACGCCGGCTGCAGCCATAGCCGCCTTGGCGGCAAGCTTGGAGCCCATGGCCTCTATCACCTCGGCCGGCGGGCCTACGAAGGTGAGACCCGCCTCGACACATGCGCGTGCGAAAGAGGCGTCCTCGGACAGGAAGCCATACCCGGGGTGGACTGCGTCGGCGCCTGTGGCCAGGGCCGCGCTGACGAGCAGGTCGGCGCGGAGGTAGGTATCGGCAGGAGAGGCTCCCGGCAGGCGGACCGCCTCGCCGGCTTCACGGACGTGGGGAGATCCCGAGTCGGGGTCGGAGAACACCGCGACGCACTCGATCCCCATTGCATGGGCGCTCCTGATCACGCGGCGAGCTATCTCGCCGCGGTTCGCGACGAGGAGCTTCGAGATCGGGCGGCTCGGTGGGCTCGGTGGGCTCGGTGGGCTCGCTGGGCGGCTCGGTGGGCTCGGTGGGCTCCCTGGGCGGTTCGATGGGGCACTCACATCCGGTACACCCCGTATCCCCGCGTCCCCTCGATCGGGCGGCTGTGGACCACGGATAGGCACATCCCGAGCACGCTGCGGGTGTCGCGAGGGTCGATTATCCCGTCGTCGTAGAGCCTGGCGGTCAGGTAGAGCGGCATCGACTCGGACTCGATCTGAGCCTCGACGGCTGCGCGCATCGAAGCGTCGGCTTCCTCGTCGAAGGGCTCGCCCCTGGACTCGGCCGCCTGGCGCGAGACGATCGAGAGGACACCGGCGAGCTGGGCAGGGCCCATCACGGCGGAGCGGGCGTTCGGCCAGGCGAAGAGGAAGCGGGGGTTGTAGGCCCTTCCGCACATGCCGTAGTTCCCGGCGCCGTAGGAGGCTCCGATGTTGAGCGTGAGGTGGGGGACGCGCGAGTTGGAGACAGCGTTGATCATCTTCGCCCCGTCCTTGATGATCCCGCGCTGCTCGTAGTCCTTGCCCACCATGTAGCCGGTGGTGTTCTGCAGGAAGAGCAGTGGCACGTCGATCTGGTTCGCCAGCTGGATGAACTGGGTCGCCTTGTTCGACTCCTCGTTGAAGAGCACCCCGCGGTGGTTGGCGAGCACGCCGACGGGGTAGCCGTGGATAGACGCCCAGCCCGTCACCAGGCTCGTCCCGTAGAGGGGCTTGAACTCGTCCAAGCGCGAACCGTCCACCACCCGGGCCAGCACCTCTCGAGGGTCGAAGGGAATGCGAAGGTCGGCCGAAGCGATCCCGAGGAGCTCGTCGGGGTCGTAGAGAGGTTCATCAGCTGCCATGGAAGGGCCTGGGCCGCGCTTTCGCCAGTTGAGCCTGGAGACGATCTCGCGGCCGATGCGGATCGCGTCCAGCTCGTCCGAGGCGAGGTAGTCCGCCAGCCCCGAGACCCGAGCGTGCATCTCGGCACCGCCCAGCTCCTCGTCGCCGGACTCCTCGCCGGTGGCCATCTTGACGAGGGGGGGACCCCCCAGGAACACCTTGGAGCGCTTCTCGATCATCACGACGTAATCGCTCATTCCCGGTATGTAGGCGCCCCCTGCGGTGGAGTTCCCGAAGACGAGGGAGATGGTCGGCGCTCCCGCTGCCGAGCGCTGTGTCAGATCGCGAAAGCCCCTCCCGCCCGGGATGAATATCTCGGCCTGGTTGGGCAGGTCCGCGCCCCCCGACTCGACAAGGCTCACCGACGGCAGGTGGTTCTCCATCGCGATGTCCGCCATGCGCGACGACTTCCTCATTGTGTAGGGATTGCTCGCACCGCCCCTCACCGTTGGATCGTTGGCGCTCACCATGCACTCGACTCCCGACACGACCCCGATCCCCGCCACCAGGCTCGCACCCGCCGTGTAGGAGGTCCCCCACGCAGCGAGCGGGCAGAGCTCCAAGAACGGCGAGTCTCGGTCGAGGAGCAGCTCGAGGCGTTCGCGCGCCGGGAGCTTCCCCCGGGCCTTGTGCCGCGCCACGTAGCGTTCCCCTCCGCCCGCGCGGGCGATCGCCAGCTCGGCATCTACGGCGGAGAGGGCTTCTTCCATAGCCGCCCGGTTTGCCCGGTAGACCTCCGACGCGGTGTCTACGGCGCTGGCTAGCTCGGGCATCGCTTCACCGTACAGGGGCTGCTCGGTGCCGAGGAGCAACTCGGCGTCTGTGCGCAACTCGGCGTCTGTGCGCAACTCGGCGCGCCCGAATGCATGGTCCGAGGCCTCATCGGGTGACAGGATATGCGCCGTGACAGCGAAACCGCTAAGTGCCGTAGTCCTGGCGGCAGGCGAGGGCACCCGGATGCGCTCCGCCATGCCCAAGCCGCTCCACCATCTTTGCGGCAGGGCCATGGTCCTCTACGTGCTCGACGCTCTGGCGGAGGTGGACATCCGCCAGGTGGTGGTAGTGGTCGGGCATCACGGCGACCTGGTCACCAAGACGCTGGTGGAGCACGCGCCGCAGGGGCTTTCCATAGAGTTCGTGGAGCAGGAGTCGCAGCTGGGCACGGCAGACGCCCTCGCGGTGGGGCTCACCGGGTTGCCGGCGTCCCTCGCCGACGCGGACGGGGACGTCGTGGTGCTGCCCGGCGACACTCCACTCGTCCGACCGACGACGCTCGTATCCCTGGTCCGCCATCACCGTGCCACCGAGGCCGCGGCGACGATCCTGACGGCGAGGCTCGCGGAGCCTGCGAGCTACGACCGGGTAGTGCGATCCGAGCGTGACTCCCTGGTCGTGAAGGTGGTGGAGGACGCGGAGGTGGGCGAGGACGAGCGAGATGTCGACGAGGTGGCCACGACCATCCACTGCTTCCGGCACGGCGTGCTGGCCCCGGCTCTTCGGAGGCTGCGTCCTATAGGGCCGACGGGCGAGCACTCGCTCACTGGCATCTATGCCGTGCTCCACGACGCCGGGTACCGTGTCGAGTCGCTGGTCGTCTCCGACCCGATGGAGGCTGCCGGGGTGAACGACCGTGCTCAGCTCGCGGTCGCCGAAGCAGAGCTTCGCGACAGGGTGAACGAGCGCTGGATGCGCCACGGCGTCACCATGTGGGATCCCGAGCACACCTATGTGGACGTGTCGGTGGAGATCGAGCCCGATGTGGAGCTGCTCCCCGGAGTGGTGCTCCGCGGCGCGTGCCGGATCGGCAGGGGAGCCGTGATAGGGCCCGACTGCTTCCTCGTGGACACCGTGGTCGGGGAGAGGTCGGTGCTCCACCAGGTGACGGCCGAGCGGGCAGTCGTGGGCTCCGGCGCGACTGCAGGCCCCTACGCTGTGCTGCTCCCCGGAGCGCAGGTGCCGGACGGGGCTTCGGTCGAGCCTTTCACCAGGCTCGGGTCGGAGATCGCCGGCTGAGATCGCTGGCTGGGCGCACTGGGTGAGCGCGCCGGATGAGCGCGCTGGCTGAAGGCGCGGGCTGGGCAAGCGCGCGGTTCAGGATTGCCAGCGCAGGTGCAAGGCAGCCTGCTCCAGCAGAGCTGGGCTCGTGCTCTCGAGGACGACCGAGCTGCTCGGCCCCGCGGGCAGGGTGAGGCTGTCGAGGAGCATGTTGAGCTGTAGGTAGCCGGTTCGCCCTCCCGCAGCGCGCACCGGTATCCCCGGAGGCGTGGAACGGTAACCCTGGTAGCGGACTTCTATCATCCGCGTCCCCGACCGCGAGGCGTAAAGCTCTTCCGTGCCGAAGGAGGCCGTCCCGGGGGTGCTGGTGGCATGCACCCATCCGCCTGCGTAGCGAAGGCCGTCAAAGGGCGCCAGCTCCGGCGTGAGCTTGCGCCGGGCCGACTTGGTCAGGGCGATGGTCCCGACCGCGGGTGGCGGTGCGCCCTGTGCTCTCGGCTTCGCGGCGAAGGCGGCGGCAGTGAGCTTCGGGGCCGGGTCGAAGTAGACGGCCGTCTTGGACTCGGCGAGCTTGCCGTTCAGGGTCCACCTCTCGGAAAGGACCACGCCGCTTCGTGATATGCAGAGCGTCACGGAGCTGCGCGAGCTGGGCGGGGACAGCGGCTCGCCGGGGGGATTGCCGGTCTCGACCAGGTTGCAGCGATGCCCGGCGACCCGGCTCGTGCCGAGGATACCCGCGTCGAGGTGCCGTATCGCGAGGTCCAGCGTCGCCACAGGCAGGAGCGCCTCGGCGGCGGGGTGAAGGCCGCCTTCCGTGAGCGCCCATCCCGGGCCCTTGGCGATCCGCCAGGTCCACAGGCCCGAGCTGTTGGTGAGCGTTCCTCCCTCTATCCCGCCTGGTGCCCTTCCCGGGCCCTTCCCGGTACCCGCACCTGGAGGCGCCCCCGGAGGCGCCTGCCTAGCCGCCTGCCGGGCCGTGCTCGGAGCCGTGTGGTGGCTGCTTGTGGTGCTGCTTGTGGTGCTCCTTACCAGGTACGACCCGTAGAAAGGAAGCAGGACCACGTCCTGCTCGATTGTCGGGGTGGCTCCCGGGTAGTGCGTCAGGTAAGTGACCGCGTAGGACCGGAGAGGAGGAGGTGCCGGGAGCAGGCGGCTTGCGAGCCCCGGAACAGTGGAGCTCTGTGCTAGCAGGCCCCCCACAATGAGCATTGCCAGCGACAGCGCGAGCCAACCGGCCCGGCGCAGCCTTGCAGCTCGCCGCTCCCGCTTGGCGGCTCGCTCGCGGGCTCGGTGGCGTTTGTCACGGCGCTCGGCAAGTGCGGCGGCCCGCCGCTCGGCGCGGCCAGGGCGCCGCGTAGCACTGCTCACTCGACTCACTCGGGCTGCAGGATACCCGCGACCTGCCCGAAGTGCCGGGCGGGCGGTATGCCGAGGGCCGCGACCTTGCTTCGCGACCCCCTGTTGCTGCTCTCTCCTGGCCCGTGTCGCGCAACGCGCTAGCGTCGGGGTGTGGAGCTGGTTCCCCGTCGCCGCCTCGAGCTCGTATCCGGCCGCTCGCACCCAGCCCTTGCAGCAGAGATCGCGTCCCACCTGGGCGTGGAGCTGGGCGAGGCGCACTTGCGGGAGTTCGCCAACGGCGAGATCCACTGCCGCTACGACAGCTCGATCAGAGGAAGCGACGTCTTCATCATCCAGACCCACGCGGGCTCCGTGAACGACGCGCTCATGGAGCAGCTCATCATGATCGACGCCGCGAAGCGGGCCTCCGCCAAGCGCATAACCGCGGTGTGCCCGTATTACGGCTACTCCCGCCAGGACCGCAAGGCCACCGGGCGAGAGCCGATTACCGCCAAGCTCGTCGCAGACATGCTCCAGGTTGCCGGGGCCGATCGGGTTGTCAGCGTCGACCTGCATTCAGGGCAGATCCAGGGGTTCTTCGACGTGCCCTTCGACCACCTGACCGCGATGCCGGTGCTGGTCGAGGAGCTGCGCCGTCATGGCACGGAGGACCTTGTGGTGGTGGCGCCTGATGCCGGTCGGGTGAAGGTGGCGGAGCGCTTCAGCCAGCACCTCGAAGCCGACCTCGCGGTTGTGCACAAGCGCAGGCCGCGCGGGAGCGCCAACGAGGTCGAGGCGCTCCACGTCGTCGGCGAGGTCGACGGACGGCGCTGCGTGCTCATAGACGACATGATCGACACCGCCGGCACGATCTGCGCGGCCTCGGATCTCCTCGCCGACAGGGGGGCCAGCGAGGTATGGGCCATGGCTACCCACGCGGTGCTGTCGGACCCGGCGCTCCAGCGGCTCGACAAGTCGGCGCTGACGCGGGTAGTTGTGACGAACACGCTTCCTATCCCCGAGGAGCGGCGGATCGCCAAGCTCGAGGTTCTCTCCGTGGCAAAGGTGATAGCCGACGCCATCGACGCCGTGTTCGAGGATACGTCGGTGTCCGAGATATTCGGCGGCGACAACCTCGCCTGAGCCCGATCAGAACGCTCCGATGCTATGCAGGCCGCAGGTTGCACTGGTTCGGGCGCCCAACGGAGCGGGTGGAACGCCCTGAGCGGTATGCTGGGCTAGTGGCGTTGCCGCGTGCCAAGACCGCCGAGGAAGTGATCGAGCGCATGCGCCGCTCCGCGCCTCCGACTCCCGATGACGTGACGATCTTGTGGGACGGGCGGCGGCTCGACTCGCGAGAGGCTGTGATGGAGTGGCTGGCCGAGGTCGACGCCAAGCGTGCTGAGGAAGCCGCCGCCGCGGGTGTCGACGCCTGACGGTCCACGTCTAGACCTCCGACGTCTGATCGAGGTCCTCGATCGCCACGCTGTCGACTACCTCCTGGTCGGGGGCGCGGCCGCTACCGCACATGGGGCCGAGCGGCCCACCGATGACGCCGACTGTGTGGTGCGCCGGGGACGGGACAACCTGGATCGTCTCGCTGCCGCCCTGCGGGAGCTGAACGCTCGGCTGCGTGTCGGAGGGATGACCGATGCCGAGGCGCGCCTCTTGCCCGTGAAGCTCGACGCCGCAGCGCTCGAGGCGGCTGGCATGTCGACCTGGATGACCGATGCCGGCCCCTTCGACGTGCTCGCCGGCCTGGAAGCCCCCGACGGGCGCCTGGTGCCCTATGAAGAGTTGATCGAACGGGCGGCCGTGTTCCAAGGCGACGGGTTTGTGATCCGCACCGCCGGTCTGGATGACATCATCAACGCCAAGGAGCGAGCCGGCCGACCGAAGGACCGCGAGGCCCTGCCCGAGCTGCACGAGATACGGCAGCGAGAGCGCCGCGAGGCCAATGGGGGTCCTTAAGGGGCGAAGCCGACTTGTTGAGCTGGCCCCCAGCACTGCACCGGCTCGGCACTGCCTCGGCACCGGCCTCGGTGTAGGTCGCGGTCGATGGCAGCGAGCGCTCAGAGGAGAGCCAGGACCGCCTCCGCGGAGCTCGCCTCGATCCCGGGTCCCTTCTCCACCTGCAGGGCCGTGATGACTCCGTTCTCGATGGTCGCTGCATAGCGCTGGGAGCGGGTGCCGAGCCCGAAGCCGGACCCGTCGAGCTCGAGGCCCATTTCCCTCGTGAAGTCCCCGTTGCCATCCGCGAGCATGAGGATCTCGTCGCCTACGCCGCGGTCCTTGCCCCACGCACCCATCACGAAGGCATCGTTCACCGCTATGCAGGCGATGGTGGTCACCCCCTTGGCCCGAAGCTCGGGAGCCCTGAGGACGAACCCGGGGAGGTGGTGGTCCGAGCAGGTGGGGGTGAAGGCGCCAGGCACGGCGAAGAGCACCACCTTCGGCCCTGCGAGAAGCTCCCCTGTGCGTTCCGTCCGGGGGCCTTGCGGCGTCATCACCCTTACTTCGACGTCGGGTACTGGGTCTCCTACCTTGATTGCCATGGTGGCCTCCTTCGTGCTCGTGCTGACTTTCCGCACATACATCAGGGTTCCTGTGTCCCCCACTTCGTTCACCGGTAGTGCTCTGCTGGAACCTCGAATAGTTAGAGTAGCTGGCGTCGGAGCGCGGTGGCGTCGGAGCGCGGTGAGCTCTGGCCAGAAGCTCTGGACGAGCTGTCCGTGGGTGCCGAGGAGGTTCAGCACATCGGCTAGTGGTGGACGCGTGTACCCGGGAGCCGTTGTGCGACGGTACTCGCCGTGCTAACCTTCGGCCGCTTGCGCTGACGCGCCGGTGCCATCTCAGCACGCTGAGCGCGAAACAGGCAGCAACTAGGGCCCTCAGGGCCGGTGAAGGGAGATGTCGTGGCGGGTGTGGCATCGGTGCTCGGGTGGTTCCGCAGGCTCGGACAGAGGGGCAAGCTCACCCTCGGTATGGCACTTGCCCTGCCCGTCATGGGGATCGCCGCGTTCCTGGCGATGGCACTCGCTTCGAGCCCTGCCGAGGCGGGGCCGCCGGTCACGTGCACCTGGAGCAGCCCCTCCAGCACCGACCTGAGCGTCGCCGCCAACTGGACACCCAACACCGGGCAATCCTGCGGCGGTTCGAGCACGACCGCCGGTTCCGCCAGCCTCGACGGTGCCCAGCTGATCTTTCCGAGCTCGATCCCGGGCAGTGGCGCCACACTCACCTCGTCCTCCAACGAGTCGCCGGACGACATCGTCTTCGACAACAGCTACACCCTGACGGGCACCGGGTACACGCTCTCGCTCAACGGCGGCGCCAACAATTTCGTGGTGATGGACGCGACGGCAGGCTCCTCCACGATCGGTGTCAACGTCGATTTCGGCACCAATCAGGTGGACGTGGAGGCCGCGTCCGGGGCCACGCTCGTCGTGAACGGCTCGGTGTCGGGATCGGGGAACGACTTCTTTCTCGGTCAGAACGGAGGGACCGGCACGCTCGACCTGGCAGGCAGTGACGGCTCGCTGACCGATGCCGTCATCGTCTACGACGGGACACTCGAAGTGAGCAGTGACAACGCCCTCGGCACCGGAGGGATCGACGTCCTGAGCGGCTTGGTCGGTGGTGGCGGCAGCCCGGTGCTCGCGATCGACGGCGGTGTCACCGTGTCGGACGACACGATCGAAGGTTTGACGAGCACGCTCGAAGAGACCGGCACCGGCACAGCCACCTGGGCAGGGCAGGTTTACCTCGGCTACTCCGGATCACCACCGACGGCGACGCTCGCTGCTGCGACCGGCTCGGTCCTCGACGTTTCGGGGAACATGTCGGACGAAGGAAATGGTGTTTCCGTCGATGTTGGTCAAAGTGGCTGGAAAGGGACGGTCGAGCTCGCCGGCAGCGGCAATTCCTGGTCCGGGGCGACGACCGTCGCATACGGCACCCTCGAGGACGGAATCGACCAGGGTATGGGCGGTAGCACGGGGTTCGATGTCGACGCCGGGGCGGTCTTCGACCTGAACGGCCACGACCAGGCCATTGAGTCGGTGACGGGCACGGGCACCGGCACGATCACGGATTCAGGGGCACCTGCCACGCTGGAATTCGATGCTCTCTCTTCGAACTACACCGTGGACGAGAAGCTTACCGGGACGGCGAACGTCCGCGCCTACTTGAACGCCCCGAACACCATCGACCTGGCGGGGACGAACGGGTACACAGGCTCCACGCAGGTCGAGAGCGGGGGGGGGCAGGGAACCCTCGAGATCCAGAGCGCCTCGGCTCTCGGTAACACGAGCGGCGTCGCCATCGGCGACTCGTCGATGGGCACCTCCGGGACTCTCGAGCTGGACGGCACCATCTCCGTTCCGGCGACGGTGCCGATTACCAGCATGTACGATGGCATCCTGGAACTGACGGGGACAGCGGGCACTACCGCGACCTGGAACGGTTCCGTGGCGATGTGCCTCTCGTACGAGAGTTGCACCGTCGCAGCAGCACCTGGTGACACCCTCGACGTGGCCGGCCCGGTGACCGGGAGCGGCGACGGCCTCAATGCAGGGATCGCGGGCATGACCGGCACGGTGGAGCTGTCGAACAGCTCGAACACGTACGACAGCGGCACGACGGTCGCCTACGGCACCCTCGAGGACGGCGTGGCGAACGCGGTGCCGTATAATACGTCTGCGGGGTCGCTGGACGTGGCTTCAGGCGCCACCTTCGACCTGAACGGCTACGACCAGCAGCTTGCCTGGACCGGCTTCGACCCCGGCACGATCACCTCGTCGTCTGGCACGCCGACCCTGACACTCGGCATTCCCGACAGTAGCATCAGCGTCCCCGACGCGCTCACGGGCTCGCTCGACCTTGTCGTCGCCAACAACAGCAGTGGCACTGTGGAGCTTTACAATAGTGGCGATAGCTACTCGGGGAGCACCACCGTCTTGTCCGGCACCCTCCAGGACGGTGTGGCGAATGCCGTGCCGCAGACGACGGCGCTGGACGTGGCCTCAGCGGCGACCTTCGACCTGAACGGCTACGACCAGACCGTAGGGAGCCTGGGCAGTAGCGCCGGGATCATCACGAACAACGGAAGCTCCGACGCCACGCTCACCGATGACGAGGCCGGAACCTCGACCTTCGCCGGTACGCTCTCCGATGGATTCACGAACAAGCTCGGTTTCACCATGGCCGGCACCGGCACCCTCACACTGTCCGGCACCGGCACACTGTCCGGCGCCAACACCTACACCGGCGCGACGACCGTCTTGGCAGGCACCCTCAAGGATGGCGTAATGAACGGCGTGCCAACCGGTTCGGCCCTCGACGTCGCCTCGACCGGCACTTTCGACCTGAACGGCTACGACCAGACCGTCGGAAGCCTGGGTAGTAGCGCTGGGACCATAACGAACAACGGATCGTCCGACGCCACGCTCACCGACGACGAATCCGGGACCTCCACGGTCTCGGCGAGCTTGGCGAACGCTGGCAACCCGCTCGGGCTCACCATGGGCGGCACCGGCACCCTCACACTGTCTGGCTCGAACACCTACACCGGAGCGACGACGGTTTCCTTCGGCACCCTGGAGGTCTCCAACTCCGCGGGCCTCGGCACTTTCGGGACCCACACGAGCGGGGTCAGCGTCGCTTTGGGAGGAACGCTCGACATCGCCGGCAGTGGGACGGATGTCCCTTCGGGCATCAATATCATCGACCTGGAAGGCACTCTCGAGAGCACCGGTAGTGGCAACATCTGGGGTGGCACCGTGGCTCTCGCTGGCAGCGCGGCAACGCTGACCAGCAGCGGCTCAGGTAACGATCTGATCGTGGGGGCCGTGTCAGGCGGGTCAGGGACCCCGCTCACGGTCGGTACGAGCAGCTCCAGCTATGTGGACCTCACCGGAACCGACTCCTACACCGGCACCACGACCGTTGCATACGGCTACCTGGATCTCGGGTCGGCCCTTGCGTTCCCGTCCGCGAGTGCGCTGACCGTAGATTCGGGAGCGTACGTCGACCTGGACGGCCACTCCGTATCGGTGTCAACCACTCCTGCCGGCACCGGCACGATCATCTCCTCCGTGACCGGCGCGGCCCTCACCGATACCGCTGGTACGTCGACTTTCGGCCCCGAGATCGGGGGCAACCTCGGTTTCACCTACGACCCGTCCAGTTCGACAGGCACCCTCACACTGCCTGGCTCGTACACCTACACGGGCGCCACGACGGTCTTGGCCGGAACCCTGGACGTGACGGGGAGCATCACGAGCCCCGTCACCGTGGATTCGGGTGCGACCTTGGAGGGGACCGGCGGCGTCGGTGCCATATCGAGCTCGGGTGTTGTTCACCCCGGCGAGTCCCCGGGGATGCTCACCTCATCAGGGGCGGACAGCCTCGGGGCTTCGGGCTCGCTGTCGGTCGACATCACGGGTGGGACCGCAGGATCGGGGTACTCCCAGCTCTCCTCTTCTGGAGCGGTGACGGTCGGGGGCAACATCGACGTGACCGGGGACACCTATGCCGCGCCCTACGGCACGACCTTCGACATCGTGGTCGGATCGAGTGTTTCAGGCACGTTCGCCAACGCAGCGAACGGCTCGATCCTGACGGTCGACAACCGAAAGCTCCAGGTTGACTACAGCGCGACCACGGTCACCCTCACCGACGTTACTAACCCGCCGCCTCCCCTGAACAACCCCCCGACGGTGAGCGCTGTCAACCCGGCGAGCGGTCCTGTTGCCGGCGGTACGAGCGTCACAATCACTGGCACCAACCTGACCGGTGCGGCCCTGGTCCACTTCGGCACCAGCGCTGCCACGAGTTTGACTGTCGTCTCTGGCACGGAGATCACGGCCACCTCGCCCGCGGGCTCTGCCGGGACGGTAGACGTCACGGTCACGACCCCGTCTGGCACGAGCGCGACCTCGTCTTCCGAC
>JAJYXW010000104.1 GCA_021801525.1 Actinomycetes bacterium
CCGTACGCTCGCCAACCTCTCGCACTGGCCCGAGGAAAAGGTCGACGCGCTCAGCCGCGCCCTGAAGGGCCTCCCGCCGAAGACGAACCTCGAGGAAGCCTTCGAGATCTCCCGCAGCCTTCCCTAGGGGCATGTCGCAGCAGTGCTCGGGAGCCTTCGCGACCTTGGCCTCGACGAGGCGATCGATCCGCATGCAGCAGCGTCTCGCGCCGATGCTCTTCAAAGACGACGACAAAGAGGCAGCTGAGGCAGCACGTACGAGCCCCGTCGCTCCTGCGTGCCGCTCGCCAAGGGCGCTTCGGAAGATCCACACCAAGGCTAGCGAGGATGGCGAGCCGGTCCACAGCTTCGCCACCGTGTTGAAAGACCTCGCCACGGTCGTCGCCAACCACATCCGGCCGAACGACACGGAGTCGCCGGCCTTCATCGTGATCACGACGCCGACCCCGCTGCAGCGCCGGGCCTTCGATCTCCTCGGCGTCTCGTCGCACCGCCCCGCGACACGCCCGCCCTACGCCGCCGCATCGCCGCATCGTCGCATCGCCGTTGCGCTCGCGCGGAACGTCCCTACGGGTGGGGCCCGATGGTCACGATCGTGAGTGCGTCGGGACCGGGGCCGTAGACCCACCACAGCCTCCACGCCCCCGGAGTCCTGTTCTCGATGTAGGACTCCCACACGCCCTCACCGCTCGGACCGGTGATCGAGTGGTACTTGTGCGAGTTGAGCCCCGGATGCTTCGGCCCGACGTCACGGAGCAACCGCAATGCCTTCTTCGTCTTCTTCAGCTTCGCCGCATGCGCCGGGGTATCGAGGTCACCGAGGACGTGCAACGCCTCATCGGTATAGAAGAGCGTGAACGGCGGAGCGGTCACGAAGTGGCGTCGTCGGCCAGGTCATCGCGACGGCTGATGCGGCCCTCGGCGCTGTCGGCGAGCCCCCGGAGCAGAGAACGGCGCAGGCCGTCGTCCTCCCAGATCAGCAGTTCGCGTTTCGGGATACTGGCCATCGGCGTCAAGAGGATTTCCCCGCTGGCCCGGGTGGACACCAGAAAACGGTCGTTGTGTCGCACGCCAGCCCGGCCGAACGCGATGCGCGCCCGCTCGTCAGCGGCAACTTCAACGATCGGATCGAAACCAGCCGGCATGCTCATCACAGACCTCCTCGACACCCGACCAGGCTACCACCATGTGGGTAAGTGGGCAATCCGCTTGTCCGCTCAGGTACTCCGGTTTAATGGACAGCCCTTCAGCTTCGATATACATACCGACGGTGATCGACGTCGAGGACGTAGACCGTCTGGGCGTGCTCATCGATGCGGTAGCGAACCCGGTACTCCCCCCGTCGCGCTCGCCACTGGCCGTCGAACGGCTTTCGGAGCGGAGCACCGACTCGGTACGGGTCCTCTGCCAGCGCTCCGAAGATGAACTCCACACAGGCTCCGGCAACAGCCTCGGGGAGACGCTCAGCAACTCGACGGGCAGCGGTCCGGGCCACAACGACCCGAAAGCTCACTGCGGTGTCCGCCCGGCGCGACCAGCGAGCAGAGCGCGAACTGCCTTTTCGTCGAGGACCTCACCTTCCGCGATGTCCTCTTCGGCGCGATCGATCCGTCGCTGCGCTTCGGGATCGCTCAACAATTCCAACGTCGCCTCGATGGACTCCAGGTCCTGTGCAGCCAGAAGCACGACGTAGTCCCGACCGTTCTTGGTGATCTGCACCCGCTCATGGGTGGTCGCCACCTCCTCGGCGATCTCGGAAAGCCGTGCCTTCACCTCGGAAAGTGGGAGCGTCGTCATAGACCATTATTATAGTCCGCAGGGCCGCTTTCACAAGGGCGTCGACCGTTACGGGGATCCGACTGGTCCCTTCCGACACCGCCACCTCCTCGGACAGCTCCGTGCTGCCGCCGCCGAGCTGCCCGGGGTTCATCGGGTCGTGTAATCACCGGGTGAATGGATAGCGCTTTCGTTACGATATGGATATAGACGATCTCTCAGGGGCGTATCAGTTCCACGTGCCGTCCGGCGGCCGCAACCATCGGCTCGAGGTCGGCCCGGTCAGAGGTCAAGATGTCGTCCCCGTCATTGGCCAGTAAGACTACGGCCGCGTCGATCACGTCGGCTTTGCCTGTTTGGCCCAACAGCACGCCAGCCGCGCGGCCAAGATCGTCGTCAAGTGCTCGGATGTCCATTCCGTCGAGGGCGCGAGACAGTCGGGCCTGGCGCGGCCCGCTCCTCCAAACCTGACCCACGACTCCGGCATGGGTGACCGGCGGGCTCCCTGCGCGCTCGCATCCTTTCAGACGCACCCACATCGCCCGCTCGTTGCGGTCCAGCGCGATGAGGGCGGCGCTATCGAGCACGAGGCTCAAGCCGCACCTCTGCCGGAGCGGCTCGAGCGACCTTTGGACCGCTGGGCGCGCACTACGACGGCCGCTTCCCGATCGGCCCGGCAGACGCGGGCCATCTCCTCCTCGGCGATCGGTCCAAACTCGGCTTCGTAGTCAGCGATCGCCTCGGACAGAGCCTCGAGCCTGCGGCCGTGCGCCACCCAGGCGACCAGGGCGGCGTTCACCCACCCGCTCAGCGAGTCGGCACGCCCCTCCGTGACCGCCTTGTTGCCGGCGTCGATGAGGCCAGGGTCGACGGTCACCGTCAGACGCTCTTTGCGCGTAGTCATACCCTCATGCTAACTACAGTTGCACTGCTATTCAACTCACGCATCACACCACGAGCCGATCCGCGTCGACACGGGCGGCACTGGCACCTCGGCGGTTCTAGCGTGCCGTCGTCGCGACTCTGCCCGACTGCAGCCTCAGAGACAGAGCGCCGGAAGGCCCGACGCCCCATGCTCTTATTCCCGTTTAGCGGCCCTGGGCTCGACCGGGGCAGGCTGGTCATCTGTCCGATCTGATCCAGTTCGACACCGCCGTCGCCCCGGCGTGCGGGTGGTGGCCGCAGCCGGTAGGTAGGATCCGCACATGGCATCGGTGCTGTCCCGCCACGCGTTCAGCGTGCAGGAGTGGGAGGAGATGGGCCGCCTCGGGCTCTTCGACGAGGACGCCCGGATGGAGCTGCTCGACGGGGAGATCGTGGACATGGCGCCGATCGGGGCGAGGCATCAGGATTGTGTGGACCGGCTGACAGAGGCGCTCGTGCGTCTCGCCGGCCAGCGGGTCACCGTGCGCGTCCAGGGATCCATCCGCTTGGACGATCGCTCCGAGCCCCAGCCCGACATCGCGCTGCTCAGGCGCAGGCCCGAGGGCTACGCCGCGGCTCTCCCCAGCCCACCTGACGTGTTCCTCGTCGCCGAGGTGGCCGACACGAGCCTCGCTTCGGATCGGGCCAAGTCGGTTCTCTACGCAGCCGCGGGCATCCCCGAGTGCTGGATCGTCGACCTCCAGGCTGACCAGGTGATTGCGATGAGCGACGCCGGACCAGGTGGCTACCGGACGGAGCGCTCTGCCCGAGGTGCCGACGAGCTCGCCGTCGCAGGCATCCCGGGCGCGCGCCTTCGCGCAGCCGACATTCTTCGCCCCTGAGCGGCATTCTTGCCTGCTCGAGGTGATATGAACGGGCCTGGTCGTCGACAAACGAGGTCGCCGGTCAAGATACCGCCAGGCTCCTTACGCGCTCTGGCGCAGGCGCGCGCCGTCAGCCTTGATGTCGACGGTGAAGTCCTCGCCGAGCGCACCGGCAAGCCGTATCAGGGTGGAGAGGGAAGGCTCGTGTTCGCCCGACTCCAGCCGGGCCACGTGCGGCTGGCGCATGCCGACCAGCCGGCCGAAGGCGGTCTGGGTGAGACCGTGCTCGGCGCGATAGCGCAGGACCCGGATGGCAATGTCGTTGGCAAACCGGGTTCTCTCGTACTCGGCCCGGTAGGCGGGGTCCGCCATGTCCCGCTCGTGGAGCTCCTCAGCCGTGGTCAGTTCCGACAGCTTCACCATGATCGTCGCTCCTCCTACTCACTCAGTCTTCTCGCTGCTGCCGCACAGGCCCGGGCAAAGCCGGTGGGGTCGTGCTGAGCCTCCGGGGCGATGGCAGCGATCACGAACCGTTGGCCGGCCGGACGGTACAGGGCTCTCCACTGACTGCGCCCAGCTCGTGGGCGAAGCTCCCGCAGCCGCGAAACTCCTTGGACCGCGCTGGTACGCGGGTAGCCGAGGGCCGGTCCGATCATCTGGAGCTTCACCGTCGCGTCGTACAGGGGCTGACGCTCCCTCGCTGGGAGGCTTCCCGCTCCTGTAGCGCCTCGGGAAGGTAGACGACGGTCCACACCAAACGATTATACCAAAGGTGGTATTCAGCGTTCGGCGTTCTGGTCCCCAGAGCTCCGGCGGATCACACCCGGTAAACGGGGAGGAGCGCCGAAGGAGGCACCACAGGGACCTCCGGCAAGTCCACCTCGCCTACCTCCGCGGCCACCTCGAGCCACCTCGGAGAGCTGTAACGCACCTGCCACAGGCTGATGCGCCGCACGTGTCCTTCGGCTACGTCGCGCTCGACTTGCTCGACGTACCCGGCCTCGCGTAGGCGCCGGAGTGCTCGCGCTGCGGTCGTGGGGCTGATACCCGCCCTCAGCGCGACAGCACGTGCAGACACCAGGCCGAGCGGATGGCGCGACAGGGCTGCGAGCACGAGCGTGTCCTGCCACGTGAGGCCCGCGACGCTCGGCCTGGTCCCGAGCGCTTGCCTGAGCGCCCTCACCTCGCCGGGCGTGAGCCTCAGGTGCCCGCCAGCGGTGCGCTCCGGGGCGAGGCATCGGGATTGTGTAAACCGGCTCGCAGATCTCTTGTGGCGCCTTGTAGCCGCTGAAGCGGTGGTGCGGTCCAAGGCCCTATCCGCTTGGGCGAGCGCTCGGAGCCCCAGCCCGACGTCGCGCTGCTCAGGCGCAGGCCGGAGGGCTATGCGGACGCGCTCCCCGCGCCGCCCGACGTGCTGCTCGTGATCGAGGTGGCCGACGCGAGCCTCGCTTCGGATCGGACCAAGTCGGTGCTCTACGCAGGCTCGGGCATCCCCGAGTGCTGGATCGTCGACCTCGAGGCTGACCAGGTGGTCGTGATGAGCGAACCCGGACCCGACGGCTACCGGACGGAGCGCCCTGCCCGGGGCGGCGACGAGCTCGCCGTCGCAGGCATCCCGGGCGCGCGCCTTCGCGCAGCCGACATTCTTCGCTCCTGAGGGGATATGGCCAGGCAGCACCGGCCGCGCTGAGCTCCGCCGGCCTATTGCGGTTCAGTGACGCGCCAGGTGCTCCACGACCTGGGCTTGCTGGCGGCGCCAATACCTCTCGATCTCGCGCCGGGGGACCGGTCGTCTGCGACGTCGCCGAAGTACCCGAGAGCGCGCACGACGGCATCGGCCATCTGCCTCTGGCCGCGCTCCTCGTGCCAGCAACCACCTGCACGGCGCTCGGTCGGCACGGCGCTGGATCGTCCCATGCTCCCCCAAGGCAACGCAGAATGGTTCGAGCGCTCCTACCCGGAACGGCCAGGGCCCGACAAGCTTAGAACCTCGGGGGCAGGAGGCAGTCTTACCGTCACGAACTTGCCTGCCGGGAGCATCGCCATCATGATCTCCTCTGCCTGCATCGGCCCGGCGACCGAGGCGGCAGACCCCGCGCTAGCACCCGCAGCGCCGTGGGTCGCGTGCGATCTCAGCGAAGGCTGAATGGAGAGCACGACGGCACCGAGCGAGCCGCCCGTGCCGAGACCAATACTTGCTTCGACGACCTGGCCAGCCGTGATCCTTCCGAAGGCCTGGACCACTGGCCGGATGCCAGATGGGACCGACCGCCCAAATGCAGCGAGGTCAACGGAACCCGAATACCACGATAGTTTGCCCAGCACGGGTGCAGGTGCTCCCTTACCCGCAGCTGCTGGCGTGCTGCTAGCGGTCATTCCCGCCGGTGCAGCGCTCGCTCTCACCGACCCGATGCCGTGCGCGACCATCGACAACATCACAGGCACATCCATCGGCAAGACGAACGCCAACAATGAGTTAGGGACCATCTTTTGGTTTCCACTTCCGAGCAGGTCAATTGGAATCGACACCCAGGACTTGCCCTTCGCGCCCGCGCGCGCTGAAGCCGGCAGCTTGAAATAGAGATCAGCCGCGCTGAACGCTGCATCAAGCTGAGTGCTGCCGCCTGCCGCGACCTGGGGTGAGCTTTGCGCGCTGGATCCACCGGGGGCGCTGGCCATCGCAGAGGAGGCAGCCGCCTCCAGGGCTGCATTGCCGTTGCCATCCCCGAGGTTGAAGTTCCCATGGCCGCTCAGCGCCCCGAGCGGCATGGGCACGAGCGCGTGCGAGGGCTTCTGCGGTCCTGAGCCACTTGGCAGCTCAGACGCCGGTACGAGCGGCATGATCAGGATTGCCGACGCCACTGAGGACCCGCTCGGACCATGCCCGGCGAGCACATCGTCGAGCGCGGCCACCACTTGCCCGCCGACGGGTCCGAGTGAGCGCCCAACCCCGCCCTGGGAAGACCTTGCCCGCAGACCAGCGCCCTGCCCTCGATGCCCGACGCCCGCAGACTCCCCCGGATTGCCGCTATCCGAAGGTGTGATGGCCGCATGGGTCGAGCAGCTCGCGGCCAGCATCGCACCAAGCAATATACCAGTCAGACGAGCAGCTGATCGCAGCGGCACTCGCCGCAATCCCTGCGCGCCGCTACCTGTCTGCATTAGTCGCGCCGCCAGGACTGGCAACCGTCACGGCGTAGGTACCGTTCACGAGGCCAGTCGGCACTATCACGTGTATTGTCGTGTCATTCAGCACGTTGAACAAAGCGCCGGTACAGCTACCAGGTCCTTTGCAAAATTGCACCTGGTAGACCTTCGCATTGCCGTAGTCAAAGTTACTACCATTGACCGTTACAGGTACAGGTACAGGAGCGCCTGGCAAGCCCGAGTAAGCGTCCATAGAGGAGATAATCGGCGCGCCTATAAACGTGTAAGTGGGGGCACCGGAAGAAAGGGACTCGTAGTAGGCACTATTCACCTCTATCGCGACCTCTACCGGGACGTCGGCCTGCCTACTCACATTCGGTGGAGTCGCTGTAATCTGCCCGGAGGAGTTGACAGCGCACGACGGCGCCTGGATCGAACCGAAATAGGCCTTGCAAGGGGGGTCTGAGAGTGCAGAACTCGAGAATCCAGCCCCCGATATGGTGACCGGAGCGCCGCTAGAAAGGGGCCCTGCAATTGCGCTCAGTGCAGACACGCTCTGGAGGACATAGTAATAGGTGCTTGAGGACTGGCAGCTACTGGTAAACGACCCAGTATTTACTTGGATACATACGCCAGTGTTCAGGTTGCTTGGTGAAGTGTTGGTGCCAGCACCAGATGGGAGTGCTGGCGTAGTTATGTAAATACTTTCCCCGCTCTCAGTAAAAGAAGGAATGTTGATTCCGTCGAAGTGGACCCAGCTGACCGCACTCGCGCCGTTTAGATTTACATTGATCGTCACCGGGGTCCCACCGACGAGGTAACCCCAGTTCGGTGTTAGCGAGGTCACCGAAGGCGGACCGGCCACGTAGGTGAAGTCGGCGCAGCCGGGGCTGCTGCTTCCACCGTCTTGAGTAACGACCGTCACGCAGACCGTCTGGCCGGCTGCACCCGGAGGAGAATCACCGGTGCAGCTAGTCATGCTGCACGACACATTGCTCGCGTAGTTATTCGAGCCGAAGAAGATCGAGACGCCCCCCGCGTCCTGGAAGTCGTTGCCGTAGATCGTAAATGGCGTGCCACCGGTATAGATACCGCTTGTGGGAGATATTGGAGAATTGGGGGGTACGGAGCTTACCGAAGGCGCTTCATATGTAAAGCTCAGATTCCCTGCCCATGCCCCACCCCAGTTCCAGCCGGATGGAGTGCTGACGGGCTTGACCCAACTCTGCAACCAGCTCGTGCCCCCCTGGCCCCCCATGCCGCCGCCGCCACCACCACCGCCGCCGCCATTGCCGAAAGTACCACCACCACCACCACCACCACCACCGCCAGAGCCACCGGACCCGTCGTGCCAGCCACCACCACCACCACCACCGCCACCACCGCTCCCGCCGCCGCCGCCAGAGTTCCCAAACCAGCAACAGGGGCCGCCACCACCGCTCCCGCCGCCGCCGCCGTTACCGCCTTTATTACCGCTCGGGCCATTGCCATTGCCGCCGGCGCCGCCATTGCCGCACTCCCAGCACCCGCCGCCGCCGCCGCCGCCACTACCATTGCCACCACCACCGCCGCCGGCGCCGCTACCACTGCCATTGCCCCCCCAGCCACCATTGCCACCATTGCCGCCGCCACCCCAACCACCGTTATTCCAACCGCTGCCGCCGCTCCCGCCGCCGTTGCCACCGCCGCTCGTACCGCCACCGCTGCCACCACCGCTCCCGCCGCCGCCACCGCCGGCAACGATAGCGACGCCGCCAGCCACGTAGATCGCTGCAGCGTTGCCGCCCCAGCCGCCGCCATTGCCGGGGCTACCACCATTCGCGTAATTGGAATTGCACGTTGTCTGACGGCCCGGGGGTACCCAGAACGTCCCAGTCACCTCTTCGCCCGGACCCCCGTTGTTCCCACCGCGGCCACCGGCAGCAGTGGCCGTGACGAAACCGTTTGCGGGCGCTGTGAAACCGCAGGTCTCAGCGATCGTCGTAGCCGCCAACACTGTCGCACGGGGCAATGCCCTATGTGGGAGCCCGGAGGTCACGCCAGCAACGCTTGGCAGGACTACCAAGAGTCCACCCACCGTTATACTCGCCAGCAAAGGAAACGGTATCCTGCGTACAATCCAGGTGATCTGCTTCCACCGCAGTGTGCTCATCTTCTACCCTCCAAGGGTTCCTTTGCTCGCGTAGCGGGCCGGAACAGGCCAATCACTGCGGGCACGCCTTGCTCGTCGCCGACGGAGTGGCCGGGGCATACACCGGGTAGTTGTACAGGCGTATGAGCGTGACGACATTCGTAGGCGGCGAGGTGCCCACCCTCGCGGTGATCTCCGTCCTCAGCGTCGCGATGCTCGACAGCGCCGTACTGTAGACGCCGCTGGTACCGAATGGCACTGAACCGTTGGGCGGGTTGTTCAGGTAAGTGAGGTCGCTGCCCGTGACCGAATAGCCGCCGCCCGACACTGTCCCGGGGACCGAGCAGAAGTAGAACGGGGGTGCCGGCGAGCCGCCAGCTGGTGGATTCGCCGTAATGCCCTGCTCGTCGAGGAGAAGCTTCGAGGGAAGAGGCGTGGTCCCCGTCTCGGCCGACTCGAAGATAACGGTCCCGTTCGAGACCCTCGTGTACGGATGCTGCTGGAAGCCGGTGCACGGGCTCGGCACCGGCGTCTCCGCCAGCATCAGCGCGTAGCTCGGCACCCCCTCGAAGGTCGCGCCCTGCTGCAGCCACAGGGCGAAATCCTCGGGGGGCGAGCTGAGATCAGGTCCAACCGCGGCAGTGAAATTGATCGGAGTATATGGGCTCGGGTTCTCATATGCACTGAGGAACGGGGCCATCCCGCAAGCAGGCACAGCGAAGGGCAGGTAGCGTTCGATCGTGGACGCTACGAGCTGGGCCACGTTCTCCGAGCGCAACGCCCGGTTCGTGCTCGTACCGACGCGGCTGAACGTCACGACGCTCATACCGACCATGGTGAGCAGGACGCTGAATACGAGCAGCGTCACGAGGAGCTCCACCAGGGTGAAACCCTCCTCTCTCACGGGCAGCGACCTGTACATCACTGCACCACGAACAGGTCGGGGGACACATATCCCTCGAGCGGGATCTGCTGAGGGGCACCACTGGCATTGTCAGGGATCTCCAGTGTGGCATCCGCGACACCTGGCGTAGCATTCCCCGGCGGATCGAGCCCCACCGTAACGGTGCACCCAGTGGGCGTGGGGCCGTTCGATGCCGGAGAGTAGATCGTCGTCCCGGAGCAGGTATCCCCCACGATGCGGTAGTCGCTTGCAGCCGTGCCAGCGAACGCGATCGTCCCAATCGCCACGTAGTCGTAGGACTCGCTTTGCACCTGGGGCGGCTGCACGCTCAGGGTCACAGTCCGCGTGGGGCTAGTGTTCCCGGGCGAAGCGTCGAAGTAGAGGCCGAGGACGGAGTTCCAGCCTGGGAAACCGAGGCTCCCAGGGGACCAGTTGAGCTGGGGAGTCGGCTCGCAGCCGCCGAGGGAAGAGCGGGTGAGCGACTGGCTCGAGCCGTTCGCGGGCCAGTTCACGGTCACCTTCACCGCCAGGCACGTGTAGCTGGTGCCACCACCGGAGTTGGTGAGGGCCCAGGAGGTGACTTGAGTGATCGAGTAGGGGATCTGGCCGCTCCCGGCAACCCCGACTAACTTCGTATAGGTCGCAGTGGCAGGCACGTCCTGCGTGCTATTCGCACAGGCGCTCACCTCGCTTCCGAGCGACGCGAGCGGTTGAGCCCGGACGCATGCGATCTGCGCGGACGCGAGCTGACTCCCTGTGGTGCGCATGGCAAGCTCGGACGTGAGGTTCACAGTATTGGTGAGGAGCATCGCCGACGGTACCAGGACCATCAGCAAGAGCGTGACCGCTACGAGCACCTCCACGAGGCCCATCCCGTCCTCACGCACTCTCGCGTGCGGGTGCAGCCTGACCCGCCTCACCGCTTCCCTCTCGGGTGCGAACAATGGCAGGCTCCTCGCGCTCGATCACACATTGGTCACCCCGTTAGCAGGCTGCCGAAGGCCCCGTGAACCGTCGAACCGCTCGGCGAAAGCGTGGCGGTCTCTACCGATTGAGGCTCGGGGTTCGGGAACCATGGCGGCAGCCCTGCCGAGAGCGACGGGTTGTACACGAAGTTCGCCGTATAACCCACCTGGTGAGACAACACGTACTGGTACGCATTTACATAGGCACAGTACGCGAATATCGTGAAGCCTGCCAATTGGTAGTTCGCCGTCCCGATGATGTCAATGGGACCCCATATGCCGTTAGTTGGCGGCGGACCTAAAGGTTGCGGGACATTACTCGGACAAGCGCCGTTGCCAACATTAAATACCTCGAGATTCAAACCCGGCAACGGAATTTCCAGAAGGGTGTCGGTCGCACATGTTCCGGTGTTGCCAACGAAGGGTAAGGTTACCTGGTTGCAAGAAAGGTTCGGTGCGAATTTCTCCACGCTAGCGCCGTTCACATCGAAGTTGGCTAGTCCCGGGTAACTTAGGCCGATCCTGTTGAATGGATTCGGATCGGTCATGTCACTCGCCGTCGCACCAGCCTGCTCGGCGTTGGGCATCTGCTGGGTCGTGGTCCCGCCTCCCAGGTCGAACACCACCCCGTCGACTACGATGTTCGCATGCGGATAGCCCTCTAGCTGCGTCTCCTGCGCGAGACCGCCACCGCTGAAGTACATGTTCGCTTGGAACCAGAGGCCACCATTCACTCCGCACGGGACCAAGACGCACCACTTGATGCTAATAGTGTTCTGAATCGAGTAGCCCCAGTCGAGGATGTTGTAATTAGACGGCGTGTTGGTGGGGTTATAGGCCTTCACCATGTTGCCCGCAACGACTCCGATCATCGGGCTACCCGAGGGTACTGCGGAAGCGAGATCGCTCTGGCTATAGCTCACAGCGCCCATGTCGTTTCCCTGGCCGTTTGTGTTCGTCTGGTTGGTCTGCTGGCAGGTCGTGTCAGCCGGGACGCAGACGCTGCCGGTCAGGTAGAGGTTGTTATAGGCGGCGAGGGTGATGCTCTTGGTGACCGTACCCTGTACGAACAGGTCGCCCTGGCAGGCAGGGTCATTCGTCTCCCACGAGAGCGTCCACCCGTTAGGTGAGTTCGACGGCGTAGATCCGACCTGCTGTGGCTCCCACAACCCCGAGAAGCCATTGCCTCCCTGCGGGTTGTAGCCAAGCTCGAAGACCGGGGGTCCCCAGCCTGGAGGCGGAGTTGGACCGACCGACGCAGTGCAGCCGCCAGTGTTCGTGCCCCCTACGTACACGGCGCCGTTGAAGTATTGGCTCTCGAAGCCCTTGGGGTTATTATTCCCGAGGGGGCATCCGGGATTCGTGTAGCCAGTGCCCGTGCCGACTTGGGAGTTAGGGCTCGAGACGTCCACGGTGCCGTTCGAGTTGAACACCATCGTCGTGGATCCGTAGTAGTAGCAGCCGAAGCTGTTCGAGCTCTGAGTGGGCTGAATCTCAGCCTCCTGCTCGTAAACAGTCAGCGACGGGAGGTGCTGGTATGCGATCGGCTGTATCACGCCGTTGCCGCCGAAGTGGGGATTGTCCGCGCATGACTGGCTGTTGTAATACCAGAGCCAGTACACAGTGTTGTTCAGCGGCACCCAGAAGGGGTTGGCCTTGTTCGCCGACACCTGGCTCTGGAAGTTCGGGGAGCCGCAGAAGAAGAAGTTGTCCATCGAGGCAATGGGGCCCTGCGTGGTCTGGTTCTGCCACATCGCCGTGCGGCACCCGACGGACGACCCGTTGATGCGGGTGGACCAGCCGAGATCAGGACCGTAGCCCCCGTTCTGGGAATAAGTACCCTCGGAGAGAAGCCCCGGTGTCTCCACAGGTGCCGGGAACGAGCCATTGGCGTTCGGCGTCGACGCCAGCGCCACGCAATGGCTCGCTACCTGGTTTATCTGAGTAGACGACGGAAGGGAGCCTCCAGGGTAGTAGTTCGGGTCGTTCGGGTCATAGAGCTCGTATTTAGTAAAGTAGGCATTGAAGAAGCTAGACGATAGCTGCACCTGGCGGCTTATCACGTCGATCTGGTTGCCAGGATGGGTTCCCGGGCCGGTGCAGGGCGACGTCATGTTGGGCAATACTCCGGTACACCCCGCGACCAGGATGGTATACGTCGGCGTAGTCGATGGAGAGCCAGGGAGCACTCGGTAGCTGTAGTACTCGTCGACAGACTGCGGCACCGCCACCCACTGTGTGAAGGCGTTGTTGCTGGAGCCCGCGTAGCCCTTGGTTTGGTTGTACTTGGCTGGGTAGTAGCTGTCCGCGGTGAGATGCCCGGTGTAGTCCGAGAGGCCTGCCTGTGCCGCCGACGCGGCGCTCTCACCGTTCTGGAGAGCGATGGTGAGCGGGACGCGCTGCGACGTCGCCGCTACGAGAGTCATCGGGATGAGCGTAAGCACCAGGAGCACGGACAGGACGACGAGGAGCGCCTGGCCCCCCTCACCACGTGCCGACCATCTCCCCCCCGACGCTCCGCTCGCAAGCGAAGCGCCCTGTGCGCGTCTCACCCGGTAATCATGCACGCATCGGGGCTCCGAACACAATAGGTGATATTACGCGGGTAGTTCCACCTAATAAGCGACGCGTAGAGTGGTTGTTTCACTCAACTGGTGGTGTGTAACCGCGTGGAGTGGTGGCATTGGTAGGCGTCAGCCGGGAGCGGGCGTGGCGGGCGCGACGCGGGGCGGGCGCGACGCGAGGCAAGCGGAGCTCTCAGGAGCCGACCAACTTCGCCAGCGCCGCGCAGAGCATCTGCACCTGGGCATCGCTGTGGGCCGCGGAAAGGGTCACCCTGAGGCGCGACGTCCCCTCAGGCACGCTCGGCGGCCTGATCGCCGGCACCCATATCCCCTGGTCGAGCAGCTCCGCGGAGGCCGCGAGCGCTCGCTCCTCGCTGCCGAGCACCACCGGGACGATGGGGCTCACGGGCATCTCGCCCCCGGCTCCAACAGCCCTGTGCACCGAGGCGACGTGCCCGGCCAGGCGAGCCACGAGCGAGGCCCCCTCCTCGCTCCTCAGCACCCTAAGCGCGGCCAGGGCCGCTGCGGCGTCCGCAGGCGTGAGGGCCGTCGTGAATATGTAGCTCCTGGCGGAGTTCTCGATGAGCTCGACGAGGCGGCGGCTGCCGGCCACGAAACCGCCGAGCGATCCGAGGGTCTTCGACAAGGTGCCCACGTAGAGCACGTCCGGGCCGGCGCTCTCCGGGCCGTGCAGCTCCGGGCCGTGCAGCTCCGGGCGGCAGTCGGGAGCCATCACGGCGTGTGCCTCGTCGAGGACGAGGAGCGCCCCGGTTCGCGCCGCCAACTCCGCCAGCTCCCCCACCGGGGCCATGTCGCCGTCCATGGAGAACACGAGGTCGCTCACGATCACCTTCAGGCCCGGCCAGGATGCGAGCAGCTCGGCAGCGTGGGCGACGTCGCCGTGGCGGTACACCGCCACCTGTGAGCGCGAAAGGCGGGCGCCGTCGACGATCGAGGCGTGGTTCAGCGCGTCCGAGCAGACGAGCACGTCCCTCCCCCCCAGTGCCCCGAGGACACCGAGGTTCGCTGCGAATCCGGTCGGGAACACCGCCGCCCGCTCCGTGTGCTTCCAAGAGGCAATCTCGCACTCGAGCTCCACGTGAAGCGGGCGCGTGCCCGTGACGAGGCGCGAGGCGCCCGCCCCAGTGCCGAAGCGGTCGAGCGCCTGGTGGGCAGCCGCCACGACGTCCCGGTGCGCGGAGAGCCCCAGGTAGTCGTTCGACGCGAAGGCGACGACCGCACGCGTTTCGGGGGGGCCCAGTGCGGTAGGGCCCGGTGCAAGCGTGAGCACTCCCGCTGGTCCGAGAGCGTCGAAGACCTTGGGAGCGCGCCAGCGGCCGCTCGCCTCGATCTCGGCGCAACGCACGTCGGCCTCGGCTCGCCAGGAGCGCTCTGTGGCCGGGTAGCGCTCTGGCCGGTAGGGGCGCTCTTCTCCGGGCGAGACCTCCGGGCTCGCCCGGACCGGCCGAGACTCGGACGAGGCTCGGCCGGCCGTCTCGGAGGCCGTCTCGGCGAGCGCGTCAGCAAGGGTGTCCACGATCCGCTCTATCTCTTCCGGGCTGACCGTGAGGGGCGGCATGACCACCACCACGTCGCCGAGAGGCCTGAGCAGCACGCCCCTCCTCGTGGCGGCCGCGCAGACCCGCTTGGCGAAGCGCTCAGCGCCGGGCGGCGGGTAGATCTCGACGCCCATCATCAGGCCCCGCCTGCGCACCTGCTTCACGAGGCCAGCGAGCCTGCCCTGCCCGAAGCGCTCCCCGGCCAGCTTGCCGAGCTGCTCGCCGCGCGCGAGGACGTTGTCGAGGACCCCGTCGCGCTCGATCACCCCGAGATGCGCGAGCGCGACTGCCGCACCGAGCGCGTTCCCGCCGTAGGAGTGCCCGTGGTAGAACGCCTGCGGACCGAGGTCCTCGCCCAGGAACGCGTCGTAGACCTGCCTCGATGCGACCGTCGCGGACATCGGAAGGTACCCGCCCGTCAGGCCCTTTCCGAGGCACATGACGTCCGGCTCCAGCCCGCACCACTCGCTCGCGAAGAGCCGGCCGGTCCTCCCGAAGCCGGTCGCCACCTCGTCGGCCACGAGCAGCACTCCCGCCCGCCGGCAGGCCTCGCCGAGCGCGCGGACGTCGCTCGGGTCGGCCACGAGCATCCCTGCCGCCCCCTGGACGAGCGGCTCCACCACCACTGCGGCAAGCACCGAGCGGTTCTCCTCCAGGGCGGCTGTCGCCTTCTCCAACCAGCCCGGGTCCGCGTAGCCGGGAGTGCGAAGCACCGGGAAGCGCAGCGGGTCGAAGATGTCGGTCCCGAAGCCGCCCGCGCCGAGCGACAGCGATCCCACGGTGTCGCCGTGGTAGGCGTCGCCGAGGGCCAGGTAAGCGCTGCGCCCTCGGACGCCCTTGTTCACCCAGTACTGAAAGGCGATCTTCAGGGCCTGCTCCACGGCCGAAGCGCCGTCGGAGGCGAAGAGGAAGTGGGGGTCGCTCACCGGCACGACTCGGGCGAGGGCCTCTGCGAGCTCGACGACTGCGGTGTTGGAGCTGCCGAGCATCGTGGAATGGGCCACCTTGGCGAGCTGGGCGGTTAATGCCTGGTCGAGATCTTGGTGGCGATGCCCGAGGGTGGTGACCCACAGCGACGAGATCGCATCGAGGTAGCGCCGCCCCTCCACGTCGATCAGCTCCCTGGCTTCGGCGCGCTCGACCACCACCGGAGCCGAGCCGGCGAAGGCGGCCATCTGGGTGAAGCCGTGCCAGACGACCTTCTCGTCGCGGGCGATCCACTGACTGGCGCTTTCCCGGGGGGTCGGGGGGTCGGCGTTTGGGGTCGGCGCGAGCGCTGCTGGGCCTGGATATGGCGCACTAGCGGACAAGACGTACCTCCGTGTCGACGTCGCCGAGATCGGCCCACATGCGATCGGCGGTGAGCACCGGGAGCGACAGCTCAGCCGCCGTGGCCAGGCACACTGCGCCTCCGAGCGAGAGGCCGGCACGCCGGTGACGGCTGAGGAGCGCCGCCGCCCGACGCCCTGGAGTATATCGCTATTAGCCCCGGCTCTTATCAAGGCTATCGACCTGGGCTGTTTCTCACCGATTCATGGGGGGCTGCCCTTGCTGACCAGGGATTGCATACCGCAAGCACCCGAGCTACACTGAAACCATGCGAACATCAAGCACCATCGGGTTCGCGGTCGACGAGGCCGATCGTTCCCGCCTCGATCACCTGGCTACAGTGTTCGGGGGGGGCAATCGCAGTGCCTTCCTCCGAGTGGCCATGAAGGTCATGGAGCGATACGAGCGGGCCCAGCGCCTTGCTCAGGTCCAGGCCTACGGAGCCGAGAGGCTCGCCGAATCCGGCTACACGATCGAGGACTTTCCCGACCTGGTGGCCAAGGCAGTGGCTGATCCCAGCCACGAAGCCACTACGCGAGCTGACCTCATCGTCGCCGAGATCTCTCGTCGCGCGAAGCCGATCGTGCGCGAGCCGTCCGAAGACGATGGCTGGCTCCGAGATGCCTACGCCACGTGGGGAGCGGACGGCTGAACATGGGGCGCATCGAGGTCGTCCTCGATGCTCCGACGATCGCCGCCGCCCTTGCGCAGATCGGACCCGTGGCGATCGTCTTCCCCGAGGTCCCGCCACTCACTGGCGTGGACGCCGTGGACGCGCTCGGTGTCTTCGCCTACGTGGCAGACGCCTACTTCGCACACATCGTCTCGGACGAGATAATCGCCGAGACGGTCAAGATGCTCACCGACATGCAGAACTGGGGGCTCGAGGAGGCACGAGCGGGGATCGAGCTCGTTTTCGACCAGGCGGAAGACGGTGGTGGCGGCCTCGTCAGGGCTGAAAGAGGTATCTCCGTTCCTGGTGTCGTTGCGGACTCCACGAAGACCGCCATTCGGGCGGCCGCGACAAAGGACGTGGGGTACCCCCGCCTAGTGGTGACGAGCGATCCCGCGGCGCTGGAAATTGGTGAGCTCCAACCGCACGGCGTGCCGTTCCCCAAGGACGAGACGCTCCGCTTCTGGAGTCCCGCGTCCTTCGCTCGCTTCGCTGTCGATGTTCGACTGAAAAGGCGACCGATTCCTCCAGGACGCACGTAAGGCGCTCCTGAGGCTCCCCTGAAGAGGAGGTACGTGAGACTCTGTCTGGAGCGGCAGATGGGGCGCCAGCGGGTGCGGCGGGAGGTGGGCGGGAGCGGGACGTGGGCGGGGGCGGCACGTGGCAGAATCGCACCATGGACCGGATCGGCGTCGTAGACACCATGTTCGCCCGCTACGACATGGGGAACGAGGCGCTGGACGAGCTCCGCTCCTGCCCCGGGCACGGCGAGCGCTTCGAGGTGCTCCGCCGCACGGTGCCCGGGTTCAAGGATCTAGGTGTCGAGTGCAAGCGCATGATCGAGCTCGACGGCTGCCGGATCGTCATCGCTCTTGGCATGCCGGGCAAGGCGGCGATAGACCAGGTGTGCGCTCACGAAGCCTCGCAGGGGATCATGCTCGCGCAGCTCCTCACGAACACCCACGTCCTAGAGGTCTTCGTCCACGAGAACGAGGAGGAGGACCCCGAGCGCCTGGCCGCCGTCTGCGTGGACCGTGCCCGCAAGCACGCCCGCAACGCCTACTGGATGCTCTACGAGCCGGACGAGCTGGTGCAGAGGGCGGGCCGGGGAGTGCGCCAGGGATATTCCGACGCCGGCCCTCTGGTGGCGGGCCGATGAGCCGGCGTGCGGTGGCGACGGCCGGGGTGGCGACGGCCGGGGTGGCGACGGCCGGGGCGACGGCCGGGGTGGCGACGGCCGGGATGGCGACGGCGACTGCGGGACCCGCCGGGCAGCCAGCCGGAGCACTTTGATGGAGGAGTCCGACCTCGACTTCGTGATGGAGGTGCTCGAGGCCGAGCTGCGCCCGTACCGGGACTCCCACCACGTCTACGACCGCCTGCCGAGCGAGGCCCGCCCGAAGGAGGACATCCTCGCCGAGATGCGCGCGCTGGCGGAGGCCGAGGAGCTGAAGTGGCGCCAAGGCTTCGCATCGGGCGCCGTATACCACGGAGGCGAGGAGCACGTAGCGTTCCTGAACGAGGTCTACGCGATCAATTCCCAGGCGAACCCGCTGCACCCGGACCTGTGGCCGAGCGCCGTGAAGTACGAGGCCGAGATCGTCGCGATGACAGCATCCATCCTCGGTGGCGGGCCAGAGGGCGCGACGAACGTGTGCGGGACGGTCTCCTCGGGGGGCACCGAGAGCATCCTGCTGGCCATGCGCACCTACCGCGACTGGGCGAGGGCGGAGAAGGGCATCACGCGCCCTCAGATAGTCGTCCCTGCCAGCGCGCACGCCGCTTTCGACAAGGCTGCCCAGTACTTCGGGATCGAGCTCGTGCCGGTTCCACTCGACGACGACTGGCGAGCCGACGTGGATGCCGCCGCGGACGCGATAACCCCCAACACCATCGCGCTCGTGGGCTCGGCGCCCTGCTTCCCCCACGGCGTCATCGACCCGATCGAGGAGCTCTCCTCGCTCGCAGCGGACGCAGGCGTGGGCTTCCACACCGACTGCTGCCTCGGCGGCTTCGTGCTCCCCTTCGCCGAACGCCTCGGCTACCCGGTGCCGCCCTTCGACTTCCGCCTTCCGGGGGTCACCTCCATCTCCGCCGACACCCACAAGTTCGGCTATGCCGCCAAGGGGACCTCCGTCGTCCTCTACTGCGACCCAGGTCTCCGGCGCTACCAGTACTACCGGACATCCACGTGGATGGGCGGCCTCTACTATTCCCCTACCTTCGCCGGGAGCAGGCCGGGGGCGCTCTCGGCGGAGTGCTGGGCAGCGATGGTCTCCTTCGGAGAGGAGGGCTACCTGGCTGCCACCAAGGCGATCCTCGAGGCGGCGCGAACCATTCGCGAAGGAATCGAGTCGATCCCAGGCCTACGGGTTCTGGGCGACCCGCTCTGGGTGATCGCCTTCGCCTCCGGGGAGCGCGGTGAGCCCGGGGAGCCCGGCGTGGCCGACGAGCGCAGCGTGGCCGGGGAGCCCGGGGAGCCCGGGGAGCTAGACGTCTATGCCGTGTCGGACGAGATGAGCCGGCGGGGATGGAGCCTGAACGGCCTGCAGAACCCGCCGGCCGTCCACATCTGCGTCACCCTCCGCCACGCGCAGCCCGGCGTGGCCGACCGCTTCGTCGCCGACCTGCAGGCGTCGGTCGAGGCCGTGAGTTCCTCGCCGGGGACCACCGGTGCCATGGCCCCCATCTACGGGATGACCGGCACCGTCGAGACACGGGCGACGGTGGACGAGCTGCTCGGCCGCTATGGCGACCTCCAGTTCAAAGTTTGAGGCGGGTGGAGGTCTGGGGCGGGTGGCGGTGTGAGGCCGGCCGTCAGCTACCCTTGGTGCGATGCCTCCTGGGGCGCCTGCTCGAGCGACGCCGAAAGTCGACCGCCTGGAGCGGCTAACCGACTTGGTCCTGGTCTTGCTCGGCACCGACCGACCCATACCCCTGCAGCGCATCGCGGACCTCGTCCCCGGATATCCGCCTGCCGGTGATGCTCGCCGCCAGGCCTTCGAGCGGGACAAGCGCACGCTTCGCGAAGAGGGGATCCCCGTAGCCGCGGAGCCCGTCGCCGGCCCGGAGCAGGTCGGCTACCGCATAAGACCAGAGGACTACTACCTCCCCGAGCTTGGTCTCACCTCCGACGAGCAGACCGCGCTGAACGTCGCGCTCGGCGCGATCCACCTCGGCGACACCGCCGTCGCTCCGGCCCGGGACGCCCTATGGCGACTGGGCATGCCCGCGATCTCGAACCCGCGCCCCCTGGCGGAGATCCCGGTGCTCGAGCCGTTGCCCGTGCTCCACCAGGCGATCCGCTCGCGCGCCAGAACCTCGTTCTCCTACCTGGGAGAGAGGCGAGAAGTCGACCCGTCCACCTTGTGGTTCAAGGGCGGTCACTGGTACCTCGTGGGTCACGACCACATGCGCGGGGCTATGCGCACCTTCCGTGTCGACCGTATCGAGGGGTTGCCCGCCCTCGGCGAAGCAGGCTCGGCGGCCAAGCACGCCGCTGACAGCGCAGAGGTGGTGCCGCCGACCGAGCCCTGGCGCTTCGGCGGAGGCGACCCCGTACAAGCTGTCATCCGTGTCGACGCGGTCGAAGCAGGCCGCGTCGTGGATGCGGTGGGGGGATCTCGGGTGGTCGCACGGCACGACGACGGTTCGGTGGAGATCGCTCTCGAAGTCACCAACCCGCCTGCGCTCGAGTCGTTCGTGCTCGGGCTCGGCCGCCACGGGGAGCTGCTCCGCCCCGAGGAGGCACGCGCCTCGCTCGTAGCCCGCCTGAAGCTCATGTCCGGCGTCGGCGAAGATGGCGGGTCCGGCGGGTCTGGTGGGGCGCGCGGGTCTGGTGGGGCGCGCGGGTCTGGTGGGGCGCGCGGGTCTGGTGGGGACGGCGGGTCTGGCGAAGGTGGCGGCGGGGAGGGCGGTGTGGTGGGCGAGGTGGGCGCCGGAGCTCAGCCTGGGCTGGC
>JAJYXW010000146.1:0-1561 GCA_021801525.1 Actinomycetes bacterium
CGGCCAGGAACTCTTCGCAGGCCCGGAAGCGGCCCAGAGGGTGGAGCAGGCTCACTCACGGCGCTCCTCCGTGACAGGCGGTGGGCGCGTGGTTGAACACCTCCGCGTCGAGATGGCGCCGGATTCGCTCGGCGAGCCCGGTCGGGATCACGCTGTCGAGGTCGTGGAGGTTGCCGAGCGAGATCGTCGTCACGACGAGCGCCTGGTAGAGCGGCGGGCAGGTGGCACACCCGGCGAGATGGGCCTCGAGCGCGCTCCGAGCTTCGGGGTCGAGCTCGCCGTCGATGTAGCTCGACACCTGCTCGCGCGCCTCCCAGCAGCTGAGCGGGACCCCGGCGTTGGCCACCTGTCGCTCACCTCGTTGCGACAGGGCGCTCACGAGCATCATCCTTCCGCGTCGGATTCGCTGCTTGGCCGCTGGGAGCGAGATCCCGAGAATGCCTGCGACCTCGGTCGCCGTGAAGCCCTCGGCGTCGTGAAGCACAACCGCGCTTCGGTAGTGGTAGGGCAGGTGAACGAGGGCGTCGCGAAGCTCGGCGGCCGACTCGGCGCGCTCGACCACCGTCTGTGCGTCGACGCTGTAGGCATCGTCACGCCAGCGGGCCTCCACGTCTGCGACGCTGAGCTCGTGAGCCTGGTGGCGAGCCCGGTCGACCGCCAGGTGGCCGAGGATCTGGTGGAGCCAGGTCCGAAGTGACGCGTCGCCCCGATACTGCGAGGCGCGCTCGAGCGCTCGGACCGCGGTGTCGGCGACGAGATCCTGGGCCTCGTCGTCGCTCGCCGTGATCGAGCGGGCATAGCGGTACAGGCCAGGGAACTCCGCCGCCACCTGTGTCCCGAACCGGCTCCGCTGCTCCTCAGTCGTCGGATCGCCCGCCACATTGCCCAGTATCTCGCACCCATGGTGGGCACGGCTGCCACCTGCCCCGCCCCGATGACGGCGTCACGAGATCGAGGTTGTCTCAGGCCGCAGTGTGCGGCTGGGATGCCTGGTGCCCGCCAACCTTGGCGTCACCGCCACCGGTCGTCCTGATGCCCACAAGGGTGTAGAGGGGGCAGAAGCCGCTCGCCGACGTGGCGGCCATGACCGCTGCGACCACCAGCAGCACGATCCCTCCCGCCGTCGAGAAGCCGAGCACGCCGCTTCCGGCGACAGCCCCGGCGGCCACGAGGACCCGAAGGCTCCGGTCGATTGTTCCCATGTTCTTCTTCATCGCCTGCTCCCTTGCTCGCATCGCTCGGATGCTGTGGAAACCAACACCCCATAGACGGACGACCCGTGGAAAGCGATACAGCCCCTGCTCAGGATCCCTCGAGGGCGCCGGGCGAATCAGTCCACCTTCTCGGGCAGGATGTTGAGCTCGAGCGCAGCAATCTCCCGGTTCCACTGCCCGACGCTCCTCTCGATCACGTCGCGCGGTCCGCGCACGGCGGCAGGGCCGGCGGCAGCGTAACCGAAGGACGAATGTAGCGTTGTCCTACATAGATACCAACATGGGAGGGAGGAGTTGTGGCCACTATTGGCACCATGAAAGTCGTGGAGGGCCGTTGTCAAGCAGGA
>JAJYXW010000146.1:1571-3404 GCA_021801525.1 Actinomycetes bacterium
CGGGAGGGCGTCCGGAGGGAATGTCACAATCGATCAGGTCGATCGGAGCCGTTGTCAAGCAGGAAGGAATCTGACCCTGGCGGCTTCATTCCGTCAGGAAGGAATCTGACCGTGGCCGTAGTAGCGGGATGGGGGGTTTGGGGGGAAGGGGTGGAAAACTCCGGTTGCTGTGGATAACTCATTTCAGGCACTGGCGTGGACCCCGAGGTGGACGGGCAGGGCGGCGATGCGGCGGTCGATGCGGCGCTTCAGGGTCAGCGGGCTCACCGCTGAGTAGAGCTCGGTGAGAGCCCGCACGCGGTTGAGGTCGACATGGCTGGTGTAGTCGTCGAGGAGCCGCCGCAGGGGCGTCGTGGGGGTGTCGTAGAGACGCCGGGTGCGCTGGCCGACGGTCTCCTTGCCGACCAGCTTCATCACCGGCTGGAAGCAGTTGGCGAAGGGCCGGAGGTCGTCGGTGTAGAAGGCGTCCAGCCAGGCCTGCTGCGCGGGGGTGTCCAGGCGGTCGTAGCCGATCAGGCGGCGGACCAGGGTCCAGTTCTTCTGCTCGACGTGGCAGTTGTCGTTCTTGTGGTAGGGCCTCGAGCGGGTGAGCTCGATGCCGCGCTCCTGGCAGTAGTCGAAGAGGTGGAAGTTGATGAACTCGCTGCCGGTGTCGGGGTGGAGCCCGCGAAGCCGGAAGGGCAGCTGCTCGCGGATCCGGTCGAGGCCGGCGACCACCCCGGTCTGGCCCTTGCCCAGCAAGGGGACTCGCTCGGTCCAGCCGGTGGCCAGGTCGACCACGGAGAGGGTGTAGAGGAAGGTTCCCGCTGCGTACTCGCCGCTGTGGGAGACCAGGTCGATCTCCAGGTAGCCGGGGACGTCCTCGGCCTTCCACGAGCCCACCAGGGCGGGGATCTGGCGGCGCAGCAGGGTGCCCGGCTTGGTCTGGGTCATGCGCCGGCCCACCAGGCCCTTGCGCTTGGCTGCCAGGGCTCGCTCGACGGTGCTCACGCTGGCCCGGAAGAGAAGCGTCCGGGTGACGTCATCGAGGCTGAGCTGCTGGTGCTGCTCCAGCAGCGGGACCAACTCGGGGAGGAAGGGCTGGAGCCGCTCCGAGCAGACGTATCCCGACGCCTCCCAGGCCACCAGCAGGGCCTGCTGGAACTCCCGGCCATAGCGGCGGGCACGGGTCACCCGCTTGGGGACCACCACCCGCCGGCGCCCTCGCAGCATCGCGATGGCGTACTTGCGGTGGTAGCCGGTGGCCAGGCAGAAGCCGTCCAGGATCGCCCCTCGCTCCGCCCTGCCGGCCCGGCCGTACCGCCCCATCAGCTCCATGGCCAGCTCGTAGCGATCCCCGATCCGCATGGCTCCCTCCGCCGCGGCTCGGGCTGCCTGGCCTCGGTAAGAATCGCCGCTGACGGAACGATGGGGCCCACGGTCAGATTCTGGGTGAGGGAATGCGGGAGCTTGACGTTGCTCACCGTGGACCGATAGAATCCGGGCCACTTGGCCTGTTGTGGGCTGCGGGGAGCGAAGGAGCCAGGGGATCTGAGGGGCGCGGGACGGGTATCCGGCCTGATGCAGAGCGGGCTTGCGCCGCGACGTCTCTGACGGCCTTCACTCATCGTGCAGGGGGGAGAGGATGCTGGGCAAGCTGGGCGAGACCTATCCTGGCGGAGGCGAGCCGGCCGAGCCGCTCGCCGTCATCGGCGGCGGGTACGTCGGTCTCGTGACCGCGGCCTGCCTCGCCGAGGCGGGGCGCCGGGTCACCGTCGTCGAGGTGGACCCGCGCCGTCGCGAGGCGATCTCCCGCGGGGAGGCGCCGATCTACGAGCCCGGGCTCGATGAGAT
>JAJYXW010000114.1 GCA_021801525.1 Actinomycetes bacterium
AGCACCGCGAGCCCGTACGAGCCCTGCTGTGGCAACGGGATCCAGCACCGTTGCAGCCCCGCCGGCTAGCCAGGTGCCGGGTGTTGCCGTGCCAGGTGGGCTGTGGGTGAGCGACATCAACGCGAACGTGGTGACCGACTTTCATGCACCACCGGCGTCCACGCCGACCACAGTGGTGGCCAAGGGCCTGACCCATCCCGAGGCCCTGGCCTTCGACGCGAGGGGCAACCTGTGGGTGGGCGACGGGGGGCCGAGCCCGGCGATCCTCGAGCTCGCCGCGGGGGGCCTTGCCGCCGGGTCAGGACCGGCAGCGGTGATCGACACTCGGGGCACCTCCCCCGAGGGGTTGGCCTTCGACTCGGCGGGCAACCTGTGGGTGGCGGCCGGGACCGCTCTGGTCGAGTTCGGGGCAGGCGCTCTCGGCCACAACCCCTCTCCGTCCAAGGTCATTACGTCGTCGCTGCTGGACGGGCCATGCAGCCTGGCCTTCGATCCCCTCGGGAGGAGCCTCTGGGTTGCGAACTTCAACAACCGCGTGCTCCTCGAGTACCCGGCCCGCTCGCTCTCGGCCGCCCATCCGGAACCTGGCCTGCACATCCAGCTGCCGGGCGGGACTGCACCCTTCGGGATCGCCTTCGACTCGAAGGGTGACCTGTGGGTGCCTGGCCAGAACGACACGGTTGACGAGTACGCCGCGCGCACGCTCGGAACCACCAGTACGCCGAGCGCCACGATCGACATGTCGACACTTATCAGTGGTGGCGCGCTCAGCCTTGCATTCGACTCGCCGGGCGACCTGTGGGTGAGCGCCATTGGCTCCGGCAGCTCCGGTGCCCCCGAGGGCATGGTGTACGAGTACGCCGCGCGCACGCTCGGAACCACCAGTACGCCGAGCGCCCGCCTGGTGGCAAGCACCAGCTCCAACCCCGGAACCTGGGCGCTCGCCTTCTACCCGGTACCGGCGAGCCTCGGTCCGCGATAAAGAGTCTTTCGGCCCTGGTCGGTCGATGCGCGCCGTATTACTTGGGTTATGTGACAGGCGCGACCCTCTAGCGTAGGAGGTCAGGAGTGCCATATTGCCCGGCGTGCGGTGCGGCGGTTCCAGATGGGGCGCTGTTTTGCCCGGGGTGCGCGACCCCGCAGCAGGGTGTCACGCACGCGAGCAACCCACGGACGGAAGTGGCGAATCCCACCGTAGTGCTCTCGGACGTGCTCCGGCGGCTTGGAAGGGGCGACATCGTGGCCGGAGCCGCCACCGTCGTCGTGTTCATCGCCCTCTTCCTACCGTGGTACAGCGTGTCGCTTCTCACGGGTGTGCCCCAGATCACCAACAGCAACGGTATGAGGAGCGTGCTCCAGGGGACCACGTTTTCCACTTCCGTCTCCGCCCTAGGCACCGGGGCAGGGGGCTGGCGCTTCCTCGTGCTGCTCGTCTCCCTCGCTGTGCTCGCCTACCTGGGCATGCGGGTCCTGCTCCCCTCGCCGCCCCGCCTGCCCTACGCGCATTGGCAGGTCCTCGCAGCGGGTGCCGGGCTCAACGGGCTCCTCGTCCTTCTCGCCTTCTTGGTCAAGCCCGGCGCGGCCACGGTTGCCTGCCCGGGATGCGGCGTCGCGGTCTCGGTGGCGAACCGCTTCTGCACCTCGTGCGGCGTGCCGCTCGGTGGGTGAGGTGGCTCCGCTGCCAGCGAAGCCTGGCCGAGGCCACTGGAGCGGAAGAACCTGGCTCACCGTGGTGACAGGAGCAGTGGTCGGCGTCGCCGGCGTTGCAGCGGCGATCAGCTTGACGACAAGCAGCTCCACGGGGGGTGCCACATCGCCTGCGGCGGCGGTCATTGCCTTTGTGGAGGCTTTTGGCCATCACGATCTTGCCGGCGCGCTCAGGATGATCGACCCCTCGAACCGCCCGTCACCCGGTCAGTCGGCCAGCTTCGGGCACGCCGTGAGTGCCGGCTTGGCGACCCTGTCGGTACGGAGCGTCGCCACCGGCAGCACCCTCGTCGAAGGTTCGCACGCGGCCGTGGTCGTCGAGGGAGAGGCATGCGCGAGCGGTACGCCCTGCGAGCCCGTGGCTGCGTTGCTCGCGGCAGTCTCGGCCGGCTATGGGCTCCTCTTTGCGCCTACCATGCACCCGGCAAGGCCCGAAGCGATCCCTTGCGTCCGGGTCGGCGGGAGCTGGTACGTCTATGGCGGCGGCGGCGGCTGGGTAAGTGCGTTGGACGCTGCGGCACTCGCTGGCACCCCGCCCACCACGTCGAGCCCGCCCACCACGTCGAGCCCGCCCACCACGTCGAGCCCGCCCACCACCTCGAGCCTGCCCGCCACGTCGAGCCCGCCCGCCACGTCCTATCCGGGGTGCCCGCGCTACACCCCGCCCCCTGGGGCATACGAGACCTTCGAACCGGTCACGATGTCTCCGGGCTCGGGCCCGGTCGGGACCGTGGTGACCTTCAGCTCCAACTGCGGTCCGGTCTTCGGCACGGCACCCGGGACGGTGAGGTTCGTCGCGCAGTCTTCCTCGGTGAGCTCTATTCCTCCACTCACGGTCAAGAGCTGGGACCCGACCAAGGTATCGGTGCTCGTGAACGCCCCCGCCGGCATGGCCCCCGGCGAGTACAGCCCGTACATCTGGACAGCCTCGGGCTCGGCCGTGGACCTGGTCGGGAGCGGCGGCTACCCGTTCTTCGAGGTGACCAGGTCGTGAGAGCGCAACATCTCCAGGTGATCACGCCGCATGGCACGGCGGGCGTCCAGAGCGATCCCGATCACCTCGGATAACGCGACGAAAGGACCAAGATGCCGTACTGCGGAGCTTGCGGGAGCCAGATCGAGGAAGGTGTCGTATTCTGCGGCAGCTGTGGCGCCGCCGCGGAAGCATCATCGGAGGACCCTGCGGCCCAGGCCTTTCCGGTGCCGGGTGCCTCACCGATCGGTGCCCCTTTGCCTGGCGCCCTTGCGCCTGGCACCCCTTGGTCCGGCACCCCTGCGTCCGGCGCCGGCTTCTCGGGTGCCCGTCGAGGCCGGCCCTCGCCGGATGAGCGAAGAGCGATGCTCGGCCTGTTGCTCTCGCCGGCGCACCGCTGGCGCTTCCTCGGCTCGATCGCACTCGTGCTCTTCGGCCTGGCGCTGGCGGTCGGTGTGCTCGACTACCTGGTCCATCACGTCTCGAACCACAGCCCGTCCTCGGGTCCCTCGGCGCTTTCGTGGGTGGCGCTCGGGCTGGCCGGAGCCGCGATCGTCGGATCTCGGCTGGTGTCGCGGCCACTCCCGTCCCGGCGGCGTGGCATGCCGTCAACCATCACGCCCGGGCTGCGGCCGAGCGTGATGCCGATCATCCT
>JAJYXW010000025.1 GCA_021801525.1 Actinomycetes bacterium
CCACCGTGACACCCTGGTCGCATACGCAATCTACGGGGGCGTCTGCCTGGTGTCGCCGGACCCGATCGGCCCCGCGAGCGAGCGAGCACACGCCTGGGGCGCCTTCCGCCGCTTCGCAGACGGGAACAGCTGGGTGGTCGCGCTGATGGGCGCGTCCGAGGAATGGCTCCCGCTGTACCGGACCACCGGCATGCACGACATCTACATCGGCGACGAGGCCGTCGTCGACGTCAGGAAGTTCTCCCTCACCGGAGGTCACATGAAGGGCCTGCGCCAGGCCCACAACCGCATAGCGCGCTACGGCTACACGGCATCCTTCCACGATCCGGCTCACCTCGACCCTGGCCTCGCTGCGGAGCTGCGATCGCTGATGCGCTCTAGCCGCCGCGGGGAGGCCGAGCGGGGTTTCTCCATGATGTTGGGCCGAATCTTCGACACTCGTGACGAAGGTCTCGTGCTAACGGTGGTAAAGGCGCCCGACGGGCTGCCGGTGGCCATGTGCCAGTTCGTGCCTGCACCTGGCATCGGCGGCTATTCACTCGACCTCATGCGCCGCCACCTGGGCGACCATCCGAACGGTCTGGTCGACTTCGCCCTGGTGTCCACCATCGAGCACCTTCGCGACTCCGGAGCACGGGGGCTCAGCCTGAACTTCGCCGCCATGCGCTCCCTGCTCGACGGAGAGCGCGGCGACGGAGCTGCCCAGCGTGTCGAACGATGGGCGATACGCAAGATGTCGGGCTTCTTGCAGATCGAGTCCCTGTGGAAGTTCAACGCCAAGTACGAGCCCGACTGGCTCCCCCGGTACATCGTCTACGATGCCGCGGAGCACTTCGTCCCTGTCGTGCTCGCGATTCTAAGAGCCGAGTCGCTCTCGGAGGTGCCAGTGATAGGGAGGCTGCTCAGCCCCCCGGCGCACACGGATCCAGGCGGCACCGAGGGCGGTCTGGACCCAGGACCGCGATCACGAGGGCAGGCCGTCTGACCGGCCAGCAGGAAAACCGGCCAACGGACGAGCAACCATCCGGTCAGCCGACCGGCGATCAGCCGATCAGCAGGGTTGCCTTGTGGGCGAAGTCGAGCAGTGGAGCGGGAACAATGCCGAATACCACGGTGACTCCCACGCAGATCGCGATGGCTATTGCCGCCGCTGCCGGCACCGGGCTCGGAGCGGCTCCGAGATCGCCTGGCAGGTCGGAGGCACCTGCAGGATCTCCACCCGGGTCCGACACTGCATCTGCCGCCGGAGCAACCTCGCCACCGCCGGCAGATGCGGTCACAGATGCGGTCACAGGGGCAGGGATCTCGGAGCCGGCAGGGGCCGGCGACCACATGAGCCTGACCACCCCGAGGTAGAAGAAGGCCGCGACCACGGCGGAGACCATGGCTATTGCCGCCAGGGGCACCGAGTGGGCCGATGCTGCAGCCTCCACGACGGACAGTTTCGCCAGGAAGCCCGTGGTGAAGGGGATGCCCGCCTGGGAGAGCAGCAGCACCGTGAAGGAGGCGGCAAGCCAGGGGTGGCGATGTCCTAGCCCACGATAGGAGCCCAGATCGTGCCTGGAGTCACCCTGGCCCCCGACGAAGGTGACGACAGCGAAGCTCCCCAGCGCCATGAACGCGTACGCGAAGAGGTAGTACAGCGAAGCAGACACACCGCGCGCGGTGGCTGCCTCCAGGCCGAGCAGCACGAAACCGGCATGGTTGATCGACGAGTACGCGAGCATCCGCTTGATGTCGCGCTGGACGAGCGCCACCACTGCCCCGAAGAGCAGCGTGACCGCTGCGATCACCCATATGGCCGGCTGCCAGTCGGCACGCAGCAAGCCGAAGGAGGACACGAAGACGCGGAGCAGAGCGGCGAAGCCCCCTATCTTCGCTACGGCTGCCATGAACCCGGTGACCGGGCTCGGGGAGCCCTGGTAGACGTCGGGGGTCCACATGTGGAAGGGGACCGCCGCGATCTTGAAGCAGAACCCCACGAGTAGCAGGGCCAAGCCCGCGAGCAACAGCCCCTGGTGCAGCAGGACGTTCCTGGCGAGGAAGTCCGCTATCTGGGGGATATTGCTGGTGCCGGTGGCTCCGTAGACGAAGGCGATCCCGTAGACGAATACCGCTGAGGAGAAGGCCCCGAGGATGAAGTACTTGAGTGCTGCCTCTCCGGAGGCCTCTCGACGATGGTCGAAGGCAGCGAGGACGTAGAGGGCGATGGAGAGGATCTCCAGGCCGAGGAAGACCACGATCAGGTCGTTCGCCGCCCCCATGAGCATCGCCCCCGTGGCTGACACCATCATCAGCACAGGCATCTCGGGACCGTGCACCTGCTCGCGCCCGAGCCAGCCGTGGGTCGCCAGCAGCGCGACGAGCGTTGCCGAGGAGACGAGGACGGTGACGAGAACGCTGAAGCCGTCGAAGGCCACTGCGCCAGCAACCGTCACCTTCGGGCCGTGGGCGCCGACCTCGTACCACTGCACCAGGGACGCCACGAGCGCTGCACCGGCGGTGGTGACAGCCCATCCCGTAGCCGTTGCCGGGGACATGCGTGCCCGGACGAGCGAGGAGGCTGCCAGCATCAAGACGGCTCCACCGAGCATTATGAGCTCGGGAAGGATCGACAGGTAGTCGATGTGGGGGATCGAGATCGTTCCTCGCGCGGCCGAGCCGATGAGGCCGGCCGCACCAAGGCTCCGAGCAACCAGCGACATCACGGCAGCCTCCTCGAGTGTCCCCCCTGCAGCGCCGGTCGTGCAACGGCCCCATATCCAGCCGGTCGTGCCGGGACTGCCGGGCCCGGCTGGTGAGACCCGGTCGCGGCATCGACGTGGGCCACGAGGGCATTCACCGAAGGCGTTATGCGATCGAGCACCGGCTTCGGATAGACGCCGAGGAGCACGATGAGCACGATGAGCGGAGCGACCACCAGGCCTTCACGCCAGGAGAGATCCCGGGTCTCCTTCACTGCGTCGTCCGGGGAGCCGTGGAAGGCCTGCTGGTAGGCCCACAACAAGTACAGCGCCGAGAGCACCACGCCTCCGGTCGCCACCACGGCCCACCACCTGTGAGCCACGAAGGTCCCGAGCAGGATCAGGAACTCGCCGACGAAGCCGTTCAGGCCCGGCAGGCCGATGGCAGCGAGCATCACGACCGTGAACACCGCGGCTAGCACAGGGGCAGGTCGCTGGAGCCCGCGCAGCTCGCGAACGTTCCACGAACCCCGACGCTCGTGGATCCAGCCGATGATCAGGAACATGGCTGCTATGACGATGCCGTGGTTCACCATCTGCAGCACGCCCCCGGCCAGCCCATCGGTGCTGAGGGCGAAGATGCCGATCACGACGAAGCCGAGATGCCCGAGGGATGAGTAGGCCACCAGCCGTTTCAGGTCGCGCTGGGCGCACGCGACGACCGCTCCGTAGATAATGCCGGCTACGCCGAGAGTGAGGAGCAGCGGCGCCAGGTCTAGGGTGGCCCGCGGGAAGAGCGTCAGGTCGAAGCGGATGATCCCGTACGTGCCGAGCTTCGCCATCACCGCCGCCAGGGCCACTGCCCCGCCCGTCGGCGCTGCCGCGTAGGCATCGGGAGACCAGGTGTGGAAGGGGAAGACCGGCGCCTTCACGGCGAAGGCAGCAGTGAAGCCAGAGAACAGGAGCACCTGGTCCGTGAGGCTGAGGCGCGTGTGGGCCAGAGCAGTCAGGTCGAAGGTGAACACGCCCGTCTGGCGCTGGTGGATGACCGCGAGGGCCACCATCGCCACGAGCATGAAGGCGGAGCCGAGGAACGTGTAGAGGAAGAACTTGGTGGCCGCGTGGCCCCTCCGCTCGAACCCCCACCCCGTTATCACGAAGTAGATGGGCACAAGCGTGAGGTCGAAGAACACGAAGAAGAGGATCACGTCGAGGGAGAGGAAGCTGCCCAGGCACCCTGCCTCTAGGAGGAGCATCCACGCTACGAACGAGCGCGGGTTGCGCCGGACTGCACCTCCGGTGAGCGCGACTGGGAACAGGACCGCCGTCATGAGGACGAGGAAGAGCGATATCCCGTCCACCCCGAGATGCCACGAGATCCCGAGCGCTCCCGCCCAGGCATGCCTGCTCGTCATCTGGTAACCGCCGTCGCCGACCTTGAACCTGATCGTCACGGCTATCGCCAGCGCCAGGGTCGCGAGGGTGGTGACCAGCCCGATGGCCTGCACCACCAGGCGTTCCGTTCGCTCCGAGAGGCTCCTCGGCACGAGAGCCGCTGCGAGGGCACCGCCCGCGGGGAGGAGCACCAATGTGGTGAGGAACGGGAAGACCGGAGTGGAGCTCATCACGGCCACGCCCTCGTGAGCATGAACGCCAGGAGCGCTACCAGGCCGATGGCCAGGCCGAGCGCGTACTGGCGGAGATACCCGGTCTGCACCCGGCGCGCCGAGGAGCCGAGGAGCCGAGTCGCCCTGCCGAGCCCCTCTACCACCCCGTCTATGGCCTTGCGGTCGACGACGGCAGAGGCGAAGGCAGCAACGCGCTCACCTGGCCGCCCGATCACCGCGTCGTAGAGCTCGTTCACGAACCAGACCCGCCTGAGGAAGACGGGCTCCAGCCTCGGGCGTTCTGATGTCGTGCGCCATATGGCCCATGCAGCCCCTATCCCGCCGAATGCGAGAACCGAGTCCACCACGCCGAGCGCCCATCGGAGCCCGACACTCTGGTGCGGGGCATATAGGTTCGCTCCGAAGACCGGGCCGAGCCAGGCGAGGGGACGGGTGATGCCGGTGTGCCACGGAAGGCTCAGCATCCCGCCTGCGAAGGCCGCGATTCCCAGCAGCACCAGGGGGACAGCCATCGTGAACGGAGCCTCGTGCGGCTCGCCAGCGTGCGAATCGCCGGCGCCGGCCCCAGCGGAGCCTGCATGGTCGGGGGCGAGCTGAGCCCTGAAGCGCCGCCAGCGCTCGTCCCCCGTGAAGGCGAGGATGAAGAGCCGGCTCGAGTAGTACGCAGTGAGCGCGGCGGTGACGGCCCCGACCACCCATAGGGCCGGAAACTTCGCAAACGCGTTGTCGAGCACGTCTCCCTTCGCCCAGAATCCCGAAAGGGGCGGCACTCCCGCCAAGGCGAACCAGCCCGAGGCGAAGGTGAGCGCTGTGAGCGGCATGTAACGCGCCAGGCCACCCATGCGCTTCAGGTCCTGCTCGTCGTGCAGACCGTGTATGACCGAGCCGGACCCGAGGAACAGGAGACCCTTGTAAAAGGCGTGCGCCACCATGAGGAATATCGCGGCTTCGTAGGCGCCAGTGCCCACCGCGAGGAACATGTACCCGAGCTGCGAGACAGTCGAGAAGGCCACCACCTTCTTTATGTCGTTCTGGGCACAGGCGATCGTTGCCCCTACGAATGCGGTGGCAGCGCCCACCGCCGCGATCACGAGCGCAGCGTCGTGGGCATGGGCGAGCAGCGGGCTCATCCGGCAGAGCAGGTAGACGCCGGAGGTCACCATGGTCGCCGCGTGGATGAGCGCGGAAACGGGTGTAGGACCCTCCATGGCGTCAGGAAGCCAGGGGAAGAGGGGGATCTGTGCCGACTTGCCTGTGGCCGCCAGGAACAAGAGCAGCACCGCGGCCGTGGTCACCCCGGTGGAGAGGCCGTGGGCATGGGCGAAGATGCCCCGATATCCGAGCGTGCCGGTCTTGTCGAAGAGCAGGAACATCGCAAGCAGGAACCCTGCATCGCCTATGCGGTTGTAGACGAAGGCCTTCTTCCCTGCGCTCGCCGCGGCGGGTCGCTCGAACCAGTAAGCGATGAGGAAGTACGAGCACAGCCCCACGCCCTCCCAGCCGACGAAGGTGACGATGAGGCTCGACCCGAGCACGAGCAGCATCATCGACGCCACGAACAGGTTCATGTAGACGAAGAACTTCGGGTAATCCCCGTCGCGTTTCATGTAGCCGATCGAGTAGAGGTGGATGAGCATGCTCACGCCGCTCACGAACAGGGCCATCGTCATCGAGAGCGGGTCGACGAGCAGCCCCGCCTTCACATGGAAGGAGCCGGCTGCTATCCAAGTGAAGTAGGTCTGGGTCACCTCCCTAGACGGACCGGCAGGCCTGCCGAGCAGCCCTGCGTAGGTGATGCAAGTGGCGACGAACGACCCGGCGACCGCGGCAGTGCCGAGCCATCCCGCCCAGGGGTCGCCGAGGCGCCGGCCGAAGGCGAGCAGAAGGACGAAGCCCGCTGCAGGCAGGAGCACCATGAGGTAGGCGGCATGAAGCATGGGTATGGTCCAGTCCTCGGTTCGCTCAGCCCTTCAGCACGTGAAGGTCGTCCGCTGTGGTGTCTCGCCGCCTGCGGAAGATGGCCACGACTATGCCAAGCCCCACGACGACCTCGGCCGCGGCCACCACGAGCACGAAGAACACCAGTGCCTGGCCGCCAATGTCGTCGAGCATTCGGGAGAAGGTGACGAGGGCGAGGTTCGCGGCATTGAGCATCAGCTCGACGCACATAAACATGACGAGGACGTTCCGCCGTACCAGCACCCCGAGCGCGCCGATCGAGAACAGGATCACCGAAAGGCCCAGGTACCAGGCGCCAGGCACGCTCACCGCGCCACCTCTTCTAGTTCTGGCTCTTCTGGTTCTGGCTCTTCTGGTTCTGGCTCTTCTGGTTCTGGCTGGGAGCCTGCCGGCTCCTCGGCGAGCTCGTCGCCGGGCGCAAGCTCCTCCTGAGGCTCCGGCTCGCGCTTGGGCCGGCGCGCGAGGACGACCGCGCCCACCACGGCGATCACCAGGAGAGCAGCGGTCACCTCGAAGGGAAACAGGTAGGTGGTGAACACGGCGCGCCCGAGGGCGGCCACGTTCCCTCCGGGCTGACCGCGCGCGGGTCCCGCGACAGAGCGAGCCCCGACTGCCCAGCGCGCCTCGGCTCCGAGCGCGATCAAGCCTCCCAGGGCGAGCACCACGAGCAGCGCGGCCAGCGGGCGCTGGCCCCGCAGGGGTTCGGCTGCCAGGCTCTCCCGGCGGTCCACCCCGAGGAACATGATCACGAACAAGAACAGCACGACTATCGCCCCGGCATAGACGATGACTTGCACCGCCGCAAGGAACTGGGCGTCTTCGGCCACGAAGAGGACAGCGACGCCGAAGAGCGTCATCACGAGGAGCAACGCTGCGTGGACAGGGTTGCGTGCCACCACCACGCCTATAGCCCCCCCGAGGATCGCCACTGCCGCGACGGCGAAGGTGAGGGCATCGACCGTGGTAACAGCGAGCAACGGGTGGACCAGCACGTGGAGCGGCAGGTGGAGCGCGCTCACTTGGATCCTCCAGCGCTTCCCGGCGACGCCAGACGGCGCGCCTTCAACCTGGACAGCACGCCCTTCAGGCCTTGCTCACCTGCGGGCCGGTCCTCGGGGCGCAGATGGGAAGACATGGTCTCCCTGAGGCTTATCTCGCCCTCCTGGGGACGTCCCTTGGCCTGTGCCTGCCCGGGCTCTGGAGCGCGAGACCCGTACCCGAGCTCAGCGGACCACTGGACCTGCCCCTCGTACGCTGCACTCCCGCCGGGTGCAGTCGCTCGCATCCACCCCGAGGTGTGCGCGTCCTCCCCCTCGCGCCAGTCCTCCCACGGAAGATGCTTGGGACGCCCGTCGTCCCCGACCACGAGCTCCTCCTTGGTGTAGATGGCGTCTGCCCTGTTGGTGAAGGAGAGCTCGAAGAGCTTGCTCTCGGTTATGGCTTCAGTTGGGCACGCTTCCACGCACATGTCGCAGTGGATGCAGCGCAGGTAGTTGATCTCGTAGACGAAGCCGAAGCGCTCGCCGGGGGACACCGGAGAATCAGGCGGGTTGTCCGCACCGCGCACGTATATGCAGTCAGCCGGGCACACGCCCGCACAGAGCTCGCAGCCGATGCACTTCTCCATGCCGTCCTCGTAGCGGTTGAGGACGTGGCGCCCGTGCACGCGAACCGGCTTGGCACGCTTTGCCGCGGGGTACTGGATCGTGACGCGCTGGCGCGCCATCTGCTCGAGCGTCACCTTGAAGCCGCCGAAGAAGTTCAGCTCGTCACGCACATCGTCGAACAAGCCCATCAGCCGCTCATCCCCGCTCCAACCTCTCCCTCGCGGCGAGACCCGACCCAAATCGAGCGAGCCAGCACCCCTGCGCCGAGCACGAGCCCTGCTGCCACGACGAGCCCCCACCAGCGGTCCACCAGCACCGCAGCCACCACGAGCAGCCACCCGAGCGAGAGTGGGATCAAGCGCTTCCAGCCGAGGTCCATGAGCTGGTCGTATCGAAGGCGAGGAAGCGCAGCTCTTAGCCAGACGTAGAAGAACAAGAACGCGAGAGTCTTGCCCAGGAACCACAGGATCGGCCACAGCCAGGGAAGGAAGTGGAAGCCAGGGCCATCGGGACCGCCGAGGAACAAGGTCACCACGACGGCCGACATCGTGATCGTGTTCATGAACTCCGCCAGATAGAAGAGGGCGAAGCGGATGGAGGAGTACTCGGTGTTGAAGCCGCCGACGAGCTCCTGCTCGGCCTCCACCAGATCGAACGGTGGCCGGTTGAGCTCGGCGGTGATGGCCACGAGGAACAAGACGAATGGAACGACCCCGAGGCGGACAAGGTTCCAGTCCCAGACGTGGACGGCCTGCGACGCCACTATTGCCCGGGTAGACAACGATCCTGTTATGAGCACCACGGCCGTGACCGTCATGCCGAGCGCGGCTTCGTAGGAGATCATCTGCGCCGAAGCCCTAACCGAACCGAGCAGGGGGTACTTGGAACCGGAAGACCATCCGGCAAGCATCACCCCGTACACCGAGACAGACGACATGGCCAGGAGGAAGAGGATCCCGATGGGCGGGTCGGCGACCTGGAGATCGAAGGTGTGGCCCGCGATGGTGACCACACCTCCCACCGGCACGATCGCGAACGCCAGGAACGCCGGGAGTATCGACAGGTACGGCGCGATCTTGAAGACCTTGCGGTCGGCCCGCTCCGGGAGCAGGTCCTCCTTGAAGAAAAGCTTGATGCCGTCAGCGAGCGTCTGGAGCAGGCCGAACGGCCCGGCGCGGTTGGGCCCGATCCGCGCCTGCATGTCGGAGATCACCTTGCGCTCGAACCAGATCATGAACATGACCGCGACCATGAGCGCAGCGAACGCGACCACCACCTTCACCACGACGATGAGGAGCACCGCGAGCCCGACTCCGTGAGCGAAGAGCGGGTCGCCCATCAGAGCGTCTCCAGGCGGATGTCCGTGACCACCTGGCCGGCGTCGACGAGGAGGGATGCTCCCTCCGCATCCGCGTTCAGCAGGTTGGCGTCTATCTCCGCCAGGTGGCGCTGCATCCTCGGGTCGGTGGCCGCCTCGAGCACCACGGACCCTCTGGCCGACCGAACGCGCACCCGGTCGCCTGCTGCGAGGCCCAGGTGGTCGAGCTCAGTGGGGTGGACCCTCAGCACGGCAGTGCCGATGAGGCCGGCCAGCTGCGGGCACGCGTCGAGATGGACCCCCGAGTCGTAGAGCCTCCGGCGCGTTACCAGGCGGAGCGAGTAGCTGTCCAAGGCAGGCACGTGGGGTGGGTCGCCCGCATCTGCGTCCCAGGCGAGCAGCGGTGTGCGCTCACGGAGCGCGCCCTGCTCTGCCAGCTCGGAACCTCCGAGCGGCTCCGCCATACCGGCGCGAGGCGGCGCGCCCTGGCGCTCCACGGACTCGACACCTGGCAGGGCAATGGGGTCTATAGGCGCCGGAGCTTTCCTTCGCCCGATAGCCACAGCCGTCTGCTCTATCGGGAGGACCTCGCCATCGCGGAACGCCGGCGAGTCGAAAAAGGCCCGGGTGAGGCCGCTGTGCGACGGGGCAAGCTGCTCGATCTCGTCCCAGAGGTCGGCTGCGCTGCCCGCCCCCAGGTCGCCGCCGAGTCGCGTAGCGAGCTCGGAGGCAATCATCCAGTCGGGCCAGCACTGGCCAGGAGCCACGAGCTTCTGGCCGACACGGGTCACCCGGCCTTCGATGTTCGTGGTGGTGCCCGACCGCTCGTGATGCGCCGCTGCCGGAAGAACCACGTCGGCCAGCGCCGCCGATGGCGACAAGAAGGTGTCCACCGCCACCACGAACCTGGCCCCTTGCAAGCCGGTCTCAGCGAGCGAGCGGTCGGGGAAGTCGCCCAGTGGGTCGGCCCCGATCAGCACCAGCGCGGACAGCTCGCCGGCAGCGGCGGCGGAGAGAATCCCAGCCGTGTCGAGCCCCCGCCCCGCCGGGAGCGATCCCCATGCGCTCTCGAAGATCCTCCGGCCGTGCTCGAGGCTGACCCGGCCCGGCAGGATCCCAGGCGCCAGCCCCATGTCGAGAGCGCCCATCACGTTCCCTCTCCTGAGCGCAGGCAGGAACCTGGCAGCCGGCCAAGCGGCACGTATCGCCCGAGCAGCCTCCACCGTCACGCTCTCGCTCTCTGCAAGCGACGGGCGGCCCAGCACCACCACCATGCCCGAGCCGCCATCGCCCGAGGAGGAAAGCGCTCCTAGGGCCGCTTCCCAGGGCGCATGCTCTACGCCGGCCGGTGGTCCAAAGCCACCAGGGAGGGTGCCGGCAGACGCAGCGGCACCTGAACCGGCGGCGCCTGAAGCGGCGGCCAGGAGAGACACGAGCTCCGGGGACTCGCCTGGCCTGCACGGGATGGAGGAAGTGGACCACGAAGCCATGCTTCCCGGGCCGGCGGCGATCTCCACGAGCTTCGCTCCGCCGTCGACGACGGCGGAGCGAAGTCTCAGGTAGAGGACAGGCAACTCTTCACGCAGGTCGCCTGCCAGCACCAGCACGCACTTGGCACTGCACGCTTCGTCGATGGTCGCCCTGGGAAGCCCGAGCACTACCTCGGCAGGCAGACCATCGCCGATCTGGGCGTCCACGTTGTCCGTGCCGAGCACTCCCTTGGCGAGCTTCGCCCAGGCATAGGCGTCCTCGTTGGAGAGCCGGGCCCCACCCACCACGCCGATCGAGCCAGGGCCGTCGTCGTTCCTCGCAGCGCCAAGCCTTCGCGCGACCAGCTCGAGCGCCTCGGCCCATGTCACTCGCTCGAGCTCTCCCCCGTTGCCCTCGCGCCTCACAAGCGGCTCGGTAAGGCGGTCCTCGGAGTTGACCGCATCGCACGTGAAGCGGCCCTTATCGCACAGCCATCCCTGGTTCACGGGATCCGAGTCGATCCCGAGCAGGCGCGTGACGCGGTTGGACGATGACTGGACAGCCACCCTGCACCCCAGCGCGCATGTGGTGCAGGTCGACTCGACCTGGTCCAGGTCCCACGGGCGCGCCCCGAATCGGTAGGTGGAAGCTGTCAGGGCTCCAACCGGGCATATCTGCACGGTGTTCCCGCTGAAGTAGGAGCTGAAAGGCTGGGTCTCGAAGATCGCCACCTCCAGCCGGTCGCCCCGGCCAGCGAAGTCGATCTCCGCCTCCCCCGCCACCTCTGCAGCGAAGCGCACGCACCTGCCGCACTGGATGCAGCGCTCCCGATCCAAGAGCACCAGCTCCGATATCGGGACGGGCTTCGCCCAGTGGCGCTTCTCCTCGATGAAGCGGCTCTCGCCAGGACCATACGAGAGGGTCTGATCCTGGAGTGGGCACTCCCCTCCCTTGTCGCACACGGGGCAGTCGAGGGGGTGGTTGACGAGCAGGAGCTCGAGCACGCCGTCTTGGGCCTTGCGCACCTTCTCCGAGGTGGTGGACACCTCCATCCCCGCGGCCACCGGCAGGTAACAGGCAGGCTGCAGGGTCGCACCACGGGGACCGCTCACCTCGACCAGGCACATGCGGCACATGCCGACAGGCTTCATCCTCGGGTGGTAGCAAAAGCGGGGTATGAACACCCCGGCACGCTCGGCCGCGGCGATCAGGAACTCGCCGGGCTTCGCGCTGATCTCGGCTCCGTCGAGGACGACGCTCACGTCCTCGGGAGACGAACCGGCGCCGTTGCCGGCAGCCGGCGGGATGATCGCGTGGTGGGAGGTCGTGACCGGGTCAGCCATACGGGCACGCTCCCTCTTTCACGTGCAGGAGGATCTCGTCTCTGAACATCCTGATGGCCGACGCGATCGACGACGGGATGGACGGGCCGAGGACACAAATGGTCGTCTGCTGAGGCGGCCAGGTGATACCCGGTGCGATGTTGTCACACACGTCGAGGAGGAGATCGACGTCCTCCTCGCGCCCGGCGCCCTGCTCCAAGCGGCGCAGGATCTTCTCGAGCCAGCCGCTTCCCTCACGACACGGCGTGCACTGGCCGCAGGACTCCCGCCAGAAGAACTTGGTTATGCGCCACGCCGCGCGAAGCGCGCAGGTCTGGTCGTCCATTACCACCACGGATCCCGACCCGAGCATGGAGCCGGCGGCACCGACTTCGTCCTGGCCGAGCGGCAGGTCCAAGTGCTCGGGGCCGAACCAGGGAGCCGACACGCCACCAGGGATGATTGCCTTCAGGTCGCGCCCTGCTAGCACCCCCCCGCCGAGGACCGGTGCGTATATGAGGTCGCGGAAGGTGGTCTTCACCATCTCTATCTCGTACACACCGGGGTTCCTGACCTTGCCGGCGAGAGCGAACAAGCGGGTGCCGGCGGAGCGGCCCTCGCCGAGCGCGCTGAAGGCGGCACCGCCGTTCAGCACGATCCACGGGAGGTTCGAGAGAGTCTCGACGTTGTTGACCACGGTGGGCTCGCCGTAGAGGCCGATGGCCGCCGGGAAGTAAGGGGGCTTGATCCGGGGGAACCCCCGCTTGCCCTCGAGGCTCTCGATCAGAGCTGTCTCCTCCCCGCATATGTACGCCCCCGCGCCCGGGTGGACGACCACGTCCACGCCGAAACCCGACCCGAAGATGTCGGGGCCTACCGCGCCGTGCTCGTAGGCGTCGTTCAGCGCGGCCTGCACGCGCTCCATACCCAGAGCGAGCTCGCCCCGAACGTAGATGAAGGCCTGCGTCACACCGAGGGCGTAAGCAGCGATCACCACCCCCTCGACCAGCTGGTGCGGGTCGCGCTCGAGCAGCAGGTGGTCCTTGAAGGTAGCCGGCTCGCTCTCGTCGCCGTTCACAACGAGGTAGGTGACCGGGGCCTTGCGAAGCATGGCCCACTTGCGCCCTGCGGGGAACCCTGCTCCGCCGCGCCCGAGCAGGCTCGCCGCGTCCACCTCCGCGGCCACTTGCTCGGGCGTCATCGACAGGGCCTTGCGGAGGCCCTCGTAGCCACCGGTGGCCAGATAGCGCTCGAGCGTGTGGGAGTCCGAGTGGGAGAGTCGCGAGGTGACTATGCGCGGTGCCTCGGTTATCGCCATCAGGAACCTCCCTCCGGGACGCTCTCGGCAGCGGCCATGGCAGGAGGACCGCCTTTGCCGGAGCTGAGCCCCCCGGTGCGCCGGATCCGGCAGAGCGTGCCGTGGTGAGGGACCTCCGAGTCGAGGGTCCCGGAGCGCAAGTCCGCCACCAGAGCGTCGAAGCCCTCGGCCGTGAGGTTCCCGAAGAAGCGGTGGTTCACCTGCAGGCACGGAGCACGCCCGCAGTCGGCCAGGCACTCCGCCTCCTCGAGGGTGAACATCCCGTCGGGGGTGGTGCCGCCGGGGTGGATCCCCAGGTGCTCCTCCGCGTGCCGGAGGAGATCGTCGGCGCCCCGGAGCATGCAGGCGATGTTGGTGCAGATCGACACAACGTAGGTGCCAACCGGCTCGGTGTGGAGCATGTCGTAGAACGAGGCGGTGCCGAGCACGTCGGCCGGAGTCGTCCCTACGAGCTCGGCGATGTCGGATATGGCCTCAGGCGTGAGCCAGCCGTCTTGCTCCTGGGCGACGTGGCAGAGCGGCACCAGGGCCGAGCGCGGGTGCGGGTACAGGGCTACGAGGGCGCGAGCCCGCTCGAGGTTGTCGGGGGAGAGGTGAGCCATGATGCGACCTACCGGTCCACCTCCGCCCGGCCTCCGCCCGCCCTCCTTGGACGGAGAACCGCTTCGGGCGCGAGCGCCCTCACCGGTCCACCTCACCCATGACGGGGTCTATGGAGGAGATCGTCGCCACCGCGTCGGCCACGAGCCCTCCTCGCATCATCACCGGAAGGCTCTGGAGGTTGACGAACGACGGGGCGCGTATGTGCATCCGGTACGGCTTGCTCGAACCGTCCGAGACCATGTAGCAGCCGATCTCGCCCCGCGGAGACTCGACGGCCTGGTACACCTCGCCCGCCGGCACCTTGAAGCCTTCGGTGAAGATCTTGAAGTGGTGTATCAGGGCTTCCATCGACTCGTCTATACGCGCGCGTGGAGGGGGGGTCACCTTCTTATCCTGTACCCGGTAGTCGCCGTCGGGCATCTTCTCCACGACTTGGCGCACGATCTTCACCGACTCGCGGACCTCGTTCAAGCGCAGCGCGTAGCGGTCGAAGTTGTCACCATAGGTTCCCACGATGACGTCGAAGTCCACCTGGTCGTAAGCGAGATAGGGCATCGAACGACGAAGGTCCCACGGCACGCCCGTGGAACGCAGCACCGGTCCGGTAGCCGATAGCGCTATCGCTTCCTCGGCGGTTATCGAACCCACCCCCTCCATGCGCTCCCGGAATATCGGCTGGCCCGTGAGCAGCTCGTCGTAGTCGCCGAGGCGGGCCAGCACAGTGTCGCAGATGACGCTCACGTCGTCGTCCCATCCTCCGGGCAGGTCTGCGGCGGTGCCGCCCGGGCGGATGAAGTTGTGGTTCATGCGGAGACCGGTCGTCTTCTCGAAGAACGCGAGCAGCATCTCACGCTCGCGAAAGCCGAAGATCATCATGGTGGTGGACCCGACGTCCATCCCATTGGTCGCCAGCCACATCAGGTGCGAGGAGATCCTCTGCAGCTCGGACAGCAGCATGCGCACCCACACAGCGCGGGGCGGGAGCTCCACGCCGAGCAGCGCCTCGACCGCGAGGGAGAAGACGAGCTCGTTGGTGAGCGGCGACAGGTAGTCCATGCGGGTGACGTTCGTGGCGCCCTGCACGTAGGTGAGCTCCTCCCCCGTCTTCTCCATGCCGGTGTGGAGGTAGCCGATGACAGGCTTGGTCCGGAGCACGGTCTCGCCGTCGAGCTCCATCATCAACCTGAGCACGCCGTGGGTGGAGGGGTGCTGAGGCCCCATGTTGATAATCATCGTCTGGTCTTCCGGGACCTCGCTCGCGATGTCGGAGCTGTCCAAGACCCTGCCCTCCGGGATGCGGAGCACGGAGCCGACCTCGCGCCTGACCTCTCCCTCGGAAGTCCTACGCCTGGAAGCGAGCTCCTGCGCACCCTCCGAGGTCTCCCGCGAGAGATCCCGCCGACCGCCTTCGGCACGAGCGCTCACGCCCAGCGTCGTCACGTCGCTCACCTGGGACCCGGAGCTTCCTTGAACTGCACCGGCACGCGGCCGACGCCGTAGTCCTTGCGGAGCGGGTGGCCTTCCCACTCCTCGGGCATGAGTATCCGGGTCAGATCGGGATGGCCGGCGAACACTATGCCGAAGAGGTCATAGGCCTCGCGCTCCATCGCCTCGGCACCCGGGTAGACATCCCAGAGCGAGTCGACCACAGGGTCGCTCTCGGGCACCTGCACCCGCAGCCTGAGGCGCCGGCGCGCGGCCATCGACAAAAGGTTGGCCACCACCTCGAAGCGCTCTGGCACCAAGGGCTCGTTACCTTCACCCGCAGGCAGGCTGCGCCCGGGATGAGTCAGGTAGTCGACAGCGCAGAGGTCGGCGAGGATCTCGAACCCGCCTGCAGCGCAGGCGGCCACAGCCGCGTGGTAGGAGCCACGGTCCGGGAAGAGCACCACCTGGTCGAGCGTGCTCGTAGAGAGCGCGATGCCCGGCGGCAAGCCTTCGGGCAGCCAACGAGGAGCTTCGGCGGTCACGTCGGGGTGCCCAGCCGGATCGCGTCCGGACGCTCCGGGACCCAGCCCGCAAGCTCGGGCTCCCCGTGCGGGGGGGAGCTGGGCCGGCGGGTTATCGCGCCCTCGCGGATCTTCTCGTGAAGGGTCAGGATCGCGTGGAGCAGGGTCTGGGGCGACGGGGGACAGCCGGGAGCGTACACGTCCACCGGAACGACCTGGTCCACACCCTGGACGATGGCGTAGTTGTTGAACATCCCACCCGTCGACGCGCACACGCCCATCGATATCACCCACTTGGGCTCCATCATCTGGTCGTAGACCTGCCGCAGCACCGGAGCCATCTTCTGCGACACCCGGCCTGCCACGATCATCAGGTCCGCCTGGCGCGGCGACGCGCGGAACACCTCCATCCCGAAGCGGCTGATGTCGAAGTCCGCGGCTCCAACCGACATCATCTCGATCGCGCAGCACGCGAGGCCGAACGTCACGGGCCATACGCTCGCGCGCCGCGCCCACTTGACGAGGTCCTCGATCCTGCCGGTCAGGAAGTTGTGGTTCAGCTCCTCGAGACCCATGCCAACCCCTATGCGGCCTGGCCGGCGCCGGGTTCCGGGCCGGCCGGGCCCGACGCCACGCGGGCTACCGTCGACTCGGTCGTGCGCGTTCGAACGGCCGGCCGTAGGTGCCTGGCCGGCCCCCAGTCGAGGGCGCCGTTGCTCACGAGGTACAGGAACGAGACGAACACGACCCCGGCGAACACGAGCACCTCCACCAGGCCGAAGGTCCGGAGCTGGCGGAAGACGACTGCCCAGGGGTAGAGGAACACGATCTCGATGTCGAAGATGATGAAGATCATGGCAACCAGGTAGAACCGCACAGGGAAACGCTGGGGAGGCTCCACGTCGGGCACGATGCCGCACTCGTAGGGCGCCAGCTTGGCGGTGCTCGGCTTCTTGCGGGGCGCGAGAATGCTCGACGCGACCAGCGATAGCGCGGCGAACAGCACACCGAGCACGAAAAGCACGAAGATCGGCAGGTACTCTTCCATGTCCGTTTTCGGTTCTACCACGGCAGCACGCCCGGAAGCACATTCGGGCCGGGCACACATCGGAACCTCTAACATCTTCTGGGTGAGCCATGATCCCCGAGGACCAGCCTGCGACGTGCTAGTGATCGGTGCGGGTCCAGCGGGATCTGCCTGTGCGTATTGGCTGGCCGAGGCCGGGTGGGACGTCATCGTCGTAGAGAAGAAGCACTTCCCGAGGGAGAAGACCTGCGGCGACGGGCTCACGCCCAGGGCGGTTCGCCAGCTCGGAGATATGGGGCTCGGCTCCGTGCTGGCGGGTGCCCACCGCTTCGAGGGACTGCGCGCGTGCGCTTTCGGGCGCGCTCTCGAGCTGCGCTGGCCCGCGCACCCCTCTTTCCCCGAGCACGGGTACACCATCACACGTCACGACCTCGACCAGGCGGTAGCGGAGAACGCCCAGAAAGCCGGCGCGAAGCTACTGCAGGGCACCGAGGCGCTCGAACCGCTCGAGCCCACCCCTGCCGCGGCGGGGGCCTCTCGGGCCGGGGCGCCGCCGGGCATGCCGGTCGGAGCAGCCCGGTCCCTCGCATCCTGCACCGGAGTGCTGGTGCGCAGCGTGGACGGCGGCGGCACCCGGGAGATCCGGGCGCGCTACGTGGTGGTTGCGGACGGCGCGAACTCGCGCTTGGGAAGGTCTCTGGGAACCATGCGTGACCAGTCCTACCCGATGGGCATGGCACTTCGCGGGTACTTCCGCTCCGAGCACCACGACGACCGCTTCATCGAGTCCCACCTCGACATACGCGACGCTTCCGGCGACGTGGTGCCCGGCTACGGCTGGGTCTTCCCCCTCGGCGACGGCCGCGTGAACGTGGGTGTAGGGGTGCTGAGCAGCTCCAAGCGCTGGAGGGGGACCAACACGACGCGGCTGATGGACGCGTTCGTCGACTGGGCGCCGAAGTACTGGGGCCTCTCGCCCGATACCTCGTGCGGGCCGCCGACGGGTGGCCGGCTCCCCATGGGGCTCGCAGTAGGGCCCCGGAGCGGAGCGAACGTGGTGGTGGTGGGAGATGCCGCCGGCGCTGTCAACCCGTTCAACGGGGAGGGCATCGCATATGGTTACGAGACCGGGAGGCTGGCGGCAGCCTGCCTCGGTCAAGCCCTGGCAGGCGAGGGGCCGGCTGCGCTAGCCGGCTACGAGGCCCGCCTCCAGCACGCCTACGGCCTCTATTACAAGACCGCTCGCCTGTTCGTCCGGCTCATCAACCAGCCCAAGGTGCTTCGGGCATGCGTGTCCACCGGCATGCGCTCGGAGCATGCCATGGGATGGGTCCTGCGCATCATGGCCAACCTCGTGAGGCCCGACGAGATCGGCCCCGCTGAGCACGCCTACCGCGTCGTTGCCGCGCTCGCGGGTATCACACCCGAAGCCTGAGCGCCTCCTTCATCCGAGCGATCCGTAGAACGGGGTTTCGCTCAATCCGCGCTCACGGACGCACCGAGCTCGCGCGAGGCGGCCACAGTGCGCATTTCGACGGTCCTCGTAAGTGAAGAGAACAGAGCCGGGGACACCGGAGATCCGAAGCTCATGGCGCTGACAGACCCCTCGACGCGCCCGGCGGCGAAGATGGCGCCGTCGAAGTAGACCGTGGAGGAGCCGCTCGGCCCGCTCACCATCACCGGCACAACCAAGGCGATGCCATTCACTCCAGGCACCGGTGGCAGGGCCTGGCTGCGGGGGGCTCCGCCTCCCGCAGCCGCAGCCTTCCCCGGCAAGGCGAGCTGGAGACCTTGCACGATCTCCTCTTCCGAGCACGAGCCGAAGCGGGGGTTCTCCACCACGCTCATCTCCCGCCGGACCACACTTGTGCTGGGCACGATCGACGAGCTCGAGCTCACCTGGTTGGGGCTCTGAGGCGCGTCGGCGAAGTTCGGCGATCCCGCGTCCACCTCGCCAGGCACCGCCTTGCCGCCGATCACCTCCTGAGCGGTCACGAGGCTCGAGTGGACACAGCTCGCGAACTGCGCGACCAGGCTCTGCTGCTGCGCCTTTGTCGGCTGTGGCCCGCCGCCGCCTGCGCCCGCAACGACCCATCCGGAAGGCATGTCGCTCAAGGTGAGGTTCACGCCTTGGGCAATCGCCTGGAGCTCCTGCTTGGACGGAGAATGCACCTGAGGCCGCGGTCCACCGGAGGAGGAGCTGCCGGCGAGGACCCACGCGATCCCTCCGCCGACGGCCAGGAGCACGAGCGCCGCCGCGAGCCCGAGCACGGATCGAGCCCTGCGCCCGGGCGGCCTTCTGCCCGGCTGGGGAGGAAGGGCGCCGGCCATGAAGCTGGGCGGCGGCGCGCTCCACGGTGCTCGCGACCAGGTGCCGGGCGGCGCCATAGGGGTGGGCGGCGGCGCGCCCCACGGTGCTCGCGACCAGGTGCCGGGCGGCGCCATAGGGGTGGGCGGCGGTGCGCCCCATGCCGGTGGCGACCAGCGGCCGGGCGGCGCCATTGGGGCGGGCGGTGCGGGCTGCGCCATGCCAAGGGGAGCCGAGGGCGGGGGCGGGGCTGGTAGGACAGATCCGGCAGCAAAGGCTCGCGGCACTCCCGCGAGCGCGCGAGTCAGAGCCTCCACTCCCCCGGCGGGCAGCATGGCCTCGGGGACGAGGAGCTCGATAGAGCGTTCACCCGTCACCACCTCGAGCGTGACACCCGGCTGGCCGTCGGGCAGCCGGCGTGCGGCGCCGGTCCCGAGCGACAGGATCGAAGGCCACGGGATCATCCGCTGCACGCCTGGAGCAGGACCGGCCACCACCAGGCCGTGAGCGTCGAAGACCAGGGAAAGCCCCCCGACGAGTACCTCGCCGCCCTCGGCTCGGCCAAGCAGCACCACTCCTGAGATCCCGAGAGGACCCTGGCCGAAGGAGCTCGTCATCGTCACTCGGCCGCCATGCCTACCACCGGACGATCAAGGACGATCGAGCCGGTCGACCCCCGGAAGTACGCGTTCCCGAAGGAGAATATACCGCCGTCAGCCGCCACCTCCCAGTAGCCGCCCCCACCAGGAGTCGGGGCTATGCCCACAATCGGCTTGTTCAGGGGCTTGCCGCCCATGGAGCCGTAGAACGGTGCGTTGAACGCGAAGATCCCCCCGTCGGAGGCCACCTCCCAGTAGCCACCTGTTGCTGGATCTGCTGCTATGCCCACAATCAGATTGTTCAGGGGCTTGCCGCCCATGGAGCCATAGAACGGTGCGTTGAACGCGAAGATCCCCCCGTCGGAGGCCACCTCCCAGTAGCCACCTGTTGCTGGATCTGCTGCTATGCCCACAATCGGCGCATTCAGGGGCTTGCCGCCCATGGAGCCGTAGAACGG
>JAJYXW010000126.1 GCA_021801525.1 Actinomycetes bacterium
CTCCCGAGGCTGCCGGGTGGCCCGGGAGGCGCCGGCTTGTTCGCTCCGGTGGTGGGCATTGCCCAGGTGCCCGGAGGTGGCGGGTACTGGATGGTGTCCTCGGATGGGGGAGTCTTCTCGTTCGGCGACGCAGGGTTCTACGATTCCATGGCAGGGAGCGCGCTCGCGGCTCCCATAGTCGGCATGGCTTCCACGCCCGACGGCGGCGGCTACTGGCTCGTCGCCTCGGACGGTGGGATCTTCAGCTTCGGCGACGCTCAGTTCTACGGGTCGATGGGGGGCAAGCCCCTGAACAAGCCCATAGTCGGCATGGCTTCCACGCCCGGCGGCGGCGGCTACTGGCTCGTCGCGTCGGACGGTGGGATCTTCAGCTTCGGCGACGCTCAGTTCTACGGGTCGATGGGGGGCAAGCCCCTGAACAAGCCCATAGTCGGCATGGCTTCCACGCCCGGCGGCGGCTACTGGCTCGCCGCCTCGGACGGTGGGATCTTCAGTTTTGGCGACGCGAGCTTCGAGGGGTCAACTGGCGGCATGGCCCTCCAGGCGCCGGTGGTGGGGATGGCGCCGTGCTCCGCGTCGCGCGGCGGCTACTGGCTCGCCGCCTCGGACGGTGGGATATTCAGCTTCGGCGCCCCCTTCGACGGGTCGATGGGCTGAGATCCCTGCCAGCGCGGGTCTGCCAGCGCGGGCCTGCCAGCTCGCGCTCAGCCGCGTGCACAGGAGGAACCGACGGAGCGCTCCGTCGGGGACCACCCGGGCTGGCTGGTGACCGGCCAGTAGTCGCCGGTGGCTGGGTCTTGCTCGTAGGGGACCGGTGGTGCGACGCCCGACAACGCGTCCGACGCGATCGACTCGACGGCAGCGACGAGCGCTTCGACCTCGGCTTCGGTTGTCGCGATGCTGCAGCTGGCGCGCACGGCACCGGGCATCCGGCTGTGGTCGCCGCGGCGCACTTCGGCGCGGTAGCGCTCTACTTCGCCGCTCGACAGGCCGAGCAGGCGCACGAGGTAGGGGTGCGCGCAGAAGCACCCGTGGCGCACCCCGATTCCCCATTCGGCGCTGAGGCGGGAGGCTACGTAGGCGTGGTGTGCAGCGCTCACCTCGAAGGTGGCCATGGGCAGAGTATCGGCGCCGGGCCCAGGGCCTAGGACCCTCACGCCCTCGATTCGCCGCAGGGACTCGCGCAGGAGCCTCGCAAGGCGCCTGGCGTGCTCCTCCATGGCATCCCAACCGAATCCGGTCAGCTCGCCGATGGCGGTCCCGAGGGCCACTGCGCCCACCACGTTCGGCGATCCGGCTTCCTCACGCTCGGGCGGTGCCGTCCAGACCACTCCGTCCAGATCGACCAGGTCGACGGCGCCGCCACCCGCCAGGAAGGGCTCGCCCTCGGCGAAGGTGCTCCGCGGGCCCACGAGCACTCCGGCGCCGAAGGGCGCGTAGAGCTTGTGCCCGCTGAAGGCCACGTAGTCCGCCGTTGCCGGTATGGGGCGATGGGGTGCCAACTGGGCAGCGTCGAGCACCACGGGCACGCCGTGCTCGTGGGCGGCGTCGATCATTCCCGCAAGCGGGGGGAGCCAGCCGGTGACGTTCGACGCCCCGGTGATCGCGAGGATCGCCGGCCGGGGGTGGGTCCGCAGACCCTCCACGACGGCCTCCACGTCGAAGGTACCGTCCTCACCGCACTCCACGAAGCGCCGCTCTGCCACGCGGCCCCACGGGAGCAGGTTGGCATGGTGCTCGGCGACAGTTGTGAGCACGACTGCTCCAGGGCCTAGCTCGAGCCTGTAGGCGAGGTGGTTTATGGCCTCCGTGGTGTTCCGGCAGATGATGGCGACGTCGCCGGCGCGCCCGGGTCCGCAGAAGTCGAGGGCGGCCTGCCTGGCGGCTTCGTAGGCGGTGGTGGAAGCTCGCGACTTCCAGCCGGCGCCGCGATGGACGCTCGAGTAGACAGGCAGGAACGCCTCGACTGCCTTGGCTACTGCCGGTAAAGGGGGGGTGGAGGCTGCGGAGTCGAGGTCGACGTAGGGCCTGGTCCGACCGTCGACGCATGGCACCTCCATACCCTGGCCCACCAACCTGGCGGGCAGGCTATGCCGTTCTGAGCCGCCCCCGTGCGGGGAACGTTCCACTAGTGGTCCGTCCCGCAAATGATCTTGGGCTTCCGCCGGCCAGATGACGCCCCTGGCGGCGTTCTCGTCCTCGCCGTAGCTCCAGCTACGCCTGCGTCCTCGGCCTTGCCAGATGACGCCCCTGGCTCGGCGGCCAACGTGACGCCATTTGCTGGACGGACCACTAGCATCCTCGGGGATGGAACCGTCGACTATCGACGAGGAGCTCGACAGGACCGAGACCCGGCTCGCAGACGTGGAGACTGCGCTCGCGCGCCTGGAGCAGGGCTCCTACACGCTCTGCGAGCGCTGCGGTGGAGTGATCGACGACGGCCAGCTCGCCTTGGACCCCACTGAGCGCACTTGTGGTGCTCATGGGGAGGGGTCCGAAGGGAGCTGAGCGTCGCACAGTCGAGAAGATCGAGAAGATGCAGCCTGGTGAGGGCGCTACTTCTTCGTCTCCCAGAAGATCTTGTCGATCTCGCGGATCGAGTCGAGCAGCTTGTCGGCTACGGCGACATCGCTGGTGCGCTTGGCCTGGCTGGTCATCTTCTTAGCGTTCCAGAAGAGATCGTGGAGCTGGGGGTACTTCTCGAGGTGGGCTGGGGTGAAGTACTGGTACCAGAGCACGTCGAGGTGCTTGTTGCACTCAGCGGAGACATGCTCCTTGATGATGGTGGCTCGCTCGCGGAAGTAGTGGTCCTCTGACGCGTTGTGCTTCTCCATGATGGCTTTCACCGATTCGGCCTCGACCCGGGCCTGGGCCGGGTCGTACACGCCACACGGCAGGTCGCAATGTGCGTGCCCGGTGCTCGGAGGGAGGAGCCGGTCGGCAAGGCGGATCAGACGGTCTGTTACTTGCACGGTTCTATCTCCTTGGTCGGCGGCGGGATCCCTGACGGCGAGATCCCTGTGGACGGAACACACCATAGAGGCTAGGCGCGTAGGGAGGTCGAGCGGCTCGAGCCGGCATCCGGCATCCGGCGCTCGGCCCTCAGAGCGGGCGCGGTTCGTGGGTGATGGACGCAGTGACGCGCAATAGGCTCCGCGCACCACGAGCAGCCGTGGCTGGGCTGTCGGCACCGGGGCCGCCAGTGTCCGGGCCGCCAGTGTCCGGGGCGCCAGTGTCCGGGGCGCCAGTGTCCGGGGCGCCAGTGTCCGGGGCGTCAGTGCTGATCGTGCTTGCCGGCGTGGCCGGCTGGATCGCG
>JAJYXW010000186.1 GCA_021801525.1 Actinomycetes bacterium
TTTCGGCACCCGATCCCGACGCGCTCGACCAAGGCTGCGAGCGCACGCTCCAAGCGGCGGCCCAGTCGGGGCTGGCGCTACGGCTCTGCTACGGAGACCAGATGGCCTCCTTCGCATTCTGCATGCCGCTGTGCCGTGGCCTCGGATGAGCGTCCCGGCGCACCACGCTACGACGCGCCACCTCGGGGCGGCCTACCCCTTCGCGTCTGCAGAGGGGCTTGGCGACGAAGGGACCCTCATCGGGCATGACGTGTTCGGGGGGACCTTCTCCTACGACCCGTTCGAGCTCTACAGCCGGGGCGTTCTCACCAATCCGAACATGCTCGTCTTCGGCCAGATAGGCCGTGGGAAGAGCGCGTTCGTAAAGTCCTTCTTGTGGCGCCAGGCAGTGTTCGGCAGGCGTGCTTGGGTGGTCGATCCAAAAGGGGAGTACGGCAGGTTGGCCCAGGCCCTGGGGACCGTGCCGATCTGCCTCAGGCCTGGTGGGAACGTGAGGATCAACCCCCTCGACACGCCGCCCTCCTTGTGCGACGCCTCGCCTGCCTTCGACGGCGGGCAGGCGCATGGTCTGGAAACCTCGGCTCCCGGAGAGGCACGTTCTGTTCTCGGAGAGTCCCGTTCGGCTGCGGGAGCAGAGATCGTCCGGCAGCGAGCGGAGCTGCTGGCCGCTCTGGGGGAGGCTTCGCTCGGGCGTTCCCTGCTTCCCGAGGAGCGAGCGGCGCTCGACCTGGCTGTCTCTGCGGCGAGCACGGACACCGGCTCTGGCGAAGCCAAGGGGAACACCGGCCGCGCGAGGCGACGTGCAGCGAGATGCCCGGCACCGACGCTTCCGGATGTGGTCGAGGCCATGCTCGACCCCTCGGCGGCGTCGGCGCGCCTCGTCCACACCGACGTTGCCGGGCTCGCAGCCGACGGGCGCAAACTGGCTCTCGAGCTGCGCCGTCTCGTTGCAGGGGACCTGCGCGGGATGTTCGACGGGCTGACCACTCCGGGCATCGACCTCGAGGGGCGCCTCGTCGTGCTCGACCTATCCGCCGTGTACCGCTCGGCTGCGCTCGGAATCCTCATGACCTGCGCCACGGCATGGCTCCAGGCCAGCCTCGCAGCCCGCGGCGCGGGTCAGGTGATCGTGGTCGTAGACGAGGCATGGGCGATCCTCGGCAACCTGGCCGTGGCTCGCTGGCTCCAGTCGTCGTGGAAGCTGTCTCGCGCCTACGGGGTGGCCAACCTCGCTGTCCTCCACCGGCTGTCGGATCTCGGGGCCAGCGGGCCTTCCGGATCGGAGCAGGCAGGATTGGCCAGGGGGCTTCTTGCGGACTCCGAGACGAGGGTCGTCTACGCCCAGTCACCCGGCGAGCTCGCTGGAGCCCGGAGCTCGCTCGGTCTCGGGTCGACGGAGTCAGGCCTGCTGGCCGGCCTCGGGCGTGGAATGGCGCTCTGGCAGGTGGGTAGGCGCTCGTTCGTGGTGCAGCACGTGCTGGCGCCTGCAGAGCGCGGGATTTGCTACACCGACGAGCAGATGATCGGCTCGCCATGATCTCTCACGGCTTCCCGCCGCTCGGCGTGCTCGCCTCGATCGCGATAGCCGCTGTGCTTGCATGGGCGATGCGCCGCGTCGAGCGCGCACCTCGCACTCCGGCGCCAGGCCACACCAGAGGGCCGGGGCGGCGGCTCAGGCGAGCAGGCCATGACCTGGGGAGCGAAGCGGCGAGATGGGCGCGCAAGAAGGACCTGGACGTGCTGGTGCTGCAGAGCCCGTGCCGCGGCCGCCTCGTGCTGGGCACGCTCGCAGCGCGCCACCTCTGGCCGGCCGGCTTGCTGGGCAGGGCGCGTCGGGGCCGAGACGTGACCACTTCGTGCAACCGGCGCGGCGGGCATCGGAGGGGGGATCTCCTCGTGGCTGCCGAGCCGGGCCACTCTGTGCTCGTCGTCGGTCCCACCCAGAGCGGCAAGACCACAGGGCTCGCTGTGCCGGCGATACTCGAGTGGGACGGGCCGGTCGTGGCTGCCTCGGTGAAGTCGGATATCGTCCGGATGAGTGCCGGGAGCCGTTCCGCGATGGGGAAGGTGTGGCTTTACGACCCGGTCGCCGCGACCGGCCTGCCGGGCTCCGAATGGTCGCCTCTTCGCGCGTGCGCCACGTGGCATGGGGCGCGCCGAGTGGCAGGCGGGTTGGCGGAGCTGACCCGGAGCGGCTCTGGGACTGGTCTTGCTGACGGGGAGTTCTGGTACGCGACGGCAGCGAAGCTCATAGCCCCCCTGCTGTATGCGGCGGCCCTGTCCGGCCGCACGATGGGCGACGTGGTCCGATGGGTGGACACCCAGGAGGAGGGGGAGCCGTGCCAGGCCCTGCAGCTGGCTGCCGGCATGGGCGTACCCGGCTCGGCTGAAGCCCTCCAGGCGGCGGAGGCCTCGTGGGGCCGCGAGGAGAGGCAGCGCAGCTCGATCTACACGACCGCAGAGACTGTGCTCGAACCTTTTACGGCGGCGACGGTTGCCGGTCCGTCCCCGGGCACGGACGGCGGGCTTCAGGCGGATGCCGAGATAGACCCCGAGATAGACCCCGAGATAGACCCCGAGATAGACCCCGAGGAGCTGCTGTCCGGCCGGAACACGCTCTACCTATGCGCCCCTGCGCACGACCAGCGGAGGGTGAGATCCCTGTTCGCAACCCTGGTCGCCCAGGTGATCGAGGCGGCGTACGACCGAAGCGCCGCCAAGGGTGGGCCGATCGACCCGCCCCTGCTCGTCGTGCTGGACGAGGCTGCGAACGTCGCACCTCTTGCCGAGCTCGACGTGCTGGCTTCGACGGCGGCCGGGCACGGCGTCCAGCTCCTCACTGTCTGGCAGGATCTTTCCCAGCTGAACGCCCGCTACGGTACGAGGGCAGGCAGCGTCGTGAACAACCACAGGGCGAAGCTCTTCCTGGCGGGCATCGCGGATCCCTCCACGCTCGAGCACGCGAGCCTGCTCGTGGGAGAGTCCGAGCGCTCGAGGCGCTCCACTACGCAAGTTGCTCGAGGGGACAGCTCCATCACCGATGCCCCGGTTTCCGGGCGCCTGGTGCCTGCCGACGCGCTTCGGCGGATGGAGCCGGGGAATGCCCTGCTCCTGTACGGGCACTTGCCCCCGGCGCGCCTTGCCTTGCGGTATTGCCACCGGCCAGAGGATTGGTGAACCGCTGCTCCCGCTGCTCCCGCTGCTCCCG
>JAJYXW010000052.1 GCA_021801525.1 Actinomycetes bacterium
CGGCCGAGCTCGCCCGCCTGTGCAATGGCACGGTCGAGGTCGCCTGCTTCGTCGTGGAGGTGTGCCCGAGTTGCTCGTGGAACCACCTGGCACGCATGTACCCCGCGGGCGGGCGGCACCGGGCCGCACCGCTGGCCTCTGAGAGCGCTTCGGGGAGCTCCGCCAAGCGCTAGACGCTTTGTGGTACCGCGTGATGGGTTCTCGCCCACCAGAACGGCGAGTACAGCGCGAGCAACAGCACGATCGCGACTCCCGTAGCGGAGAGAACGTACCAGGGCCAGGGGCCCAGCACCTTCAGGAGCGTCCAGTTCGAAGGCGGGCTCCGGAGGAACATGTAGTCCGCACCCGTGAGACCGTCCACCAGCCCCACGAAAGCGGTGTACGCGGCCGTGATGGTGAACACCCTCGGCACGGCGTGATGCCGGGGGCTGAGCCGTAGGCCTACGACCAGGTAGAGGGCCGCGATCACGATCGTGGCATGCCCGACCGTGTACTGGAAGAACTGGAGGCTCGGGAAGCGCGCGGAGAGGTCCGGGGTGAGGACACCTTGCAGGGTCCCGGCGAGACCCCAGAAGTATGTGAGCTCCACCAGAATTGGCGTCCGCCACCAGCAAGCGGCAGCAGCCACCAGCACGGCCATGTCGCAGAGGGCAAGTGGTAGGTCGGTAGCCGGCGACCAGTTGCCCTGCAGGGCCTGAGCCGCCATCCAGCTCGAGGCATCGGCCAGCAGCACCAGCCCGACTGCCTTGGCCGCGGCGAACCTCCAGGGCCCAGGGCGCCTGCGAGCGCCGGCGCAGAGGGCAACGCCAGCGATCGCGAGCAGCGCGATCGTCACGTCGTAGGCGGGAGAGTGGAGCTCCACCACACCATTGTGCGCCTCCGGGCTGGTGTCGGGGGATCGCTCGGAGGGCGACGAGCCCGGTCGGCTGTTAGTATCGGGCCGAAGCGATGAGGCCCGCGTAGCGCGAGTGGCGGTCGATGGCCGGTCGATGGGGCCGGCTCGACGAGCTCGCTGATGGCTTCTGCCCAGTTCCAACGTCGGCACGACGAGAGGGAGGGACAGGAGTGGCTGTCGCGCTTCAGGTTCTGCAGAGCCTCGTTGTGGTAGCGCTCGCCCCCCTGTACGTGGGGGCCATGGCGCGTGCCGAGGCCATCGTGTCATCCAAGCGGGGCCCGAGTGTGCTCCAGCCGTACTACGACTTGGCGAAGCTCCTGCGCAAGGGAGCGGCGGTGAGCGACCAGGCATCGTGGGTCTACCAGGGGGCGCCATTCGTCGTATTTGCCTGCTATCTCACGGTTTCCGTGATCGTCCCGATCATCACCAGCCAACCGCTGCCCCTCGCCTTTCTGGCAGACCTGATCGGAGGGGCCTTCGTGCTTGCTCTCGCGAGCTTCACCATGGCGCTCGCTGCGCTCGACACGGCGAGTCCCTACGGAGGTCTCGGGGCGAGCAGGGCCACCTGGATCGGGAGCCTGGCCGAGCCGGCTCTCATCATCGTCTTCTTCACGGTCGGTGTGCTCTCCGCGTCCGATAACCCGTACCTGATGAACCACGCGGTTGCGGCATCCCCGTACGCGCTGGTCCTGCCGACCCACGTCCTCGGCACGGTCGCGTTCTTCATGCTGGTGCTCGTGGAGAACGGGCGCATACCCGTGGAGAACCCCGCCGGGAGCATAGAGATCTCGATGATCGAGGAGGGCAGGGTGCTCGAGTACTCCGGGCGCCACTACGCCCTCATGCGATGGGCTTCTTGGATGAAGCTCTTCTTGATGTCGGCGATCTTCATGAACGTCTTTGTCATCCCTTGGGGCCTTGGCGGCGCGCACAGCTTGGCCGGCGGCCTCATAGCCATTCCCGTCCTGTTAGGGAAGCTGGCGATTTGCGGGCTCCTCATCGTCGTCATCGACACGTCGTTCGCGAAGCTGCGCTTCTTCCGCATCGCCGAGCTCCTGGGAGCGGCCTTCCTCCTGGCACTGGTCGGAGTGATCACCTCCTACGTGATCGTGGTGTGAGATGCAGAGCCTCGCCACCAGCTCCATCGAAGGAACCCTTCTCAGCCTGAGCGCTGTTGCCATCCTGCTGGCTGCGTTCGCCTGCCTGGGATCGAAGCTGTTCAACCGGTACGTTGCGTACTACGGGTTCCAGTCGGTGGTGCTGTCCTTCGCCACCGCGGTCGTGGCGTACCACTTCCGGAGCGCCGAGCTCTGGGTGCTCGCCGGCCTCACGCTCGCGATCAAGGGTGTGGCCATCCCCACCGTTACGAGACGCCTGGTGATCCGGCGTCTCGACCTGCGAAGAGACGTCGCGCTCTCCACCGGCCTCTCGACCTCGCTGATCATCGGGGCGCTCCTTAGCGCTTTCGCGTACCTGGCGATCAAGACGCAGGACCTTCCACACGGCCTCGTCGCCACCTCCGTGGTGCCCATCTCGATCGCCGTGGTGCTCCTCGGGGCACTGGCCATGGCAGTTCATCGGCACACGCTCGCGCAGCTGATCGGTTGGCTCATCACCGAGAACGGGGTGATCCTCGCGGCGATCACCCTCGCCGCAACTTTCCCGTTCATCGTGGAAGCCGGGATCTTCCTCGACCTCGTTGCCGCCGTCTTGATGATGGTCGTCTTCGTGTCGGGCATCACGCGTGAGCTCGCCCGGGCGACCTCCGCCGAGCTCCGGCAGCTCCAGGGATGATCGCGCTCGCGGCTCTGGTGGCGCTCCTGCCGCTGGCAGGCGCTTTGGCGGTTCTGGTGAGGCCCCGCGCTCGAGCGGCAGGATGGGCTCTCGTAGCTGGCTCCGCCGGCGCGTTCGCCTCCTCGCTCGTAATGTTGGCCCGGGTGGTCCATTCGGGGCACTTCAGCGCCCTCGAGGGTTTCGTCTACGTCGACTCGCTGAGCGCCTTCTTCGCCGCGACCGTGTCGTTCGTGGTGCTGCTCGCCTCGCTCGGGTCCGCCGCGTACCTGCGCACCGAGGAGGACCGCGGAGTGCTCAGCTCCTTCCAGGTGCGGCTCTACTTCGTGTTCTTCTCGATCTTCGCCTCGGGCATGCTGGCCTCGTTCCTTGCCGGCAACCTCGGGCTGCTGTGGGTGCTGATCGAGGCGAGCACCCTCGCGAGCGCGGTGCTGGTGGGACTCGAGGGCAAGGGCACCTCCCTCGAGGCCGCGTGGAAGTACGTGATCGTCAAGATC
>JAJYXW010000111.1 GCA_021801525.1 Actinomycetes bacterium
GACATCGAGGTGAAGAACCTTCCTGGTGACCCGGCGTTCGACCCGTCGGAGGCGCTTGCAACAGCCGTCGCAGACGAGATCCTGCGCTTCGCGACCGAGGGTGCCCCAGGCGAGGGCACTGCATCGGGGCCGGAGGGGAGGATCGAGCGCCTGCTCGTGACTTCCTTCTGGGCTCCCAGCCTCCTGGCTGTCAGGAAGGCGGCTCCCCAGGTGTCGACCGGCCTCCTCCTCCATCCCGCCTTCGATCCCCTGGAGTCGATCCCGGTGGCTGAAGCCGCAGGATGCCGCGTGCTCCTTCCCCACTGGGGCCTCTTGGAGGGAGATGCCGGCGCTCGCCTGGTCGAACGGGCTCACGAGCGCCAGATGGCCGTAGCTGCCTGGAGCCCTTCGGATGCCACCGGCGTGCAGGCAATGATCGACGCGGGGGTGGACGCGGTGGTGACGGATGTGCCGGCTGTCGCCCTGGAGGTCGTTCGATTGGTGGAGAGGACCCTCCGTCGGGAACAATCAGGGCCATGAACGTAGTCGTATGCGCGAAGCAGATACCCGACCCCTCGTCTCCCCAGTCGTTGGACCCGGAAACCGGGTTCCTGGTGCGCGAGGGAAAGCTCATCCTCGACGACTCCGACGCCTACGGCGTGGAGATGGGCCTGAGGCTTGCCGAGGAGTCGGGCGGCGGCGAGGTGACGCTCGTCTCCATGGCACCAGGCGGCGAGGTTTCGGGCTTGAGGACGGCGCTCGCCATGGGTGCTGCCAAGGCGATCCTGGTGAGTGACGACGCCCTGAAGGGCTCCGACGCCCTGTCCACGGCCAAGGTGCTTGCCAAGGCTGTGGAGCGGGCCAATCCGGACCTCGTCATTGCGGCCACCGAGTCGACGGACGGCTACACGGGGACCATGCCGGTGCAGATGGCGGAGCTGCTCGGCATGCCCTCGGTCACCTTCGCGAAGAAGGTCACCGTCGAGGGCGACAAGGTGAGGGTGGAGCGCCAGACCGAGGCCGGTTACGACGAGGTGGAGTGCACCCTGCCCGTCGTTGTCACGGTCACGGCAGGCGTAGTCGAGCCCCGCTATCCGTCATTCAAGGGCATCATGGCTGCGAAGTCCAAGCCCGTGGACCAACTGAGCATTGCCGACCTCGGTTTCGAACCGTCGGAGGTGGGAGCAGCGGGAGCGCGCCAGCAGGTCACGAGCGTGGTGGACGCCGAGTCCCGCCAGGCGGGCGAGGTTGTCGTCGACGAGGGAGACGCGCACGAGCGCGTCCTGGCCTTCTTGGAGCAGATCAAGGTCATCTGACCCAGGGCGAGGTGGCGGACCAGGGCTTGGCGTCGTAGCAGGGCGTGATGCCCGAACAGGGTGCGAACGCTCGGTGAAGTTGCCCCGGGGCCGAAGGGTCCCAGGGGATATACAGGAGGAGAGATGTCGATAGAGAGAGTATGGGTCCTGGCCGAGGCCGGGGAGGCAGGGCCGGTGTCGAGTGTGCTCGAGCTTCTCACGAAGGCACGCTCAATGGCGCCGGTGGTGGAGGCGATCGCCTGGGGTCCGGCGTCCTCCTCCCACGCATCGGTGCTAGGCAGCTACGGCGCCGGCGCGGTCTACGACGTGGGCGACCTTGGCGACGCGCTGCCCGGGGTTCCGGTGTCCGCGGCGATTGCCGGGCTGATCGAGGCTGGCGAACGCCCGGACGTGATCCTGGTGCCTGCTACCTACGACGGGCGTGACGTGGCGGGGCGGCTCTCGGCCCGCCTCGACCGGCCCGTCGTCACGAACGTGGTCGACCTCGAGGTGGAGGGAGACGAGGTGCGCTCAAAGCACGGCATCTTCGGTGGCGCCCAGGTAGCCACCGCTTGCCTGACAGCAGAGCGCCCCTGGATCTTCGTGGTAAGGGCCAAGTCGTTCTCCGCCGAGGATGCGGGTGGTCCGCCTGCGGAGGTACGCCAGGCTTCCCTTGGTGAGTCCGTCGCTGCGAGCATCGCGCGCACGAATGCTGCCAAGGTGCTGGCCCGCCACGCAGAGGAGCGCAGCGGCCCGAAGCTCGACGAGGCGACCGTGGTCGTCTCTGGCGGCCGGGGGCTCGGCAGCGGCGAGAGCTACGCCATGATCGAAGAGCTGGCCAAGCTGCTCGACGGCGCGCCCGGCGCCAGCCGCGCGATCGTGGATGCCGGATGGGTGCCCTACGCGTACCAGGTCGGTCAGACTGGCAAGACGGTGAAGCCGACCGTGTACATAGCATGCGGCATTTCGGGGGCGACCCAGCACCTCGTCGGGATGAAGGGCTCCAAGAACATCGTCGCCATAAACAAGGACCAGGACGCCCCCATCTTCTCGGTGGCGGATCTTGGGATCGTGGGGGATGTGCACAAGGTGCTGCCCAAGCTGATCGAGGCGCTGAAGGCCCGCAGCTGAACCCGCAGCTGAAGCCGCTTCTCACCTCACGGCCAGGCCTTCGACCCCGGAGCGCCACCTCGTGCTGAGCCTGTGGGTGCTGCGCCACGCTGCGGCCGAGGAGCAGGCTCCGGGCAGGCGTGACTTCGAGCGGGCGCTCTCCGAGCGCGGCCGCAGGCAGGCAGAGGCCATCCGCGCCCGCTACGGCGGGGATTCAGAGCAGGCTGTGCTGCCCAGCTTGGTGCTCGTGTCGCCGGCCCGGAGGGCCAGGCAAACCGCGGAGATCGCCTTCGGGGGGATCCGAGGATGCGAGCTGGTGGTCGAGGAAGGCATCTACCAGGCCGGCGCCGACGAGCTGATGGCGCTGGTGGCCGACCTCGAGGCACACCCGGAGGGGACGGTGCCGCGCCAGGTGGCCCTGGTAGGTCACAATCCGGCCGTGGCGCTCTTCGCGCGAGCCCTGTTGAGCGAAGGCGAGGAGGCGAGCTCGCCGCCGGGGGCAGCTGAGGCGCTCCGTCGTTCGTACCCGCCGGCTACCTTGGCTCGCTTCGAGGTTCCGACCGAGCGCTGGGACGCTCCCCTGTGGGGGGTTGGCCGCCTTGTGGAGCTCTTCTCGCCGGGAGCGCTCTGAGCCTCTTATACGAGCGGCCACGGATAGTACCGCCAGCTGGAGCTCTGGTCGTCGGGGTCGATGGCGGGGGAGGGGAGCTGCCCGGCTGTTAGCAGGCGGGAGAGGCGCTCTTGCATGGCGCGCACCTCGCTTACATCGAGGAGCGCGTTCATGCGCTCGAGGAGAGCGGTGTGCCCGGCGTCTGCCAGTGCCGCCAGGTCTTCGGCTACATCTTCGGGGAGCTCTTCGCCTGCGAAGTCCCAGATCACGGTGCGCAGCTTCGGCTGGCGGTGGAAGCAGAGGCCGTGGTCGATGGCCCAGATCCGCCCGTCGCCGCCGAGCAGGCAGTGGCCCGATTTGCGGTCCGCGTTGTTCGCGACGACGTCGAAGGCCGCGATCTTGCGAAGGGCAGCGTGGTGCTTGGGATCCTCGATCATCGTGAAGTAGTGCTCCGAGTAATCGGCGTCGACTAGGCGCTGCATAGAGCCCGGCCCGAGGGGCGCGTCCTCGCGCCAGATCGTCTCCGGCACGAGGCCCCAACCGAGAGCCTCGGACAGCTCGTAGGCGGCAGCCTCGCGCTTGCCCAGTCCCTGGTGGAAGTCGTGGAGCGGGCGTTCGCCCGCCATGGGCTTGTAGACGGCCTCACAGGTGCTTCCGGCCAGCTCGCATCCGATGAGGAAGGTGTGGTTGGAGCTCCACGGCATCCTCCCGAGGATCTCTACCGTGCCCTTGGCGAGCAGGCTCAGGTTGCCGGCGGGCGGTGTCCGTTGGTTCGCGGGCATGCATGTCCGGATGGGTCGAGGGGCATACCGCATATGGGGCACGGCGGGCGACCGGCCTCCACCAGGGAGGTGGCCGCTATGGCGAAGGCAGCTGCTTGCTCGCGCTCGATGGCGAAGCGCGCCGCCTCGGCCTCCTCGCCTTCGGGGACCAGCTCCTCTGCCAGGAGCACGATCCTGTCGCCATCCGCGTCGTAGCTCACGCCCAGCGTGCCCATCACCCAGTCCGGTTCTGCAGGCTCCACCAGGTCCACGCCCTCGGGTAGGTGCCCCGGGCGCTCCAGCTCGGCAAGCAGCCTTCCCAGGTACTCGGCCAGCACCGCGACCTGCTGCTTCTCCACCTTCAAGGTGAGCACGCCGTCCGCCGAGGCGCACTGGAGCATGAACACCCTCTGGCCGACCGGCCCGATCGCTCCCACTGCGAAGCGCTCCAGGTTTCCTAGGTCCCGAGGTTCGCTCACGGCGCGCTCCGCCTTCTCACGAGAGCCCGATCTCTCCGAGGCTCGCTGTGGAGCTCACGCACAGGACGTGAATCCCGTGCTCCCCACGAGCGACGACGCTGACCGAGCAGGGTGGAACTACCAGGCGCTGGAACAAGTCGAGGGGCACGCCTGCGGCCTGGGCCACCGCCGCCTTGATGCAGTCTGCGTGCGACACGGCTACGAAGGACTCGCCCTGGTGGCGCACAAGCAGGCGCTCCAGCGCCCCCCAGACTCGTGCCTGCATCTCGGGAAAGGACTCCCCACCGGGGAAGCGGAACGTGCTCGGCCAGCGCTCTACAGCGTTCCAGGCGCGGTTCTTGCGCAGCGTGGCAAGCTTTTCTCCGGTCCACTCCCCGAAGTCGCATTCCACGAGGTCGCCCTCCACCTCGACGCCGGTATCACATGCCTCAGCGATCGGCCGGGCGGTCTCCACCGCCCTCTCCAGAGGGGAGGCGTAGACCGCGACCGGGCGACGGGCGAGCTCGCTGACGCGCCCTGCGACGGCCTTCGCCTGGTCCGTGCCCTTGGGGGAGAGGTGGAGGCCGGGCGCGCGCCCCGGCAGGACCGCTCCGGTCGTGGAGGTCGTGCCGTGGCGGACCAGGACCGCGAGGGTGAGCTTCGGGTGCCCACGGGCCGGCACGCTAGCGGCCCTCGATCTCGTCAGGGGAACTTGCCACCCCGCCATCGTAGGCTCTGGCCATGCGCCATCCGTCCCGACCGTCGCGGGAGACCACTTGCAGCGAGCCCAGGTCGGCGGAGCTGGAGGAGCTCCGCCACGAGGTCGTGTCGTGCCGGCGCTGCCCGCGTCTCGTTGCGTGGCGCGAGCAGGTTGCAACAGAGCGCCGAGCGGCGTTCAGCGGGGAGGAGTACTGGGGAAAGCCACTTCCCGGCTTCGGCGATCCTGCGGCGAGGATCGTCCTCGTCGGCCTAGCGCCAGCCGCGCACGGCGCGAACCGCACCGGGCGCATGTTCACCGGCGACCGCTCCGGCGACTGGCTGTTCCGGGCGCTCCACAAAGCCGGTCTCGCCAGCAGGCCCGAGAGCATCTCCGCCGGTGACGGCCTTCGCCTGAGAGGCGCGTACGTCACGGCTGTAGTGCGCTGCGCGCCGCCTGCCAACAAGCCGACGGCAACCGAGCGCGCCGAGTGCACGGGATACCTCGAGAGGGAGCTCGCGCTCTTGCGGGACGCGAAGGTCTATCTGGCGCTCGGGGGCTTCGCCTTCGACGCGCTCGCGCGCCTCGAAGGCCTGTCGCCTAGGCCGGCATTCGGGCACGGCGCCCTTGCAGGCCTGCCCGGGGGCCGGTTCCTCCTCGGCTCTTACCACCCGAGCCAGCAGAACACCTTCACAGGGCGACTCACCGAGGACATGCTCGACGGAGCGATCGCCCGCGCCGTCGAGCTCGGGGAGATCCCGGGCTGAACGCTCCGCAGTGCCGGCCGGCCAACAGGCCGGGGCTCGCATGTCTGGGCCAGCATGTCTGGGGACACTGGCATCGCGCGGATAGGGTCGTCTGCGTGGCCACCAGCACTCCCGGCGCCCTTCCCGACGATCCCCTCGACCTGCTCGAGTCCGAGGCACTCCACCTCCTCCACTGCGTCCTCTTCGAGTGCGACCGGCCGGCTGTCCTCTTCAGTGGGGGGAAGGACTCGGCGGTGGTCCTCCACCTGGCATCAAAGGCCTCGTGGCCCGAACGCTTGGAGGCGGCGGTGCTGCACGTCGACACCGGGCACAACTTTCCCGAGACGATCTCCTACAGGGACGCTACGGTCGCCAGGTACGGGGCCAAGCTCGTGGTGGCCTCGGTGCAGGCGGCAATCGACTCGGGGCGCCTCGTGGACGACACGAGACCAGGTGCTTCCCGGAACGCCCTCCAGAGTCCCGTTCTCCTCGATGCCGTGGCTGCCGGCGGCTTCGACGCCCTCGTCGGAGGTGCTCGCCGTGACGAGGAGAAGGCCCGTGCGAAAGAGAGGATGCTCTCGGTGCGCGATGCCCGGGGGGGCTGGGACCCCAACCGGCAGCGCCCGGAGCTGTGGCAGCTCCACAACCCGAGGATCGCACCGGGCGAGCACCTGAGAGCGTTCCCGCTTTCCAACTGGACCGAGCTCGACGTCTGGCACTACGTCGCCCGCGAGGGGATAGAGCTTCCTTCTATTTACTTCGCTCACCGGCGCCTGGTAGTGGAGCGCGAGGGGATGCTGGTGGCCGTCGGCCCCTTCACACCCGCCCTCCCCGGCGAGAAGTGCTTCGAGGCAACCGTGCGCTACCGCACGGTTGGCGACATGACCTGCACGGCAGCCGTCGCCTCGTCTGCTTCGAGTGTGGGTGAAGTGATAGCGGAGCTCGAGGCGAGCCGGACGAGCGAGAGGGGTGCCACCCGCCTGGACGACAGGGGGTCGCCCTGGTCGATGGAGGAGCGCAAGCGGGAAGGGTACTTCTGATGGCGCCGGGCTCCTGGCCCTCCTGGACAGTGCGGGTGGCGACCTCGGGGTCGGTGGACGACGGCAAGTCCACGCTCATAGGCCGCATGCTGCTCGAGGCCAAGCAGGCTCCCGACGACGAGATGGAGGCGCTGGCGGGCCTTGGCGAGGGTGCCGGGCTGGCAGCCTTCACCGACGGCCTTCGCGAGGAGCGCGAGAGGGGCATAACCATCGACGTCGCCTACCGAAGCTTCGCGACCCCGAGGCGGCGCTTCCTCCTCGCTGACGCCCCAGGCCATGTGGAGCTCACGCGCAACGCCGTCACGGCGCTCTCGACGGCGGACGTGGCGATCGTGCTCGTGGACGCGACCAACGGGGTGGTCGACCAGACCCGCCGCCACGCGGTCCTCGCCTCGTTGCTCAGGGTTCCCCATCTGGTGGTGTGCGTCAACAAGATGGACCTCGCCGGCTACGACCGAGCTGTGTTCGAGCGCGTCCGCCAGGAGTTCGAGGAGATGTCCGAGCGCCTCGACATGCCAGACGTGGCCTTCATACCTGTCTCCGCGCTCGTGGGCGACAACGTGACGCAGCGCTCCTCCGAGATGCCCTGGTACGAGGGAGCGCCGCTCGTCGCCCACCTCGAGGACCTCCATACTTCCTCGGATCGCAACCTGGTCGACCTTCGCGCCTGGGTGGAGCGCCCGATAGCAGGGCTCCCCGTGGCCGGGGGTGCTGGCGGGGGAGTCGTGAGTCGCGACCTGCCGGGCTGCGCGGTCCGGGTGGCCTCGGGGGTTCTGCGGCCTGGTGACGACCTGGTGGTGCTCGCCCCGGGGGGCCGGACCGCCGGTGGCGAAGGTGTCGGTGGCGAAGGTGTCGGCGGTGAAGGTGTCGGCGGTGGTGGCGCCGGCGGCGAAGGCGCAGGCAACCTGCTCCACGTCGAGGCCATGTATGCCCCGGGCGGGCGCCTCGTGAGCGAGGCATCCCCACCTTCCTCGGTACTGCTTGCCTTTGGGGAACCACCTACCCAGCCACCGACGTACCGACCCGGCCGCTCGGAAGGCAGGCCGCCCGCACGCCCGGTCCCACTTCCGCGAGGCGCCCTGCTGTGCCGCCCCCGGAACAAGCCGGCCGGCACCAGGCATCTCGATGCGATGGCCTTCTGGATCGCAGCCTCGCCCCTAGTGCCCGGAGAGCGCTTCGCATTGCTCCACGGCACGCGTTGGGTGGACGTCACCGTGTCAGGCGTGCTCTACAGGCTCGACGTGACGACGCTGCACCGTGACCAGCAGGTGGCTTCGCTAGTCGCCAACGACATCGGAAGGGTATCCCTCGTTGCCGACGAGCCGGTATGGGCCGACGAGTACTCCCGCTGCAAGCCGACCGGGAGCGCGATCCTGGCCCACAAGGAGAGCGGTGCCACCGTCGCAGCACTCACGTTCAGGTCCGGGGGCACCTGAGGTGCCCGGCGGCACAGCACCTGAGGTGCCCGGCGGTACAGCACCGGAGGTGCCCGGCGGCACAGCACCTGAGGTGCCCGGCGGCACAGCACCTGAGGTGCCCGGCGGCACAGCACCTGAGGTGCCCGGCGGCACAGCACCTGAGGTGCCCGGCGGTACAGCACCGGAGGTGCCCGGCGGTACAGCGCTCACTGTCTGGTTGACGGGCTTGCCGGGCGCGGGGAAGTCGACGATTGCCGAGGCGCTCTGCGCGAGGCTGCGCGGATCTGGTGTCCCCGTAGCGCACCTCGACGGCGACGAGCTGCGCAGGGGCCTGAACGCCGGTCTCGGGTTCAGCAGGTTGGACCGGGCCGAGGCGGTCCGCCGCGCGGGCAACGCGGCCCTCGCGGCGGCTCTGGCGGGGAGCGTGGTGGTGGTGAGCATGGTGAGCCCCTATGCGGACGACCGCGCCCAAGTGCGTTCGGTGCACGGGGACGCAGGTGTCGCCTTTGCCGAGGTATGGGTGTCGGCTCCGCTCGAAGTGTGCCGCGCTCGGGACCCGAAGGGCTTGTACGCCAGGGCCCTCACGGGCGAGCTGAAGGGGATGACCGGAGTCGACGATCCTTACGAGGATCCCAGCGCGCCCGAGATGATCGTGGCCACGGACCGCGTGAACGTGGCGGATGCCGTTGCCATGGTTGTCGGGTTGGTGGAGAGCCGTACCGTGAAGGGCAGTGCCTTGGAGAGCCGGTATCAGGCGGGGCCAGGCGCGAGCACCAGCGTGCGTCGAGCCGCTGGTCAGGTGGGTGCCGCGGACTGAGCCGAGCGCTTGATGAGCCCCGGGGCCAGGTCCGCTCCGGCCGGCCAGCGTCGGCGGCTGGCGCGTGACAGCTTGTCGAGGAGGATGAGCATGTCAGGGTCGTCGCTTGCCGGGCGAGTCTCGATCGCGCCCTTGGATGCCATCGAGTCGAGCAGCTCACGACCTCGCTCGGTGCGGACGACGGCGAGCGTCCAGTCGCCAAAAGCGCCTATGCCCCCGGTAGACACGTCCGCGTGCTGGGCGGCAAAGTCCGGGCAGTGCAGGCATCCTTCGCGGGTGAAGGCACGGCCCTCCCCGAGCGGCACCTCGTGGTACGAGCCGTCCTTGCACCAGATCTGGAACACGCCCTTGATGTTGATCTTCACGATGTCGGATCGTGCGATCCCGTAGCGGGCCTCGAAGAGCTCCACGAACAGGGCGTCGTCGAAGGTCTTCGAGCACATGAGCCCGATGCTGAGCGTCAGGCGCCGGGCGATCTTGCCGGTCTTGCGAGCGGCCATGATCGCAGGCACCGACGCCTGGCAGCCCATTCCCACGAGCGCGATGCGCTCTGCGCCTCCGGAGGTCGCCTCGTTGTATGCCAACGTGTTGGCGGAGTAGGTGTAGCGCGAACCTGCGGTCGCCAGGATCTCTGCGCGGCTCTTCACCACTCTCGGTACTGCCGGACCACATCCTCCGTCACCTTCCGTGCCCGAGACGAGCGCGGCGTCGATCACGTCGTTCTCGAGCGCCCATACGAGGAGCGCCGACACCAGGCCTCCGTCCTGGCCCCTCTCGAGGAGCTCAGGGTCGGTGGAGCGGGCAAGGAGCACCTGGTCGGAGACGCCGGACAGCTCCTCCGCCTTGCGAGCCCGGCCGAACAGGTAGGTGTCGCACTCGGTCTCCCAGGTACGAAAGCGCGGGCAGGCCCGGGTGCACATGGTGCAGCCGCGCACCCCGTGCGTGCAGTCCTCGGGCCCGCCGTCCTCGTCGACTTTCCAGGGGCGCCACGTGCCCCCTGAGTCGTAGCGGAGCACGTCGTGAGGGCAGGCGACGACGCAGCCGGCACATCCGGTGCAAAGCCCGGATGTCACTACCTCCTTGTAGAGGTCGACCCAATGCGGCTTGTCAACTGGCACGCAGCCACGATAGTCCCGGATCAAGCGGGCTTGGTGCCGATTACGACCACCTGGGCCGCAACGGTGAACCGGCTCGTCGCATGCTCCGTCGACGCGAGCTCCATGCACTCGTCGAACTCCGCCTCTCCCATGATGCCTTCAGCGAGGATCTGGTGGCGGACGGACGCAACACGCGAGAGCCCGAAGTCGACGCCGGGGTCGCGAACTGTTGCGGGAACGTGCATCGCCTGGGGCAGCACGACGGTGAGCGCCACGTCGAGACCCGCGTCTTCCAGGTAGGTGGAAAGCTTTCTCCCAACCTGCCGATCTCCGCCGCGGTGCGACTGTGCCGCTGCGTAGGCGTCCTGCAGGCGTGCGAAGGCATCTGTGGGCTCTGGGTACACGAGGCTGAGCTGGTCGTCTACATCGATGAGGCAGAGATGTCCACCAGGGCGGATGACCCGGACGAGCTCGTCCGTGGCTGCGTGGGGATCCGTCAGGTGCTGGTAGACGAGGCGGCTGACCACGAAGTCGAAGCTTTCGTCTTCGTAAGGGGTGCTATAGATGTCGCCTTCGTCGAAGGTGAGGCTCGCGCCGGCGTCGATCCATCCGAGGTCTGCCAGCTGCCTGCCCACGCGGCGAGCGACTCCGAGCAGGCCCTCGTCGATGTCGAGGCCGGTGACGCGCAAGGGGGCTTGGCCGGCCAGCTCCATCGCCAGCAAGCCGAATCCCGTGCCGGCGTCGAGGATGGACCAGCCCGGCTGGATCGCGAGCATCTGGAGCAGCACTCGCTGCACTGGAGCCATGGCGAGCATTTGCTCGATCTGCCAGCGATTGGGCAGCCCGCCTTGCGAGTCGTCGCCTCCGCCCCCTCCGTCGCCTCTTCCGTCGTCGCCGCCGCCTCCGGCTTCCAGAACGTCGCGCCAGGCCTTGTCGAGGATGTCCCACTTGCTGGGGTCGATCTGCATTGGGCGCAATCTACCGGCGGCAGCGCCCGGCGTCGAGGATGGCATCGGGGCCATGCCGCGCACGAGGTTCCCGAGTTGCTCGGGGTGATGTCAACACGGAGCCATCTCCTTCACCCGGATCGGCAAAACGCGCTCAAGGTGGCGGTGTCCCGTGCCGATAGATGAGGAGATTGGGCATTGGATGCTCACGGAGTCACCCAGGATGGGGCAGGTGGCGCGCAGTGCGCCATACGAGCAACCAGAGACGAGGTGGTTCCGTTGGGGGAGTCGATCAGCGGCATCCTTCGCTTTGCCGTCAACAGCCTCGACCTGCAGCAGCAGGTGGCGTCCGACAACGTCGCGAATGCCCAGACCCCTGGGTACACAGCAGAGGAGGTGAGCTTCCAGCAGAGCCTCGACGCGGCCTTGGCATCCCCGTCCCCGGGAGCGACAGCTCACGCAACGGAGTACGCGTCGTCCAGCGCCCCGGCGAGCAACGGCAACAACGTGAACCTCACCCAGGAGCTCACCAATCTCGAACGATCGAGCCTGCAGTCCCAGACGATGGTGGAGCTGCTGAACGACCGCCAGAGGCTGGTGAGAGGAGCGATGGGAGGTGGCTTCACATGAGCATGTTCGGAGCGCTGCCGATTGCCGGGTCCGGAATGGAGGTGGCACAGACGTGGATCGACGCCGCTGGCGGCAACATCGCCAACATGAACGACGTCGCACCGGGCAACCTTCCGGCCGCCTACCGGGAGCAGTCCGTGGTAGCCGCCCCTGCGCCTGCCCAGGGCGGCGTCGGGCAGGGAGCCGCGGTGGCGGGCGTCCTCCTCGGCCCTTCGAACGGCAAGCTCGCCTACGACCCGACCAACCCGCTTGCCGACGCCCAGGGCTACGTCAAGTACCCGGCGGTGAATCTCGCTCAGCAGATGGTCGACCTCATAATGGCGCAAACGAGCTATCAGGCAAACGCCGCGGTAATAGCGCGTGCCAAGTCGGTCTACCAGTCGGCCTTGACGCTGGGGAGCTGATGGCGGTGGCGATACCCGGCCTCCCGGCCCTGCCGCTTTCCTCGGGTGCAGGGGCGCTTGGGGGATCCCCAGGTTCGACTACGGGTGCCCCGACGCCTTCCGGCGCTACCAAGGGGTTCTCGAACGCGATCGGCAACGCGATCGACTCCCTACAGAACACGCAGAACCAGGCGAGTGTCGCCGAGGCGCAGGCTGCCGCAGGGCAGGGCAGCGTGGCAAACGCGCTCATAGTCGCCACCGAGGCGTCGCTAGCCACCCAGCTGACCGTGACGCTCACGACGAAGGCGGTCCAGGCATTCACGACCGTCATGAACATGCAGCTATGAAACACCTGGCCATCAAGACAGAGCGGCGATAGGAGAGCCGATGGCGCTCGTTCCCACGCAGGAGTTCGACCGGATCAAGGAAGGCGTCAAGCGAATATCGCGCGGCTTCACACCGGGTCAGAAGGCAGTAACGGCGTTGGGTGTGATAGCGGTCGTGCTCGCGGCCTTCTTGTTCATGAGCTTCGCGTCGCGGCCCAGCTACGCCCCCCTCTTCACCGGCCTGCAACCAAGCGATGCCGGCGCGATAACCCAGCGCCTCGCCGCCGACAAGGTTCCCTTCCAGCTCGCCAACGGGGGCAGCACCATCATGGTGCCCTCCAACCAGGTTGCCCAGCAGCGGTTGGCCATGGCGCAGGCGGGCCTCCCCGCTAGCGGGCCGGTCGGGCTCTCGTTGCTCGACAAAGTCGGAATCACTACATCGCAGTTCACGCAGCAGGCCGACTACCAGCGGGCGCTGCAGGGCCAGTTGGAGCAGACGATAGACGCGATACACGGTGTATCCGGGTCGATCGTGGACCTCGCCATGCCGACCCAAAGCGCGTTCGCCGTCAACCCGCCCAACCCCACGGGCGCTTCCGTCGTCGTCGACCTCGCACCTGGTGCGTCGCTCTCCCCCGGCGAGGTCCAGGCGATAGTCCACCTGGTCGCATCGAGCGTACCGGGCCTCACTACGGGCAAGGTGACGGTGGCGGACAACCAGGGCACCCTGCTGGCCGGGCCGGGCGTCGAGAATGCCGTCAGTGGCCAGCAGAGCCAGACCTCCAGCCAGGACCAGATCGTTCAGGGCAAGGTGCAGTCCCTGCTGGACAGCGTTCTCGGTCCGGGCAACGCCGACGTGCAGGTGAGCTCCGTGCTCGATTTCAACAAGACGACCATCAAGACCCACTCCATCCAGACGACTCCGGCCGGTACGCCGGTCACGGTGCCGGCCAGCACCTCCAACAGCGCGCAGAAGCTCACGGGCACCGCACCTACATCGGGGGGCGTGCTCGGCGCGGCGTTGCCGGCGCTCAACACCACCGGCCCGGTGACCTACACGAACACGAGCGGCTCCACCAAGCTGGCGGTGGGGACCATAGACTCGACGACCAAGCAGGCGCCTGGCACCGTCGCTCGCCAATCGGTAGCGGTCGTGGTCAATTCCAAGGCCGTGAAAGGTCTGGGCAGCGGGGGATTGGCTGCGCTGCGCTCCGAAGTGGCAGCCGCAGCCGGCATCGACACAGCGCGCGGCGACGTGCTGGCGTTCAGCGCGGTGCCGTTCTCATCCGCGGCGGCCACCGCTGCGGCCAAGGCCGCAGCCGCTGCCGCGGCGGCGGCACGGAAGAGCAAGCTGCTCGGGATGGCTCGCGATGCCCTCCTCGTACTGGCGGTCCTCGTGGTGCTGTTCCTCCTGTGGCGCTCCTCGAAGAAGGCGAGCGTGAGCCGCACTCCCGTCATGCTCCCCCCCTCCCTCGCGAGCCTGCAGCAAGCCATGGACTCGGCCTCCCTCGCGTCCGCGGCGACATCGCAGTTGCCGGTCCTCGACCTCGGCCAGCTGGGAAGCGGGCGGGAGATGCGAAAGGACGTCGCCGATTTCATCGACTCCCAGCCGGAGGACGTGGCCTCGCTGCTTCGAGCGTGGATGAACGAAGAGCAATCCGCCGGCGCGTCCAGGCCGGTTGGCTGAGGCTGGGGGACGGGAAGCGCGATGCCGGCGACATTGAAGGGACCGCAGAAGGCTGCGGCGATGCTGGCCCAGCTGGGGACGGAACGGGCCGCGCTGGTGCTGAAGAACATGAGCGAGGTGGAGGTGGTGACCCTGCTCCAGGAGATGGTGCAGCTTCCCCCTCTCGAGCCCGAAGACGTGGACCGGCTAGTGCAGGATTTCGCCCATCGTGTGATTGCGCTCGCTTCTGTCGGCCAAGGTGGTTTCGACGCAGCTCGCAGGCTCCTCCGAGAGCGGCTCGGGCCGGTACGCGCCGAGGAGGTTCTTTCGCAGATTGCAGCGTCCGGCTACACGCGGCCGCTGTCGTTTCTCCAGCGCGTCGACCCGGTTCAGGTCGCGAGCTTCTTCGCAGACGAGCACCCGCAGGTCGTCGCCCTTGTCCTCACCCATCTGCCGCCCGATTTCGCCGCCGATGTCCTGAAAGAGCTCGATTCTTCGCTCCAGGCCCAGGTCGCCTACCGGATTGGCACTTTGGGGCGGGTGCAGCCGGAAGTCGTGGAGCAGGTGGCGGAGGTGCTCCAGCGTAAGCTATCGGTAGCTATGGGCTCGGGAGGCACTGCCGTTCTCGTGGGCGGCGTGCCTGGATTGGTGGGAATCCTCAACAACTCCGATCGGGCGTCGGAGAAGCAGATCCTCACGGAGCTCGAGGAGCTCGATGCCGAGCTTGCCGAGGAGGTGCGCAGCCAGATGTTCGTGTTCGACGACGTCGTAAAGCTCGACGACAGGACGCTCCAACGGGTGTTGCGCCACGTCGTGCCGAAGGACCTCGCTCTCGCGCTGAAGGGCGTGGACGAGCAGATACGCGAGAAGTTCGCTCGCAACATGTCGGAACGCGCGGCGGAGGACCTCCGCGAGGAGATAGAGATCCTCGGCCCCACCCGGCTCTCGATGGTGGAAGGCGCCCAGCAGGCCATTGTGCGCACGGTCCGGGAGCTCGAGGCCCAGGGGGAGATCGTTCTGAGCCGGGGTGCCGATGAACTGGTTTGACGCCGCTCCCACGTCGAGGCGCGCCACGGGTTCGCGCGTGCTGCGTGCACGCGAAGCGCAAGGTGCTCGCCCAGCCTCTTTCGCCGCCAATGGCGCCTCCCGTGGCGAGGTGGGAGTGCCTGGATCGCCAGGCCCCGCCTCGGCGGACGGAGACGTTCCCGCAGCGAGAGGGGAGCACGAGCGAGGGAACTTGGAGCGCGACGGGCTGGTGCGTGCGGCGATGCTCAGCGTCGAGGACCGTATCGAGGAGGCTCGGAGTGACGGGTATGCAGCCGGATATGCGGCCGGGTACGCACAAGGTGTAGCCGAGGCGCGGGCGAGCGCGGAGGAAAGGCGTGTTGATCTGGTGGCCAGGGCCGCGGCTGCCCTCGAGGAGGTCGCAGGAGCCGTCGCGGCCGGGCGCGCGTCGGCGCTCGCGATCGCCCAGCAGGATACGGCCGAGCTCGCCTTCGAGCTGACGCGCACTCTCGTCGGGCACGAGCTAGCCCTGGCCACGAGCCCGGGCATGGATGCAGTGCGCCGCGCTCTCGACCTTGCTCCTTCTGGCGTAGATCTGTTCGTCCATCTTCACCCCGACGAGGCGGCAATGCTCCCGGACTTGGAGACGCTGCCTGAGGTCGTCCGCCACCTCCAGGGATGCCGGGTCACGGTGGTGCCGGACGCGCTGGTCGAGCGCGGAGGGTGTGTCATCGAAGCAGGTGCGTGCCGGATAGACGCTCAGATAGGTAGCGCCATGGAGCGCGTGCGTCGCGTTCTCGTGGATGCCGGCAGCCCGGAAGAGCTCCCGCCGTTGCTGCCTGGTAGCGCTGCCGGCAAGGCCGGCAAGGCCGGCGAGGCCGGCGAGGCAGCCGAGGCAGGCGAGGCAGGCCGTTTGCGGGAGGGAGTGGCATGATGTCGATCGCCGAGCTGCTCCCGGACGCCCGGCGTGCTGCAGGCCCGCGCCGCATAGGCCGTGTCAGGCGCTTCGTTGGCCTCACGATCGAGGTGGAGGGAATCGACGGAGCGATAGGGGACGCGGTGCGCGTGTGGAAGGCGGGTGGGTACGTCGACGCGGAGGTCGTGGCAGTGCACGGCTCCTCGCTCGCGTGCCTTCCCTACGGGGAGGCACGCGGGGTGCGCTACGACTCTCCCGTGGAGGCGCTCGGTCGGACCTTCAGCGTGCCGGTAGGGGACGGTCTCCTCGGTAGGGTGCTCGACGGCCTGGGAGAGCCGATCGACGGCGGACCCTCGCTCGATGCTCTCGTGCGAGTGCCCGTCGAAGGCGCGCCACCGCGTCCGCTCGAGCGCCGTCTCATCGACCGCGAGCTGGGCCTTGGCGTCCGGGTGCTCGACACCCTCGCGCCTTGCGGGCGCGGTCAACGGCTGGGCATCTTCGCAGGCTCCGGCGTCGGCAAGTCCAGCCTGCTCTCGATGATCGTCCGGGGTACCGAGGCCGACGTCTCGGTGCTGGCCCTCGTCGGGGAGCGGGGACGCGAGGTGCGCGAGTTCGTCGAGAACGACCTGGGGCCGGAGGGGCTGGCGAGGTCGGTCGTGGTCGTCGCGACGTCGGACGAGCCTGCGCTGGTGCGTATCCGTGCCGCGTTCAGTGCTACTCGCATAGCGGAGTGGTTCCGCGACCAGGGCCGCGATGTCGTGCTCATGATGGACAGCCTGACCCGCTTTGCCATGGCCCAGCGTGAGGTAGGCCTCGCGGCAGGAGAGCCACCGGCTACGCGGGGCTATCCGCCGTCAGTGTTCTCGTTGCTGCCGCGCCTGCTCGAGCGAGCAGGGGTCTCCGAGCGCGGGAGCATCACCGGGCTCTACACGGTCTTGGTCGAAGGCGACGACATGAACGAGCCGGTTGCCGATGCGGCACGCGCCGTGCTCGATGGTCATGTGGTGCTCTCGAGACGCCTTGCGACAGCAGGTCACTTTCCGAGCGTGGAGGTGCTCGAGTCGATCTCGCGGCTCGAGCCGGCCATTCTCACCTCCGGCCAGCGTGCTCTGGCGCGTGAGCTGCGGAGGCTGCTGAGCGCGTTCCGCGACGCTAAAGACCTCGTGGAGGTAGGTGCGTACGTGCGTGGGAGCAATCCGCTGGTGGATCGCGCGCTCGATCTCATGGAGCCGATCGAGGAGTATCTCTGCCAGGACATTGCAGAGAGCGCGGACACGGATGAGTCGTGGTCCAAGCTTGCCGCGCTGCTCGGTTTCGAGACATCTCTTGGTGCCGAGTCGGGGCTCGCACCATGAAGGCCTATCATTTCCGCCTCGACGCGTTGCTCCGATTGCGCCGAGCGGAGGAGCAGGGTGCACGCTACGCGCTGGCAGCGGCGAACCGCCGGCTTCGCGAAGCACACGCGCAGATGTCGACCCGCCAGCTTGCCTACGAGCAGCTACCGCGGTCGCGAGCAGTGCTCCCCGCATCGCTGTTCCGGAGCGAGGCAGCAGCCGGTGCGCTTAGCGCGCGCGCTTTGCGCCATGCCCAGCTGGTGTTTGCGCACGCAGAAGCCGACTCGAACGCGCAGCTTGGGCGTTGGCAGCTATCGCGCACCCGGGTCGCAGTGCTCGAACGGCTCGACGACCGGCGGCGGGCGGAGCATGCGGTGGAGGAGCTGAAGCAGGAGATTCGCGAGCTCGATGACATAGTGGGCACCCGCTGGGGGGCCGCCTCGACGGTCAACGGCCACGGGAACGTGAACGCGAACGCGAACGGGAACGGCGGGGCCGATTCGGCAGCGGGTCGGGGGAGCGTCAGACGATGACGGTACTCGGGGCGCAAGGGCAGGGACCACTGGCAGGTGTCGAGTACGCGGTATCTAGCATCCAGTCGCGCCTCGAGACCATTTCCTACGAGGCAGGCAAGGGTGACTTCCAGGCGGCCTTGGCTGCAGCGGAGAGTGCGCTCGAGCTGCCCGGAGGGTCCATGTCGTCTCAGAGCGCTCTAGCAGGGCCGGCTACTCTCTCCGCGTCCGGGGGTACCCCGTCCTCAGCGTTCGCGCTCTTGGCGCATGGAGCCGGTTCCGGCGGAGCGCTGGGCGGCAGCCAGGTGGTAGCGGACGCGATGAGGTACCTGGGTGTGCCCTACCAATGGGGTGGGACGAGCCCGAAGACCGGCTTCGACTGCTCCGGTTTCGTCCAGCATGTGTTCGCAGACCTGGGGGTGCCGCTCCCGCGGACGAGTGAGCAGCAGGCGCAGGTAGGCACGCCCGTCGCGAGCCTTGCCCAAGCGGTACCGGGTGATCTCGTCTTCTTCGACCCCGGTCCGAGTGGTCCTGGCCACGTCGGTATCTACATCGGGAATGGGAAGATGGTCGACGCTCCCCATACCGGCACCAGCGTGCAGGTGCAGCAGATCACCTCGCCTCCATGCGAGATCCGCCGTATCCTGTCGACCGGCGGCGGCTCCAACGGCAGCTCGCAAGCGGCAGCCCTGGCGGGCATGGGCGTTCCCTACGGTCTTGTTCCGTTGTTCGTCCAGTCGGCTACTCGCGCCGGCATCCCACCCGTGATGCTTGCAGCAGTGGCCAAGGCCGAGTCTGGCTTCAACCCGATGGCCGTGAGCTCGGCAGGGGCGCAGGGAATCATGCAGCTGATGCCGCAGACCGCGGCGGCCCATGGCGTGAGTGACCCGTTCGACCCCGCGCAGGCCGTGCCCGCGGCTGCAAGCATCCTCGCGGGCAACCTGGCCCAGTTCGGGTCCGTTCCTCTGGCACTGGCGGCATACAACGCCGGCGCCGGCGCAGTCGCTTCCTACGGGGGCATTCCCCCCTATCCACAGACCCAGGCCTATGTACAGCGAGTCATGGGCTATATGGGGGTCCCGTGACGGGCGCGGTCGCAGCAGCCGTGGGAGTGGCAGCGGCCGCGGCTGGGGCCGAACAGGCTGCCACCTCATCCGTTCCGCGTGCGCCTGGGATGCCCGCACCGGGAACGGCCGGCTATTCCACCTTCCCGGCCGCGCTGGCGGAGGCTGGCGCTGCCGTTGCTCAGCCGCAACCCGCGGCTGAGCCCCTCGTCGCACGTACGCCCGGCAGCGACAGGCGAGCTGGCAATGAGGCGCGCTCCCGGCACGCTTCGAAGGACGCGCCCCGGGGCCGCGCGCCCCGTCCCGGCGAGCAAGTGCATGGGCGGGGAGCCTCTGCCAAGGCTGCCGGGCGAAGCCTGCCCGGGCGGCGCGCAGGTGCCACCACGATGAACCGCGACGCTCATGTGGCTCCTCCGGCTGCGCCGGCCTCTCCGGCTTCTCCTCTCGGGCCGCTCGGGCCGTCGCCGGCAGGCGCCCTGGGGCTCTCAACCGGCCAGGCATCGGGCGCGCACGGCACTCGGGCGGTCGCGCCCACGAGCGGACCTGGCACGACCGAGCAGGACGCGCACGGCACTCGGGCGGTCGCGCCCAC
>JAJYXW010000168.1 GCA_021801525.1 Actinomycetes bacterium
CCTCGAGGGTTTCGTCTACGTCGACTCGCTGAGCGCCTTCTTCGCCGCGACCGTGTCGTTCGTGGTGCTGCTCGCCTCGCTCGGGTCCGCCGCGTACCTGCGCACCGAGGAGGACCGCGGAGTGCTGAGCTCCTTCCAGGTGCGGCTCTACTTCGTGTTCTTCTCGATCTTCGCCTCGGGCATGCTGGCCTCGTTCCTTGCCGGCAACCTCGGGCTGCTGTGGGTGCTGATCGAGGCGAGCACCCTCGCGAGCGCGGTGCTGGTGGGACTCGAGGGCAAGGGCACCTCCCTCGAGGCCGCGTGGAAGTACGTGATCGTCAGCTCCTTTGGCGTCACCGTCGCCCTCTTGGGCACGGTGTTCCTCTTCTACTCGGCGAGCGCGCTGCACCTGGGTGCGACTCAGGGCCTCACCTGGGTGTTCCTCTTCGAACGAGCACGCCGGCTTGCCCCGGCAAGCCTCAGGCTCGCCTTCTTGCTGGCCGTGGTGGGCTACGGCACGAAGGTGGGCCTCGTCCCGATGCACACGTGGCTCCCCGATGCCCATTCCGAGGCGCCGAGCCCGGCCAGCGCCATGCTGTCGGCGGGGCTGTTGAACACCGGGATGTACGCGATCATCCGCTTCCGGGCCATAGCCGTGGCGGGGATCGGGGGCGTCTACCCTGGCAATGTCCTGCTCGTCTTCGGCTTCGCCAGCGTGTTCGTCGGCGTGATCTTCATGGTGCGCCGTGGCAACTTCAAGCGCATGTTCGCATATTCCTCGATCGAGCACATGGGGATCATCTCTGTCGCGCTCGGCTTCGGCGGCATCCTCGGCATGTACGGAGCGCTGCTCCAGACGCTGAACCATGCGATAGGCAAGTCGGTTCTTTTCTTGTCCTCGGGTTACCTCGTGCTCGGGTACCACACCCGCGAGTCCACCAAGGTGCGTGGGGTGCTCCAGGCGTTGCCGCTGGCCGGTGCAGCCCTGCTGCTCGCGTCCTTCGCGGTAGCGGGCTCTCCCCCGTTCGGGGTCTTCCTGAGCGAGCTGACCATCGTGCGTTCGGGCTTCGCCGGCGGGGCTCCAGTCCTGGCGGGGTTGCTGCTGGTGCTGCTCGCGATCGGTTTCGTGGCGCTCTTCGGCGCCGCCTTGTCAATGGCCGCAGGCGAGAGGTCCGCAGTCGAGAGGTCCGCAGGCGAGCTCCCTGCAGGCGCCGGCCCTGCCGGCGAGGGCCCTGCCGGCGAGGGCCCCGCCGCGGGGGCATTTGTGGCTTATCCCCTTCGGTCGAGTCGCGTGCTCGCAGGCGCGCCGCTCGTTGCCGGGCTCGCAGCTCTCGGCATCTTGGGGCTGTGGATCCCCGCAGGTCTCAACACGGTGATCATGCACTCCATCCGGGCGATGGCGTGACCAGCCACGCCGATCTCCGGAACCGGGCGGGTGTTGGGAACGCCTTTCCCGCCTCGCAGCCCCGAGAGGGAGAGCGCCTTGCCGATCTGTTCGGCACGAGCGAGGACTCCGAGGTTCTGCTCAGGGCCATCTACGCCGAGGACCGGGTTGCCGTGCCGAGCGAGGGAGGTGGCTACAGGGTCGTGGAGCTGCCGGTGGAGGGGGACCGCTACCCGGGCATCTCCGACAGCGACCCTGCGGCGTTCGTTGAGGAGTGTGAGATATACGAGCAGTTCGGGGTAAGGCCTCGCGGCGCCAAGCCGCTGAACCGCTTGCTCGTGCCGCCCCATGGGGAGTACCGGTTCCCGCATCTCGGATCGCCGGCTCCGAAGGAGCTGCGCGCGCCGCATTACGTGGCGGGCCCGGCCCTGGAGTTCCCCGTGGGGCCGGTTCGGGGCGTAGCGCAGGAGTCGTTGTACATCGGCCTGGTCACGAGTGGCGAAGAGGTCATCGACCTCTACCTGCTGCTTTGGCACAAGCACCGCGGCATCGAGCGCCGCCTGGAGGGCCTGCCAGTGGAGAAGGCGCTGTTCTTCGTCGAGCGTGCCGAAGGCCTGTCGGCTGTCGCCAACTCGTGGGCGTTCTGCCGAGCCGTCGAGAGCGTGCTCGGATGGACGCCGCCGCCCGCAGCCGAGAATGCCAGGGCGATCGCGCTCGAGCTGGAGCGCTTGTACAACCATGCCGCGGCGGTAGCAGCGCTCGGCCAGGCGACAGGGCTGTCGGTAGGCCAGGCCCAAGGGGAGATCGCCCTCGAGCAGCTCCTGCGCCTGAACGCGGCTGTTTTCGGCCACCGCTACCTCTTCGGGGTCCTCGCTCTCGGTGGCGTGGCCCGCCTGCCAGACATGGATGCCCTGCGGGCACTGCTCCCGCGGGCTCGGGAGGAGCTTGCCCACGTGCTCGAAGCCCTCTTCAGCACCAACTCCTTCCTCGACCGCCTCGAGGCGGCAGGGGTGGTAGCTCCAGAGGTAGCTGCCCGCCTCGGCCTGGTAGGGCCTGTGGCGCGCGCGTCGGCCGCGGACCTCGATACCCGAAGGGACCATCCTTTCGGTGCCTATCGCGATCACCGCGTGGATGTGCCGACACGCCCGGCGGGTGACGTGCTCGCCCGGATGGAGGTCATGGACGCGGAGACGCGGGAGTCGCTGCGCCTCGTCGAAGAGCTTGTGGCCGCTGGGGACGAAGCGCCGGAGGCCAAGGGCAGCGCTGCAGCGCAATCTTCGGGCACGCTCCGCGCGGGCTCGGCCCTGGGCTGGTGCGAGTCCTCGCGAGGCGAGGTGCTCGCGTGGGTGGACCTCGACGGGAACGGGCGGGTGCGCAGAGCCCGGCTGCGTCCAGCTTCGGTGCGCAACTGGCGTGCGTTCGACGACGCGGCTCGCTCGCGCAACGTGTTCACCGACGTCCCGATCATCGAAGCCAGTTTCTGGCTGACCGTGGCGGGGTTCGCGCGCTGATGGCACTGTGGTTCCTTCGCGGGCTGAGGAGGGGCGTGGTCACCACCGGGTACCCGGCGGTCGTGGATGCCTGGGCACGCACCCTGCCGACCCCGCCGGCGTTCGACCCCCGGCAGCTCACGACCGAGCTTGTGGACGAGCTCGCCGACCTGTGTCCGAGCGGGGCGCTCTCACGCGACCCCCAGAACCTCGTGCTCGACATTGGCCGCTGCAGCGCCTGCGGGCTGTGCAACGCACGGGCAGGCGGGGCAGCACGCCCGAGCGCCGCCTTCGAGCTGACCGCCACGAGCCGCGGGCGCCTAGTGGTACATGTTCCCATCGAGGGGGCAGCTCCGTGAGCAGGCTGGGTGGTCATCAGGCTGAGGGTGATCTGGCGCCCCCGCGCGCGAGCCGACAGGATCACAGCGCGCCCTTGGAGCGAGACGCGCAGCAAGATGTGGACGCGCTTAGCGCGAGGCTCGGCAGCGACGTGAGATCGATGTTCAGCCGCAGCCTGCACATCAGGACGGTGGACACGGGCTCGTGCGCTGCATGCGAGTCCGAGGTCCGGCTCCTCGTGGCGCCACACTACGACCTTCATCGCCTGGGGCTCTTTTTCACTCCCTCGCCACGCCACGCGGACCTGTTGCTCGTGACCGGAGCCGTCACCCGGGCGATGGACGGTGCTCTCGCCAAGACCTATGCCGCGATGCCAGACCCGAAAGTGGTGGTGGCAGTGGGGGCATGCCCGCTCGGAGGCGTCTACAGCGAGGACGCCATGGTCCACGGCGACCTGGAGAGCGTCCTGCCGGTGGACGTGTTCGTCCCGGGGTGCCCCCCCAGCCCACTGGCGTTACTGCACGGCCTACTCGTGGCCGCCGGGCGCCTGAAGGAGAAGGTGGAGGCGTCCGATTTCTGCTTCAGGGGCGAACTGCTCGATGGCGGGGCACCGGAGGGCGGGGTGCCGCTCAGATGACGGGGACGCTTCTCGACGTGGCCGTTGGTGCGTGGCTTACTGCGGCCGCCATCGGCCTCGGCGGCTCGCGGCGCCCCTTCGTGCGCGCATCGGCGACGCTCTCGGCGTTGGGTGGGGCCTCGGCCCTCGTGGGCGGCGCCACGCTCGCACTTCGCGGGCGAGGCGCCGACTTGCTGCTCGGCCGTTCGAGTTCCGGAGGTGTCCCGGCTGGGCAGGCAGGCATGGGGCACCAGCTCGACCTTGCCGGGCACTTGGCTCTGCACGCGACACCTCTGGCGGCAGCGTTCGTCGCGCTGCTCGGGATCGTCGCGCTGGCGATCGGCCTCTACGCCCCCCGGTACCACGAAGCGAGCCGGGGCACGGCAGCCTACCTCTGCGTGTACAACGTGGCTTTGCTGGCCTCGCTGGCGATACTGATCGCGGGCGACGTGACCACGTTTCTGGTGGCCTGGGAATCGATGACCCTTGCATCGGGGCTGGTCGTGCTGCGCCGGCACCGGCGCCAGGGAGTAGCGGAGGGTGCCTTCGCGTTCCTCGCGCTCGGCGAGGTGGGATTCGTCCTCGTCGTGGCCGCCTTCGTGATAATGGCCAGCCAGGCTCACAGCCTCGACTTCCAGACGATCGCCTCCAGGGCGAGCACCGTGCCTCTCGGTTGGCGGAGCGCCGCGTTCGTCCTCGCTCTGGTCGGGTTTGGCTTCAAGGCGGGCTTGGTGCCGTTCCACGTCTGGCTCCCGTCGGCCCACCCCGTCGCGCCGGCAGACGGATCCGGGTTCCTTTCGGGCCTGGTGATCAAGCTCGGCGTGTACGGGGTGATGCTCTTCGCGTTCGAGCTGCTGGGCCGCGGCCCGGCGTGGTGGGGGCTGCTGACACTGGCTCTGGGAGCCCTGTCGGCGTTGATCGGCATCATCTACGCGTTGATGGAGAGGGATCTGAAGCGATTCCTCGCGTACTCGAGCGTGGAGAACGTCGGGATAATCATGACGGCGGTCGGCGCCGCCATGATCTTCGACGCCTCGGGTCGCCGCGTTCTCGGGTCGTTCTTGCTCCTGGTGGCGCTCTACCACGTGCTCAACCACGGGGTCTACAAGACGCTGTTGTTCCTCGAGGCCGGGGTGATCGAGCACACGACCGGGACGCGGGACATCGACCGCCTTGGGGGCCTGCTCCGGCGGTTACCGGTCTCAGGCGTCGTGAGCCTCGTCGCTACGCTGGGCATCGCCGCGCTTCCGCCGCTCAACGGCTTCGTGAGCGAGTGGCTGCTCTTCCAGGGACTGTTCCAGGGATTTCGCATACCGAGCCACGTCCTGGGGGTGCTCATAGTGCTAGCAGCCGGCGTGCTCGGCCTGACGAGCGGGCTTGCGATCCTGGCGTTCGCCCGTGCCTTCGGCATCACGTTCCTCGGGATGCCCCGGAGCGCCGAGGCTGCCGCAGCGACCGAGAAGGGCCAGCCGCTGGCCGGTCCGGGCGTGCTCGCGACTGCGTGTGTCGCGCTGGCGCTCGGAGCACCGCTGGTGCTCATCGCCCTCGGTCGTGCCGTTCGGAGCGTCACGGGAGTCGAGCTCCGGCCGGTGCTGCTAGTAGGGAATCTGACCGTGATCCCCGCGCACACGAACTTTTCTGCCTTCTCACCCACCTACCTTGCGGTGTTCCTGGTGGCCGTGACGGCTGTTCCGGCGGGGATCTACCTCCTCTCGAGGCCCCGTGGAGAATCGAGGCGCGTCCCCGTGTGGGACGGGGGCATCGTCGCGTTCAAGGCGAGGATGCAGTACACCGGATCGACCTTCGCCAACCCGGTGCGGGTGACCTTCGATCGGTTCTACCGCCCGGATGTGCACATAGACCGTGCCTCGGACGATCCGGCTGGACGCTCCGGACCCGTCCACTACCGCAGCAAGGTCTTCCCGCTCTTCGAGGCCTACCTGTACCGTCCCGCGCTGCGGGCCCTCGAGTGGCTCGCTCGCGTCCTGCAGCCGATCCAGTCAGGCGACGTGAACATGTACTTGCTCTACATCCTGATCGTGCTCGTCGTGGCGTTCTTGGTGTCGGGGCACTGAGAGGAGCGAACGAAGCCAGCACCGGATGCCGGGGAGCTCGAGGGGCCCCTTGGTACGATCACGTGTTGGTCAACCCGGACAAGGAGCTGGCAAGCGTGGAAGCGGAAGATTCGGTCCGCCGCACCGGTGTTCTTTCGGGCCGTTCGATCCGCCGGACGTGGTTTGCCACCGGCACGATCTGGGGCTCTCGCTTCCTCGTCGCTATCGCCGTCGGGTACTTTGCCGTGCGCGCGTTGCGCCCGCCCTCGACCTTCGCGACTGCGTTGGACCCTGGCACCAGGTCGGTGTTCCTCAGCCTCTTCCACTGGGACTCCGTCGAGTACCTGTGGGTGGCGGCACACGGCTACACCGATCCGGCGAAGTTCGCCTACTTCCCACTGTTCCCGCTGTTCATCAGGGGCGTCCACGCGCTCACAGGCCTCGACTACGCGGACGCCTCGGTGCTCATCACCTGGTCGGCCACGCTAGTCCTCGTTGCCAGCCTGGTCGTCCTGGCTCGGGACTGCCTGGGGCTCGAGCGCTGGCAGCCCGTGGTGCTGCTGGCCATCTGGTCGCCGGCGTCGTTCGTGTTCTTCTCCGCCTACCCCGAGCCGATCGAGATGCTGCTCCTCGCGCTCGTGCTCGTCAACGTGTCGCGCAGGCGCTACCTGCTTGCGGCTGTCCTCTCCGGCCTCGCGTCAGGCATCGCTCCTCTCGGCGTCCTCTTCGCCATCGCAGTAGGGATCGGTGTCCTTCAGGACCCCGACGCCCGACGCCGCTTGGCGCGCCTGGCCTCCCTCGGCGTAATCAGCGAGCTCGGCGTCATCGGCTACATGGCCTACCTCCAGGTAGCGTTCCACGAGCCCATAGCGTTCGTGACGGCTCAGAAGTACTGGGACCGCCGCCTGACCTATCCGTTCCACGGCTTGGTGTGGTCAGTGACATCCGTGCTCGAGGGCCACCCGCTCTTCACCGCTGCCCGGGAGGGGAACTGGGTGGTGACGGACGGGATCGACGACGTCGTCACCGTTCTCGCCACGGTCGCCCTCGTGGCGCTCGTCGTCCACGTGGCGCGCAACCGGCGTTGGCGCTCGCCGATGCTGCCGGGGCTTTGCTTCGCAGGAGTAGCCCTGGTGTTCAACGTGAGCGACGCGACCGCAGGCGGAGTGTCGCCGGAAGCTCTGGCCAGGCATCTCGGCGTGCTGGTCCCCCTCTACCTTGCCGCAGGCCTGCTTCGGCGCTCCGAGGTCTGGGCGCTGCTGCTCGCGGTTTCGGTAGTGCTCGGCGCACTTGCGCAGACGCTCTTCTGCCTCGGGCTCTGGTTCACCTGAGAGGCCCAGCAAGCCATGCGCCATGCGCCATGCGCCATGCGCCATGCGCCAGCCGGCCGGCCCGGGCCAGGTGCCGCGCTCTCAGCGCAGCGCTGCCACCAGTGCCAGGAGGGCGACGAGTGTGATGGCCATGTACCCGACGTACGCGTCGAGCCGCCCTGATTGGAGGCGCCTCACGAGCCGGGCTGTGGCGAGGGCGGCACGCCGCGCCGGCTCGTAGATCCAGGTTTCCACCGGCTCTATCACTCGCGACCGGTACTCGACATGCGCTGCGACGTCCTCGCCGTGGGCTTCGGGCCGCTCGAGCAGCTCGACCTCGCGCCGCGTGCCGAGAACGTTGGCGAGCACGTTGCGAAGCGGGTTGGCAAAGGCGAATGCGCTGTAGGAGGAAGGCCCGGCAATGCCCGCCGTGGCGGAGCGCCAGGCAGGGACACGCCGGGGACGGAAGTAGCGCCCCTGCGACAAGACGGCAGCCGCGGCGGCCACGAGCGCGAAGGCGAGGGGCATGGCTATCCACAGCCATGACGGCGAGAGGATGGAGAAGTGGGGGAAGATCGGTTGCAGCACCCAGGGCGATGCCAGCGCCTGGCGGATCGTCGCCCCCGGTACTAGTGAAGACAGACCGGTCGATATCAGGCGGATCTCCCATGGCGTGAGGGCAGCCACGGCGAGACAGGCGACGGCCAGCATCGCAAGGCCGATCCGCCCGAGGAGGCCGGCCTCGAGCGAGCGCTCCGGTGCCGGGCGAGGCGATGCTGCCCCGTAGAGGTCCGGCGCCCCCGGCGGGTGGTGAACCGGTCGCCTGCCGAGCACCACGAAGGCGATCACTCTGAGGAACGCGAGCGCCGCCAGGCCCGACGTGAGCGCCACCATTGCACCGGCTCCGGCCATGGCGAGTCGGATGGCGAGACCGTGCAGGCGGAACTGCTGCATCAGGGCCTCGAAGACGAACCACTCCGACACGAAGCCCACCGTCGGCGGCAAGGCTGCCAGGGCGATCGCTCCCACCGCAAAGGTCGCCCCGCTCAGCGGAAGGTCGCGTCCGCTCCCGCGGAGCGCCTCGAGGTGGTCGCTGCCCGAAGCAGCCTCCATGTTGGCGGACGAGGTGAACAGAGCGGACTTTGCCATGGCGTGCGCGACGGTGTGGAGGGTGGCCGCGAGCAGGCCGATGGCCTCGAGCTCCACCGACCCAACGGACGCGCCCGCGAGCGCGACGCCATAAGCGGTGAGGATTATCCCTCCGTTCTCGACGCTCGAGTACGCGATCACCCGGCTCAGGTTTGCCTGGACGCCGGCAAAGGCGATGCCGAGGAGAGCGGTGAGCCCCCCGAGGAGCAGGACCGCGACGGCGAGCCATGCGGGAGGTGCCCCGAGAACCCCGAGGAAGCGCCAGAGGCCGTACACGCCGACGTTTGCCGCGATGCCTGCCATGGCTGCTCGCGCCGGCCCGGGCGCGGCCGGGTAGCCGACCGGTATCCAGCCTTGCAGGGGCACGAGGCCGAACTTCGCGCCGAAGCCGATCACGATCAGGACGTAGGCCGCGCTGTGGAGAGCCCCCGGAGGCACCTGATGCCAAGCGGCGATGGTGAAGTGGCCGCTTTGGCCAGCCAGTAGGAGGAAGCCGAGCAGCAGGGCAGCTCCGCCGATTTTCCCGAACCCGAGTGTCGCCCAGCTGGCGGAGGCCTGGCGGGCGTCCTTCCTGCCTGAGGATGTGAGGAGGAAGAAGCTGAGCGTCAACGATTCCCACGCGAACAAGAAGGTGAACGTGTCGCCTGCGACGAGGACGGTGGCGGTGGACACGAGGAGCAGGAGGTAGCCACTTGCCAAGCCCCGGGACAGCACCGTGGATGGCCTTCTGGCCCACGAGATGAAGCATGCCGAGACGGCTACCGCAATCCCGAACAGCAAGGTGAGGAACAGGCCCGCGAGGTGCCCGATCCTGAGGGAGGTTCTCCCGACGCCGAACAGGTGGCCGAGCGCTATGTCGCGGGGCGCGCTCGATAGAGCGTGGACACCCGCTGCGAAAGCGCAGGCACTCGCGACGAGGGCGGCCGCGTAGGGGAGAAGCGCCAGGTGCCGCCCCCCGCGGCCGGACGGGCCGGCGAGGAGGTCGGTGGCACCCCCGAGGAGGGCTGCGGCGAGCCCGGCGAGCAGCAGGTCCGCGCTCACGAAGGACTCCCCTGCGTCGCGGAGGGGTCTCCTGGTTGGTGGGGTACCAAGGCCGGCCGGGTGTCGTGGCTGCGGTTGCGCCCGGGAGCAGCGGGCAGCAGGCAGACCGCGAGCAGGATGCCGTGGAGCAGGCTGAATGGGCTCGGGGGTGACCCGGGTATCCAGACATCCACGGGCAGGATCGACCCGATTCCCCCATCCGTGGCGTACCCGCCTGCGAGCAGCCCCCCGCTCACGGCGTCGGTCCCCGCTGCTATCACCACCTTGGGGGAGGGCATGGCTTCGTAGGTCTGGCGCAGGGGGCCGATCATTCCGGCGGTCGCGGCCCCCGTCACGAGGAGCACGTCAGCGTGTTTTGGGGACGCGGTGAAGAAGATGCCGAGCCGTTGCACGTCGTACACGGGGTTCGTCAGGGCCGCTATCTCCCACTCTTCGGAGCCGTCGGAGCCCGCGTCGACATGGCGCACGTGGACGGAGCGCCTGAGCGCCCTGGTGCGCAGCTCCAAGCTTGCTCGCAGGCGTGCAAGGTCGTCCCCGGGGAGCGAGCCCGGTGCCGCCCCCGGCGCGCCCAAAGGAGCGCAGGCATCCTCGTCGCCCTGTTCGCCGGTCGACACGACGAGGTCGCCCCTTGCCAGCGAGCCGACCTCTGTCGCATGATCGAGCTCGACGAGATCGGGCCTGAGGGTCACGCAGCGCCCGCACACGACACAGCGCCCGCGGTCGAGCTCGAGCCCATCCCCGGTTACGGCAATCGCCTGAGTAGGGCAGGCCACAGCCAGGCCGGTCGAGTCACGCGCCTCCCCGCCCCCGGCGTGCCGGAGGCGGATTGTTCCCGCCCACCTCTCGCCGTAGCCGTCAGCTTGTGCCGGGTAGCGGCTGGTGAGGATGCCACCGCGCAGTCCCCGTGATATCCACGGCATCAGCCCGCCACCCCCGCTATTGATATTCCGAAGCTCGCCTCGATGAAGGCGAAGTCAGTGAGGATGTCCTTCGGGAACGCGTCCGGGAACAGGGCGAAGTTGTGGAAGGAGGCAGATCGCGGCTTTGCCCGTGAGAGCCGGCCCTGGTGCAGGCGGACGAGGTAGAGGACCTCTCCTTGGGGCGCCTCTGCCCAGCCGGTGGATTCCCCGCTCGCCTCGGGGTCCACGGGGGATGCCCAAGCTCCGTCAGGAGGCTCGCCGGCATCTTCGAGCGCCCAGGCAGCGTGGCGAGCGAGGTCGAGAGCCGAGAAGATCTCCTCCACGCGGACGTGCTGGCGGGCCAACACGTCACCCTCGTCGCGGTGGTGCGTCCGCAATGGGAGCTCTGCGTAAGCGGCGTAAGGCCGTGATCTCCGCACGTCCTCAGCTTGTCCCGACCCCCGGCCCACGGGTCCGAGCGCTCCGTGGGCAGCGGCCTTCTCCACGCGTATGACCCCTGTTCCCCGAAGGCGGTCGAGGAACGACGGTGTGGACATGAGCAGCTCGAGATCGCGGCGAAGTGCTCCCTCCAGCTCGCCGATCGCTCCCTCGAGCTCGCCTGGCCGGAGCAGCGGCGGCCCGGAGACGCCCCCCGGGAGGACGACTCCGCGCCCGAAGCGATGCGAGCACAAGTCTGCGCGCAGGCGCATCACGCGTTCCTTGTGGTAGCTCATCCTCGAGTAAGCAACTGCTTGACCTGCGGCTTCGGTATGGCGCAGCACCGAGTCGAGGTGATTGGCCACACGCTCTAGCTCACCGTGAAGAGATCTCACGAGTGCCGCCTGCCTGGGGATCGACACGCCTGCGATATCCTCCACCGCTTGGCAGAAGGCCGTCGCGTGGGCTACCGAGGCAACACCTTCGGCGCGCTCGGCCATCAAGACGCCGTCCTCCGGCGGCATGCCCTCGAAGCGTCGTTCCATACCACGGTGCTTGTGGTAGACGCGGCTTCGCAGGTGAGGAATCTCCTCGCCTGGGGTTTCGACCAGGTACTCGACGGACTCGAATACTCCAGAGCGCACAGGACCGTACGCGATGGTGAAGACACCCGGGCCTACCAGGTGGGCCGGCAGCGGGGAGCTGTCGACGGTGAGAGGCGGCAGGGCTTCCCCTGCGCCGGGTCGCGGAGGTGGGTAGTCGGCAGGCCGCGGGAGCACCAGCGGGTCGGGACGGGGATGGTCGCTAGGGTGCAGCCCGTAGAGGTCGCGGATCTCCCGCTCGTACCAGGCAGCTGCCGGCACGGATGGTGTGATCGCAGGATAGGAATGGTGGCCCGGCGGGACCAGGGCGTCGATGGAGGGCAGCCCTCCTGGCTCTGCGAGCATGGCTCGCAGCCGGGTCCCGCCTGGAGGCTCGGGGATGGCGAACAAGCCCGCGAAGCGCATCCCCCCTCTGACCGCCGCGCCGATAGCCGCCGCGAGGTCCTCGAGCGGGAGCTCTCGGGAGGTCGCTCCGTCGCTAGACAGGTCGCTCACCGCGGCACCCTGAGCTCCGCGGCGGCCCGAGTGAGGAGTTGGCTCAGGTCGCCCGGGACGTGCACGCCGAGAATCACGAGGGCGACAAGGCCGACCGCCATGGACAAGACGATCCACCTGCTCGTCTCGCCGCGCACGGGAGCACCGGCCGGTGTATGGGGCAGCGCACCTGGTGGCGCACCGGGCAGCGTACCTGGTGGCGTACCGGGGAGGGCGCGGGGCAGAGCGCCGGGCAGATGAGCGGGCTCTGGCGCCGGAGAGGGCGTGAGCATCGCGTGCACGGAGATCCAAGTGATCCCCAAGAACGCGACGGTCACCAGCACGATCAAGACCGCTCCCGCAACGTCCCCCCCCGAGGACAGCCCTCCCGCGACGATGAGGAGCTCGCTCCTGAAGATCCCGAAGGGAGGAAGGGCGCTCAGAGCCAGCACCGCGAGCACCAGCATCGGGCCGCTGAGGGGGAGGAGGCCCACGGCTCCCTTCACGCGAGCGAGGTCCTTGGTGGCGTACTTGCGGAGCACGGAGCCGGCGCCGAAGAAGGCGGTTGCCTTTGCCGCAGCGTGGGAGAGGACGTGCAGCAGCACCCCGACCAGGGCTATTGGCGCGGCGAAGCTGGCGCCGATCGCGAGCACGCCCATGTGCTCGACGCTCGAATAGGCGAACATCCGCTTCACGTCGCGCTGGGCGAGCAGCGAGAAGGCGGCGAGCAGCAGTGAGGCGACTCCGAACCCGAGCAGCACCTTGCGGGGAAAGCCGGGTCCGAGCGTGCGCTCTGCGATCTGGAAGTACCGGAGTATCGCGTAGAAGCAGACGGCGAGGAGCGCCCCCGACAGCATCGCGGAGACAGGTGTAGGCGCCTCGGAGTGGGCGTCGGGGAGCCAGGTATGTACCGGGAACAGCCCCATCTTCGTGCCGAACCCGAGCACCGCGAGTACGTAGGAGAGACGGACGACCGTCGCGGGGAAGTGTGCCGCACCTGTCAGCAGCTTGGTGTACGAGAGGGAGTAGACGGGCCCGAACACGGCGCTGCCTGCGTCGTAGACGAGGATTGTGGCGAAGAGCGCTATGCCGAGGCCGAGCGATGCGAGGAGGACGTACTTCCACGAAGCCTCGGCGGCTTCGTCCGTGCCGTCGATCGCGACCAGCAGTGCCGAGACGATTGTGGTCACCTCGATCGCCACCCAGAGCAGCGCCAGGTTGTCCGCCATCACGGCTACCGCCATGGCCCATCCGAACAAGTTGAGCCCGGCGAAGAAGCGCGAGGAGTAGCGCCTGCTCGCTGCAGCGCCTGGCGCCACGTGAACGGAGGCGCCCTCCTCTTCTGCGACGGCTCCTGCGCCCTTCACCGGGCCCAGGTAGCCGAGCGAGAATATCGTGCTCGCGGCGTAGACGAAGCTAGCTGCCAGTAGGAACACGAGAGCGAGGGGATCGACCCGGAACAATCCGCCAACCGTCACTTTGCCGTGCGCCGCGACCGCAGGTACGAGCGAGAGCGCCAGCGCGAAGGTACCTACCGAGGCCACGGCGCTCAGTACCTTGGCCAGGCGGGCGCCCGACCACCAGCACGCGGCTCCCGCGACGAGACCGCCGAGCGCGATGGCTACGAGAACGGCTCCCACGGCGCGCCTCCCTAGCCCTTCAGCCGATCTATCACGCTGGTGGAAAGCGTCTGAGCGCGTGCGTGGTGCACCCGCATGAGCACCGCGAAGACCACCACTGCCACGAGGAGGTCGAAGAGGAAAGCCGCCTCGATGATGACGGGAAGCTTCGGCGCCACGACCATGCTCGCGAGCGAGATCCCGTTCTCGAGCGAGAAGAACCCGACAGCTTGCGACACCACGTCGGTTCTCAGCGCCACGAGCACGAAGGCGACCAGCACCACCGCGCCGGCAATCCCCAGTGCCCCTGCCGGGAGCGGGGAGCCTCGCACGGGGAGGGAGCCGAGTGTGAAGAACCCGAACACCGAGACGGCGATGGCGAGGAGGACCATGCTCGCGACGCCGAGCGAGTGACTGCCCGCAAGGTCGGCGTCGATCTCGCCGAGGAGCCGCAGGACGATGGCCGGCACCAGCACCACCTTCAGCACGAACGAGATTGCCGCGAGAACGTAGAGATCGCCGAGATGATGTGTGCTGGCCGTAACCACCGCCAGGGCGGTGACCACCAGCGACTGCAAGGCGTACAAGCGGACCTGCGAGCGCAGAAGGGGGGCGCGGAGCATCGCGAGCTCGGTCAGCAGCACGAGGACCGCAGCGACGTCTGCCACGCCTGCGAATGGGGTGGGTGCGGCAGGCATCAACGCTGCCTTACCCGTCGCGGGCTGGCCAGCCCTTGTCGTCTCATCTGCTGCCTCCTATGTAGAGGATGAACACTGCCAGCACGGCAAGGGAGAACGCGCCGGCTATGAACTCGGTGATCTTGAAGAGGCGCAGCTTCGAGAACGAGTTGTCTATCAACGCGAACAGCACGCCGACGCCTATCGCCTTGGCGACCAGGGCCGGGATCGCGAGCAGGACAGCTCCCGGCGCGGCGCTCCCGGCCAGGCCCCATGGCGCCACGAACACGTCGATGAGGATCGTGTAGAGGATGAGCTGCTTCATCGCCGAACCCCAGGTGACGAGCGCCAGCGCCGGTCCCGAGTGCTCGAGCGCACGGCCTTCGTCGATCATCCCGAACTCGAGAGTGCCACTGTGGGTTTCCACGGGGATGCGGCCGGTATCGGCCAGCACCACGAGGAAGAACGCGACCCCTGCGAGTACGTGAGCGGGGCTCACGAGCTCCGCGGTCGAGGACCTTATGGTAGCTGCCATCGCGTACGGCAGGTCCGTGGCCGTTATGACGGCTACCGCGAAGACGACGAAGAGAACGGTGGGCTCGATGAGCGCACCGAAGGTCATGGCGCGGCTGGCGCCGATCTGTGCGTAGGGCCCCCTGCTCTCGGTGGCGGCCAGGGCGACGGCGAACCCTCCGAGCGCGAGGATGAGCCCACCGCCGAGGATGTCGCCCATGTAGCCGAGTGGCAGGCCGAAGGTGGTGAGCACGGGGATGAGCATCGGGACTGTCAGGTAGCTCGCGAAGGCGACGATCGGCCCGGCGAGGAACACGAAGCTTGCCTCTTCCGGCAGCAGGTTCTCCTTGGCGAAGAGCTTCCGAAGGTCGTAGTACGGCTGGAGGATCCTTGGCCCGCGCCGGCCCTGCAGGCGGGCCTCGACGTGGGAGGTGACGCCGCTGACGAGCGGCGCGAACACCAGGATCGTCAGGACCTGGAGCGCCTGGATGGCAAAGGGCGATAGCTCACCATGTCGGGTCACGTCGGTCTCCACGCAGGTACGAAGCTGCGTAGAGGCCATTATCCTCGCCGATCGCTACAGCCAGCGGCTCGACTTGGCGGTTCGGGCGCCTGCCCGCCGGAGCCTCATCCGGTGCCCGCAGGTTACCCCAGCCCTTGGCTGGGGACAAACCGACCATCCGCGTGCCCATGTCTGCGGCGCTACGCTGGGTTCGGGTTCCGCGAAGCCGGACGGCCCGGCGCCAGCGGCCCGTTCCACCAGCGCCGGCAGCCATATGCGCCGGACGCCACGGGTGGCTACGACGAGACAGCGCTGCGATAGCGCTGCGAGAGGAGGCTTCCATGCCTGATCGCGCCCATCCGCTGCAACCGGCGCCGCGCCAGGGTGTCCCCGAAATACGCGCCCGGAAGCGATCGGCCGGAAGCGATCCGCTGGTCATGATCACCGCCTACGACTACCCGAGCGCGCGGATCGCGGACCACGCAGGCGTCGACCTGCTCCTGGTCGGCGACTCGCTAGCCAACGTGGTGCTCGGTTTCGACGACACTCTTCAGGTGGGGGTTTCGGACATGGAGCATCACGTGGCAGCCGTGGCCCGGGCCCGGCCACGTGCGCTGCTGGTGGCCGATATGCCGTGGATGAGCTACCACCTCACCGTCGAGGACTCGCTCTCCAACGCGGCAAGGCTTATCAGGGCAGGCGCGGAGGCCGTGAAGCTCGAGGGAGGGCGTCGCCGCCTGGGCGTCGTGGAGGCGCTGATCGGCGCCGAGATCCCGGTGATGGGACATCTCGGGCTCACCCCGCAGTCGGTGCATGCCATGGGGGGCTACAGAGTGCAGGCGCGCCGGCGCGAAGCGGCCGAGGAACTGGTCGAGGACGCGAAGGCGCTGGCCGGTGCCGGTTGCTTCGCGGTCGTCCTCGAGGCAGTGCCCGATGTCGTCGCAGCCCGGGTCACCGCCACCTTGGAGGTGCCGACCATAGGGATTGGAGCCGGCGCGGCCTGCGACGGTCAGGTTCTCGTCTTCCACGACCTTCTTGGCCTCAGTGAAGCCAAGGCGCCCAAGTTCGTGCGCCGCTACGCCGACCTCGCCGATGTGGCGGTTCAAGCTATCTCCTCCTGGGCTTCCGACGTGCGTGCGGGGAGCTTTCCCGCCGACGCGGAGACCTACCATCTCCCGGAAGCACCATGAGGGCTTCGGTTTCGGCTACCATGTTGACGCGATGGCGGGCCGGCTGTGCCGGAGAGCGCCACGCTACTGGCTGCTGTCCAGTTGCCAGCGATCACATACCCAGCGATCACATACCCAGCGATCAGATGGCCAGTCATCAGATGGCCAGTCATCAGGTACATAGCCCTGCTCCGGAAACCGGGGCCCCGGCAGGAGCCGCCGGGTCCTGAGGGAGGTGAGCCGCAAGTGCGGCCTTACGAGACGATGATCATCTTCGACACGAGCGTCGAGGAGCCGGCGATGTCGGCGGTGCTCGGTCGCGTGAACGAAGCGGTGAGGGCCGGCGGCGGAACCCCGGGGCAGCTCACACGTTGGGGCAAGCGCCCGCTCGCGTACGAGCTGGACGAGCACCGCGAGGGCTACTACGTCCTGCTCGAGTTCACCGCTGAACCCTCGTTGCCCGCGGAGCTCGATCGCATGCTCATACTGGCGGACGAGGTGCTCCGGCACAAGGTCGTCCGGGTGCCGGACAAGGTGGTCGGCAGGGCCCCCGCGGGCCCACCGGCAGATTTCGCCCGTCCTAGCAGGTCCGGGCCCGATGACCGCGGGCCAAGGCGCAGGTCACCCGGCACTTTCGCGTCGCAAGGTCGTCCTGGACCGGCAGGGTCTCGCGCCGCGCCGACCCTCACGACCGATCGAGGGGCGCCAGGGGCGCCATCGCTGCCGGCCGAGGACGCCATGCCCGGGTCAGCAGATGCCGGTGAGGCTGTAGAGGTCGAGGGAGCAGGGGTGCAGGCCCCTCCGGACGAGTGACATAGGAGCGGAGGATTCATCATGTCTAATGGCAATACCGTGGTCCTGGTGGGAAACGTCACGCGTGATCCCGAGCTTCGTTTCACAGCGACCGGACAGGCGACGTCCACCTTCGGGTTGGCGGTAAACCGTCGCTGGCAGAACCGCCAGACCCAGGAGTGGGAGGAGGCGACTTCGTTCTTCGACGTTGTCTGCTGGCGCGAGATGGCCGAGAACGCTGCCGAGAGCCTGGCGCGCGGTGCCAGGGTGATAGTGACCGGGCGCCTGGAGCAGCGCTCGTGGGAGACGCCCGAGGGGGACAAGCGCTCGAAGGTTGAAGTGGTGGCTGACGAGCTCGGTCCGAGCCTCAGGTGGGCGACCGCTCAGGTGACCAAGAACGAGCGCCGTGGACCGTCCGAGCCGGCACAGGTCTCCAGGTCGGGCTACCAGGCCAGGGACCGGGGGGCCCCTTTGGCGCAGAAGGAGCCGGCGCCTTCGGGGGGCCCCGCTCCTTCCGCGGGAGCAGGCGGCTATGGATACGACGAGGAGCCTTTCTGAAATGGCACGCAACAACGACCGTGGGAACAGCCGCCGAAGCCAGCGGGAGGCTGCCCGGCGTACGAAGAAGAAGCCCTGCGCTCTGTGTCGCGACAAGGTGGACTGGGTCGACTACAAGGACGTCAACATGCTGCGCAAGTACGTGAGCGATCGAGGCAAGATTCGCTCGCGGCGCGTGAGCGGTAACTGTGCCCAGCACCAGAGGGCTGTAGCCCTGGCCATCAAGACTGCACGTGAGCTGGTGCTCCTACCCTATGCACAGCGCACTGTCACCGAGCGCGGCGCTGGCCGACCCCGTGGCACCACCAACGGATACTCACGCGGATCAGGCGCCCCCAACGCTTCGCGCGACCCGGACTTCGTGCCGGGGAGGCGCTCGAACGACGATGCCGCCGCGGATGTCGCCGCCGCGGATGTCGGAAGTAGCGGTCGGGATGTCGCGGCTGCGGCCGAGCCAGGGGATGGAGCGGGGTTCGCGACCGAGAGCGGTGCCCACCCATATGGCAGTGCCGGGGACGAGCCCGACGGCACGCTCGGCCTTGGTGATGTAGAGAGCGCCGACGAGGAAGAAGGAGTGGCGCGGTGAGGCTGGTGCTGCGTGAGGACGTGAGCGGGGTGGGTCGCCGAGGCGACGTGGTAGATGTCGCGAAGGGGTTCGCGCGCAACTACCTGCTGCCGGGCGGGTTGGCGATCGAGTCGAGCGAACGGATGGAAGCCCAAGCTGCGTCCATGAGGCGCGCCCGCGACCTGCGCGAGGCGAAGGACCGGGAGTCGGCTGCGAACGTGGCGTCGGTGCTCCAGGCTGCGACCGTGACGATCCCGGCCCGTGCAGGTGCACAAGGCCGCCTTTTCGGCTCCGTGACGGCCGCCGACCTGGCGGAGGCCGTAGCCGCACAGACGGGAGCCGTGGTGGACCGGCGAAAGATCGCGTTGGACGAGCCGATAAAGTCGCTCGGCACCCACGTCGTCTCCGTCAGGCTCTTTGCCGACTTGGAGGCGGAGCTGCGGGTAGAGGTGGTCGCCGCCGCTTCCTGAGCTCCCGATAGCTCGGCTTGTCGGAGCCCCTCCTGGCCCCCGCCGGAGAGGCACCGGTGTTACACCCTCGTGGCATGTTGGGCAGGTGCCCTGTGCTTGCGTGAACCTCGCGGTACCAGCCACCCGCGTCGAGTTGAGTCCACCCGGGGCTCTTGGCACTAGCCGGTACAGCTCTCCAGAGCCCCGCGTCATTTCGTCGGCGCCTTCGTCCACCGCCTCGTCCACAGATCAGCCGGGTTGTCCACCGCTGGCCGTGGTGATCCACAGGGAAATACGCAAGTTGTTGTCCTATCGCTGCACAGGCCTCTTGGCCCATGGTGTGTGAGTGATGACACAAGCGCTCGACAGCCCCAGGCCTCGCCGGCTGCAGCCCGTGAGCGGGCGCGTGCCTCCTCACAACATCGAGGCGGAAGAGTCGCTTCTCGGTGCGATGCTGCTGAGCCGCGATGCGATAGCGGACGCGCTCGAGCGGACCTCGGCAGAGGACTTCTACAAGCCCGCGCACGGGCAGATCTTCC